>JAUNNC010000004.1:0-48717 GCA_030531585.1 Eubacteriales bacterium | reverse complement strand
GCTGCCCATCTTCGTCGCTCTCTTCGCCTTCGGCGAGGACGCGGAGGCGCCGATGGTCGCGGCGACCGCCGTGCTGCTGGCGATGATCGGCATCGGCGTGATGCTCATCGTGCGCTCCGCCATGGTCATGGGCGGCTACAAGACCCTGCTCGAGGAGGGCGACTACAGCCGCGCCGAGAAGGAGCAGTCCAAAGCCCTCGGCCCCTTCGCCGGGATCTACTGGCTCGCCGTGACGGCGATCTTCCTGCTGGTGAGCTTCCTGACCCGGCGCTGGGACATCAGCTGGATCATCTGGCCGGTTGCGGCTCTCGGCCACGCCATCGCCTTCGCCGTCATCCGTGCCATGCGAAGGAAGGAAAGCTGATTCTGACGATTAAATCCCAGTCAAATGATCAGCGAAAACGTCCGAGTTACGTCATTGCGAACCAGTGACCGACGTCACTGGTGTGGCAATCCGCATCTCCTTAGCGCAAACAAAATGACCAGTTTGCAAAAAAGAGACGGATTCCCACGCCAGTGCTGCGACACTGGCTCGGAATGACGGGTGCCGGACGGAAAGATACACCTGATCCATATGGCACAACAAAAACGGAGCGTCCGCCGGACGCTCCGTTTTTGTTATTCCACCTTCATCCCGCTCAAGTACCGCCGCAGCATGTCGAAGGCGTGGTTGCCGGCCATGCGGCGGATGAAGCTGCGCGTGCGCCGCTCTCCCATGTGCGTCTCGCGCACCCAGGTCTGCCCCTCGGCGGCCAGGGCGATGAACACGGTCCCGACCTCGTGCACGCCGTCGCCGTCGGGCCCGGCGAGTCCGGTCACGCTCACGGCGAGATCGGCGCCGAGGCGCTCGCGTACGCCCTCGGCCATGGCCTGCGCGACCTCGCGGCTGACCGCGGTCTTTTCCGCGAGCAGCGCCTCCGGCACCCCTGCGAGCTTCGTCTTGACCGCGTTGGTGTAGGTCACGGCCCCGCCGAGGAAGAAGGCGCTCGCGCCGGGCAGCTCGGTGAAGCGGCGGGCGATATCGCCGCCGGTGCAGCTCTCGCAGGCGGCGAAGGTCTTCCCGTGCTCGCGCAGCAGCGCCATCACGGCCTCCTCGATGCAATCGACGTCCTCGCCGTAGACATACTCGCCCAGCACCTCAAGCACATGCGCGCGCACGGGGGCGATCATGGCCTCGGCCTCCGCCTCGCTTTCGGCCTTTGCGGTGATCTGCAGCAGGCAGTCGCATTCCTTGGCGTAGGGGGCCATGCTGGGGTTCGTCATGGCGTTCATTTCCGCGGCGAAGAGGTCGTCGACGGCGCTCTCGCCGATGCCGAAGATGTTGAGCGAGTGCGAGACGATGACCTCGCCGCTGAGCCGCCGCAGGTAGGGCAGGGCGGAGCGCTCGAACATGGCGCGGCACTCCTTGGGCGGGCCGGGCAGCATCACGACGACCTTCCCATCTTTTTCGAAGGCGCAGCCGGGGGCGGTGCCGCAGGAGTTCGGGAACACGGTGCAGCCCTCGGGCAGCAGCGCCTGCTGATGGGTGTTCGGCGTGAGGCCGCGCCCGGTGCGGATGTACTCGTAGAGGCTCTTTTCGACCTCCTCGCTGCGCACGAGCTTCAGGCCGAAGCAGTCGGCCACGACCTGCTTGGTGAGGTCGTCGCAGGTGGGGCCGAGTCCGCCGGTGGTGATGATCACGTCGGCGCGGCCTCTGGCGATCTCGACGCATTGGCGCAGGCGCTCGGGGTTGTCCCCGACGACGCTGTGGTATTTGACGTTGAGCCCGATGCGCGATAGCATCTCGGAGATGTCGCGCGCGTCGGTGTTGGTGATGTGGCCGAGCAGCAGCTCGGTCCCGACCGAGAGGATCTCGGCCTCAGGTGCTCTCTTCAAAGTCGATCACGATCCTTTCCACGCCGAGCACGGCCTCGTTGACCAGGGCCTCGACGTCGAGGGCGGCCTCGGCCTCCTCGACCTCCGCGAGCGTCGGATGGGTACGCGGGTGGCGCGGGGTAAAGACGGTGCAGCAGTCCTCGTAGGGGAGGATGGAGGTGTCGAAGGTCCCGATTTTCCGCGCCTGGGCGATGATCTCACCCTTGTCCATACCGATGAGCGGCTGGAGGATGGGGAGCGTTGTGACGGCGCGGGTGCAGGCCATGGCCTCCATGGTCTGGCTGGCGACCTGGCCGAGGTTTTCACCGGTGACGATGGCCTTTGCGCCGTTGTCGAGGGCGATGCGCTCGGCGATGCGCATCATGAAGCGGCGCATGACGAGGGTGAAATACTCCTCGGGGCACTTCGCGCGGATCTCCTCCTGGATATGGGTGAAGGGCACGACCTCGAGGCGCATCCGTCCGCACCAGGGGGCGAGCAGGCGGGCGAGCTCCACGACCTTCTCCTTGGCCTGCTCGGAGGTGTAGGGGAAGGAGAAGAAGTGGACCGGGATGAGGCGCACGCCGCGGCGGGCGATCATCCAGCTCGAGACGGGGGAGTCGATGCCGCCGGACAGCAGGGTGACGGCGACGCCGTTGGAGCCGACGGGCATGCCGCCGGCGCCGGGCACGGGCGCTGCGTGGACGTAGGCGGCGAGGTCGCGGACCTCGACGTAGACGGTGAGCTCGGGGTCATGGACGTCGACGGCGACCTCGGGGTAGGCCTCGTTGAGCTCTCCGCCGATGTACTGGCTGAGCTGAACCGAGGTCATGGGGAAGGACTTGTCCGAGCGCTTGGACTCCACCTTGAAGCTCCTGGCGTGCCGCATGGGCTCGCGCATGGCCTCGATCGCGAGGCGGGCGATGGCGTCCTTGTCCTTTTCGCAGGCTCTGGCGCGGGAGATGGCGACGACGCCGAAGACCTTCTGCAGCTCCTCGAAGGCGGCGTCAAGCGCGGCGGGGTCCTGTCCCTCGACGTAAATCGTGGACTGGAGCAGATAGACCCGGAAGCGGCCGATCCGGCCGAGCCGCCAGCGGATGTTGCTCAACAGGCGCTGCTCGAAGCGGCGGCGGTTGAGGCCCTTGAGGATGATCTCCCCGAGCTTTAAGAGGATGATGTCGTTCATGGAAAACTCCTTTGTACGGACCGCCCCGCGGCCCGGAGATAATTGTATTATACCATAAGACCGGAGGGCTTATGGTATAATATGTCATGCTTTTCGGTTGCCCCGCCGGGGGCGGGAAAAGCGACTCAAATCCTACAATAACGGCGGTTCCGCCGTTATTTTACCACACTCCCGCGGCAAGCGCAATCTCCGCCGCTCCCTGTCGGCCCGCCCGCCTTCCCCTTGAGGGGAAGGTACCCCAGTGCGCACACTGGGGCGGATGAGGTGTCGCCGCCGATGTGCAGGAATTGCAGGTGCCCTGCCGTCCCGGTTCCCCTCCGCCCCGATCCTTCTCCTCGTAGGGGCCGACGCCTCGGCGGCCCGCCTGTCGACGTTTGTACGCCCTCCCCGCGTTCCGCCACGCCTCCCCGTCTACGTCATTGCGAGGCAGTGCGCACACTGCCGCGGCAATCCGTTCTTCTTACCTCCTGCATCCCCTCACGAGAAAAACACATCCCCGCGCAGCGCACCCGATGCTGCAAAACGCCCCGCGGATTCCTCCGCGGGGCGTTCGGCGTATGTGCTTGTGTTACTTCTGTGCTTTGAGCTTCTTCCGCGCGATCACGAGCGCCGCGCCCAGACCCATCAGGGACAGGGCCGCGAGCTCGACCCACAGCTCGAGGTGCGAGGTATCGCCGGTCTTGGCGCCGTCTACGCCGACCCGGGCGTAAACGGTAAAGTAGCCGTTACCGAGAATGTCTTGCTTGGTGAGGGTCAGGCTCAGGGAGTTTGCCCGTCCCGACTTATTTGCGCCCACGTTGGGGACGGAGCGGATGTTCGTGATTTTGAAGTACTTGGTGTAGTTCGAGGCTGCCGTCACCGTAATGGCGCTGCCGCTGGTGGTCGTGGGCTTGGGCACCAGCCAGATATTGGGCGAATACTGCACAACACCCGTGCCGGTGGCCTTGAAGTCGACCCTGCTGCTGTAGTTTTCGGCTACGCAGGTGACGGTGTAGTAGTCCGGGACCTCGACGCTTGCCCAGTTTTTCGAGTCTGTGTCGTCCTTGAAGCGTACCGAGTAGACGCCGGACTTGAGCAGATCCTTGACGCTGGTGCCGGTGATCGGCGTCCAGGTGTTGGAGCCGGGGGCGCGGTATTCCATCTCGGACGAGACGTCGGAGATCGTGCCGCGCTGGGTCTCACCGTCGTTGATGATCCAGCCCTTGATATACTCCACCTTCGGATTGGGCTTGCCGGAGACCTTATGGGCGCCGCTCTCGATGTAGCCGGTCTGTACGTCGTGCGTGACGCGGCAGACGATGTTCTTGCCGATATCGGTGATCTTGACGACGTAAGCCTTATCGTCGGCCGCGCCGTCGATCTTGACGCCGGTATCATAGTACCAGGAGTAGTGGAACGAGGTATTGACCGCGTTGGTGCCGGTCACATCCTGGAAGTGGAGCGTCTGACCGGGGGAGACGCCCGCGGTGTCGGAAATCTTCGTTCCGCTGACAGAGAGGTTGACCTTGCCGATCAGCTCCTTGGGGGCGGCGGCGGTGATATAGGGGGAGAAATCCTCCTGCCCGGTGACGGTAGCCTTGAGGATGCTGCCGGACGTGGTGTAGGTAACGCCGTCCGAGAGCTGGGTCAGACCGGTGCTGCTGTCGTAGTGGAAGACCCCGTAGGTCCAGGCCTCGTCAAAGCTGCCCTTGCCGTAGTTGCCCTTCTTGACGGAGGCGGGGAAGCGGAGGACGAAGCTCTGCTTCTTGAGCAGCGTGGGGTCGGTGACTCTGTCGGAGGGGTTGTTGTTGTAGCAGATGATCATGTCATAGGCCGCGCCCTCGCCGCGGGAGGGATCTTCCGCCGCGATGGCGTTGATGGCCTCGGCCTTGCCGGCGGCACTGACCGGGTCGGTGGACTCGGAAGTGGGCTCCTTGCTGGGATAGACGGTGATGTTCTTCTCGCCATGAGAGCCGGCATTGGTGTAGACGACAGCGACCTCCATATTTGCCGTCAGGGTGAAGGAATAGCTGGCTGCGGCGCTCTTGCCGCCGACGGTCTTGACCACCTTCCCGTCGGGTGGGGTGACGGTCAGCGTCAAGGGGGTGTTCTTCAGGACGGGGCCGCTGTCACTTGCGGCTGTCACCGTAGTGATCGGCGTTCCGTCGGCGTATTGGATCGTCACTTCGCCGGGCACATCGCCGTAGTCCTGCTGGGTGACGGTCAGGATGACGGTGTCGCCGGTGACCGGTCCGACCACGTTGCTCAAGAGGGAGCTTCCGGTCTTGTTCGAGCAGGTCACGGTGCAGCGCAGATATGTGCCCCGATCGCTCGCCTGGATGGTATATTTGTTGCTGGTGCTGGGCTGGCCGATCGCCTCCCAGTTACTCATACCGTCTTCGCTGCGCGCCCACTGGTAGCGCACGGTGCCTGCGGGATCGGGATTGGTGATTTCCGCGGTGGCGAAGATCGTCTTGCCGACCACGGTCCCCTCGGCGGCCGTCACGGTCACGGTGCCTTGCATGACGTCGTCCTGCCACTCCGCCTTGACGCTGATCTTTTCGACGCCCGTCAGAGGAACATCGATCTCATCGCCGGGGTCGTAAGCGGTTTCGCCGATCAGCCACTGCTTGAAGGTCTTGGCAGTCGGCGGGAGGATGCTGCATTCCGGCAGCGCGTACTTCCCGCCGCGCGGCGCGGCGCCTTTGTCCATCTCCGTTTTGCCGCCGTTTTTGTCGAACTCGACCGGGATCGTCGCGGAAAGCCACCCGGCGTAGAGATCCACATCCTGATCGGGCGTGAACGGCACGGCGTACGGGGCGTCGGTTTCGGGCTTCGCGCTCGGATTCGCGTACCAGCCGATAAACTTCATTTGCTTTCCGCCGATCGTGGTGTTCGGGAGCGAATCGAGCTTATCGACGGAGTTGCCGTCCACGACCTGGATCACATCGTACTTGCCGGAGCCGTCGTTATGAAAACAGATCACCTTAAAGACGGTCTTCCAGAGTGCGGTCACATTGAGCGTCGTGTAATCCCCGGCGGGCCAGCTCAGCTCGCTGCCGGGTGCCTGCACGGAGCCGTTCTCTACCTGCCAGGCGTAGAAATCCTTGCCCGTGACCTTAAATCCGCAGAAGTCTTTGGAGGGGAGATAATACTCGTAGCCGCGGAGCTTTTTCACATCGTTCATACTCCCCGTGGCAGCCGCGTCGCCCGGGAGGAATTTGATCGTGACCTCGTCCTTCGCCCACGCGGCGTAGACGGTCTTGGTGCTGCCGGAGTCGGGGTTGGGGATCTCGTCGCCCGCGGTATAGTCTGCCGCCGTCGCCGTGGCGCTCTCGGCATAGCCGAGGAACCTGTAGTCGGTACGCGTGGGGACCGGCGAAGCGGGCACCTGCACAGGCACCGTCCTGAGCGTCGTGATGTCGTCCGGCACGCTGCCGCCGGTGTTTCCGTTGCCGTCAAAATGGATCGTGATCGGATCTACCATCTGCCACTGGGCGGTGAGGGTCACGTCGGTGTCGGGCAGCTCGATCGTCGCGCCGACCGGGTTCCCGTTCCACTCCCAGCCCTCAAACGCCCAGCCGCGGTCGCTCCCGCCGGTCCAGGCGTCCGGACCGGTATACGTCGACCCGGCATCCAGATTCTCATCGGAAGCCATGCTGCCCGTGCCGTGAGCGCCGCCGTCGAAGCTGACGCTGACCAGGATCTGCTCCCACTGAGCCTCAAGCTGGGAGGAGGTACTGGTGGTGACGTTGCTGCCATTTTGCCAGAGCGCCCCGCCGTCCACATCGGGATTGGTGCGCTTCCAGCCCTTCAGAGTAAAGTGTTCCCGGGTGAACGTCGGAATCTGAAGCGTCGAAGCGACGCCGGACTCAAACGACTGGGTGTAGACAGACTGTGCGTGTTCTTCGCTGTCCAGATAAGTGCCCCCGTTGCCGTTGAACGTCCACGTGACATTGTCCGCCGACGCGGCAAAGGGGATCAGAGCCAGCGCCATGAGCAGCACCAGGACGATGGCAATGATACGGGTTGCGTTTTTCTGCTTTTTCATTTTCCCAAACCTCTCAGTTCTGGAACTAATTTGTCACATTTTGTAACATAATTGCCGCTTTTTAACGTTTTTATTATACCACACGCCCCCTTGGTACGCAAGGGAAAAAGAATAATTTATGTCAACTTTTTTATTGTTTTGTCCCCTGCAAAAGGGTGCAGTACGCCTTACCTCCATTGACGAACCCGCGGCATAAAAAGTTCCCGAAAAAACCGGGCGCGTTGCAAAATGCAAATCCCGGCCCGTCATTCCGAGCCAGTCCTCAGATTGGCGTGGGAATCCGTCTTCTTTTCAAAGGGAAACGGATTGCCACGGCCCCTTACGGGGCCTCGCAGTGACAAGGCGGTGCATTTTGCAACGCGCCCTTGATGTACGGGCTGCGTCATATCGCGTAGGGGCCGACGCCCCGGCGGCCCGCCGTCCTTACGCGTGCGCGCCGTGTCCGCCGTAGGCCCAGCCGATGTCGGTCTCGTCGAGCATGGCCGCGGCGCGCTCGCTGCCGCCGTCCTTGGCCTTGGCATACCAGCGGCTGGCCTCGTCCAGGCTCTGCGTCACGCCGAGTCCCTCACGGTAAAGGTCTCCGATCTGCTCCTGGCCCTGGGGGTTGCCCTGCTCGGCGGCACGGCTGTTCCACTCCATCGCCAGATCGTAGTCCGCGGGCACGCCCAGCGCGTTCTGGTACATGTAGCCGACCCGCGCCTGGGCGGGGGCGTATCCGGCCTCGCCGGCCCTGGTGTACAGCTCCATCGCTTTGGCGTAGTCGCGCTCCACGCTGCCGAGCCCGTCGAAGTAGAAGTCGCCGAGCAGCTTCTGCGCGCGCAGGTTGCCCGCGTCGGCGAGGGTCTGGACTGCGTCGAAGGCCCTGCTGTAGAGCTCCCTGGCCTTGGCGGCGTCGATCTTGCGGGCGTCCTCGGGCTTCTCGCCCGCGGCGGCGGCCGCGGCGTCGGCGTTGGCAGTGATCTTGATGGTGTCGGCGCTGTCGAAGAAGGCGGCCAGCGTCATCAGGTCAAAGGGGGTCAGGCCCTCGCCCTCGGCGGCTTTTTTGGCGGCCTCGACGGCGAACTTCTGGTTTTTCTCCACGCCGAGTCCGCGCGCGTAGCACTGGGTCAGCCCCACCATGGCCGAGCCGTAGCCGGGCGCGCCGGGCTGCAGCTCATCGGCGAGCGCGGCGAACTTGACATAGCTCCGGGCGGCCTCGTCCTTGTCCTGGCGCACGCCGCTGCCGTTGTCGGCGGCGTCGGCCAGCAGGAAGCGGGCGGCGACCACGCCGTCGGATGCGGCGCTCTGCAGATACTCGGCGGCGCGCTTGCCGTCGGTCCGGGTGCCGAGTCCCTCATAGAAGGACTTGCCCAGCAGCCAGGCGACCTGGGGATCGCCCAGCGCCTCGAGCGCCTTGAGCTCAGCCAGCGCGGCGCTGTAATCGCCCGCGTTGAACATTGCGGCGGCCGCGGCGATCTTCTCGGCGGGATCGGGTGTGGGCTCCGGCGTTTCGACGGGCGCGGGCGCGGGGGTGGCTTCGACGGCCTTGGATTTCTTCCCGCAGGCGCACAGCGTCAGCGCCAGGGCGAGCAGCAGGATCACGGCCAGCATTCTTTTCTTCATGGGGATTCTCCTTCCGATCTATTTCAGTGCGGATCTGTACAATAACTTCTATACTATACAGCGCATCGGACGCTTTTGCAAGCACAAAACGTGCAGGATCCGCCGCGCCGACCGTAAGACGGCGCTTCCCCGCAAATGTTCCCGCCCCGCCTTCCCGCCTGCGCGTCATTGCGAACCAGTGACCGACGTCGCTGCCGCGGCAATCCGTTTTCTCCCGCCGGTCTGCAAACCGTCCCCCCGCGCCCCCGCCTTCCCCTTGCGGGGAAGGCGCCCGAAGGGCGGATGAGCTGTCCCTCTTAACAAATATTTAGTGGATTTTTCGCACACAGCCTGCTATACTGTAAAAGAACGCAACGGCGGCAACGCCTTTTTGCTCTGCGACAAACGAAAGGAGAAATAAAAAATGGGTCTTATTCAGGCAGGTCTGAGCGCTGTCAACAGCGTACTGGCCGACCAGTGGAAAGAGTATTTCTACTGCGAGGCGCTGGACACCGAGACGCTCGTCGTCAAGGGCAGCAAGAAGAACACCGGCAAGAGCAACCGGGGCAATGACAACGTCATCTCCAACGGCTCCATCGTCGCCGTGGCCGACGGTCAGTGCATGATCATCGTCGACAACGGCAAGATCGCCGAGCTCTGCGCCGAGCCGGGCGAGTTCCGCTACGACGCCTCGACGGAGCCCTCGATCTTTGCGGGCGACCTCGGCAGCAGCATCAAGGAGACCTTCAAGGTCCTCGGCAAGCGCTTCACCTTCGGCGGCGAGATCCCGAAGGACCAGCGCGTCTACTACTTCAACACCAAGGAGATCGTCGGCAACAAGTACGGCACGCCCTCGCCGGTCCCGTTCCGCGTGGTGGACCAGCGTGCGGGCATCGACATCGACATTGCCATCCGCTGCTTCGGCGAGTATTCCTACCGCGTCTGCAACCCGATCCTGTTCTACACGAACGTCTGCGGCAACGTCCAGAGCGCCTACACCCGCAGCCAGCTTGACGCCCAGCTCAAGACCGAGCTGCTGACCGCGCTGCAGCCGGCCTTTGCGAAGATCTCCGAGATGGGGATCCGCTACTCCGCGCTCCCGGCCCACACCGGCGAGATCGCCGACGCCCTCAACGACGTGCTCAGTGCCAAGTGGCGCGACCTCAGGGGTCTCGAGATCGTCTCCTTCGGCGTCTCCAGCGTCAAGGCCAACGAGGAGGACGAGAAGCTCATCAAGGAGATGCAGCGCAACGCGGCCTACCGCGATCCCACTGCGGCGGCGGCTGCGATCGTCGGTGCGCAGGCGCAGGCGATGCAGGACGCGGCGAACAACGCGGGCGGCGCGGCGGTCGGCTTCATGGGCATGAACATGGCCGCGCAGGCCGGCGGCATGAACGCGTCGGCGCTCTACGGCATGGGCGCGCAGCAGCCCGCTCCGGCGGCGGCTGCTCCCGCGAAGGAGAGCTGGACCTGCCCGGGCTGCGGCAAGCAGGCCTTCGGCAAGTTCTGCACCGAGTGCGGCACGAAGAAGCCCGTCGACGGCTGGACCTGCCCGAGTTGCGGCGCGGTGAACAAGGGCAAATTCTGTGCCGAGTGCGGCGCGAAGAAGCCCGCGTCGGCGCCTCTCTACAAGTGCGACAAGTGCGGCTGGGAGCCGGAGGACCCCGCGCATCCGCCGAAGTTCTGCCCCGAGTGCGGCGACCCCTTTGACGAAGGAGACATCGTCTGATCTCTCCGCCATCCAAGCGAGGTGAAAGCCTGTGGCAAGACAGATAACCAACTATCAGTGCCCGGCCTGCACGGGTCCGCTGCGCTTTGACGGAGCGAGCGGGAAGCTCGTGTGCGACTACTGCGGCAGCAGCTACACGGTACAGGAGATCGAGGCGCTGTATAAGGACAAGGACGAGGCGGCGGCCGCCGCTTCGTCCGCCGCGCAGGCGCAGGCCGCGCAGCAGGCGCAGGAGCCGGAGCACACCGGGACCAACTGGGCCGAGGATGGGGGCCTGCGGGTCTACAACTGTCCGAGCTGCGGCGCGGAGCTGATCTGTGACGAGACCACCGCCGCGACGTCCTGTCCCTACTGCAACAACCCCTCCATCGTGCCGGGCCAGCTCTCCGACATGCTCAAGCCGGACTGGGTGATCCCCTTCAAGCTCGACAAGGAGGCGGCGAAGAGGGCGCTGAAGAACTACTACCGCGGCAAGAAGCTGCTCCCGAACGCGTTTTCCGACCGCAACCACATTGAGGAGATCAAGGGGGTGTATGTGCCCTTCTGGCTGTTCGACGGCACGGTCGACGCGGACATGTGCTTTCAGGGCACGCGGGTCAACTCGGTCACGACCGGGCGGGAGATCGTCACGACCACCGACTATTACCGGGTCCGCCGCTCCGGCGTGGTGAGCTTTGACAAGATCCCCGCGGACGCGTCGAGCAAGATGCCCGACGCCCACATGGACGCGATCGAGCCCTATGACTACGCCGAGCTCAAGCCCTTCTCGAACGCCTATCTGCCGGGCTTCCTGGCCGACAAGTACGACGTGAAGCCGGAGGACTGCTATGCCCGCGTGGATCTGCGCGCGCAGAACACGGCGGAGGAGCTGCTGGCCGGGACGGTCAGCGGGTATTCCAGCTGCACGCCCGAGAGCCGCCAGATCAGCGTCCGCCGCAGCCGGACCGGCTACGCCCTGCTGCCCGTGTGGCTGCTGGCGACGAAGTACGACGGGCAGAACTATCTCTTTGCGATGAACGGCCAGACCGGCAAGCTCATCGGGGATCTGCCCGTGTCCAAGGGGAAGATGCTGGCGTGGTTTGCGGGCATCGCCCTGCCGCTGATGGCGCTGCTGGCCGCGCTGCTGTACTGAGGGAGGCCGGGCATGAAGAAACGCTTTCTTTTCGGTCTCCTCCTGTGCGCGGCGCTGCTGCTCTCGCTGCCGCTGACGGCCCTGGCCGGGGCGAAGCTCGACTACGTCAGCGACTACGCGAATATCCTCTCCGCCGAGACGCGTGAGAGTCTCAATTCGCAGGCGGCGCAGATCGCCGCGGACACCGGCTGCGGCGTCTACATCGTCGTGGTGGACAATTACAAGACCTATGTCAACGGCTCGATCGAGGACTTCTCCGAGGCCATCTACAAGACCTACGAGCTCGGCGAGGGGGAGGGCAAAAACGGCATCCTGCTCTCGATGAGCATGAACGACCGGGACTATGATCTCACCGCCTACGGGGATTTCGGCAACTACGCCTTCACCGACTACGGCAAGAAGCAGCTCGCGGACACCTTCCTGGACAACTTCCGCGCCAACGACTGGGCGGGCGGCTTTGCCGACTATGTTGAGAACAGCGGCAGGCTGATCGCCCGGGCGAAGAACGGCGACCCGCTGGACCAGTGGATCCCCGATCCTCCGAAGCGGGGCTTCACGCCGTCGGAGCTCCTGATCATCGTGCTGGCCCCGTCCTTGGTCGCGGGCATGGTCGTCGGGGGCTTCAAGAGGAAGTCGAAGACCGCCGTCAGGCAGACGAAGGCGGGCAACTATGTCTCCAGCGGCGGACTGCAGCTGCGCGAGCGCTCGGACCAGTTCATCAACCGCAGCGTGACGAGGCAGATCATCCCGAAGAACACCTCGTCCAGCCGGCCGGGCGGCGGCCACGCCGGCGGCACGAGCGTCAACTCCGGCGGCTTCTCCCACCACAGCGGAAAATTCTAAACAACAAAAACCAGGCTGGGAAACCAGCCTGGTTTTTCGCCGTGTCATCTTTTTTTCAGCAGGAAGCTCTGCCCGAAGCCGTAGGGGTTCCCGCGCCGGTTTTCCCGCACGTATTCCGCCACGCCGCCGCGCTGAGTCACAACAAGTCCCGCCAGCCGGTCGATCCCGAAGTCCAGCAGGGCCGGGCACATCGGCACCGACGGCCCGGTGAGGATCGTGAAGGCGTCCTTGCAAAGCTCCAGCAGATGCGGCAGCGTTTTGTTGACGAGCGTGCTGCCGGTGATGATGACGAGATCGCACTGCGGCAGCAGCGCGTCGCAGGCGGCGTCGGGGTAGTCGCCGGGCTGCGGGCTGCGCTCGATGGTGTAGACGGCGCGGGCGAGCTCGCGCAGGCCCTTCGGCCCGTGCAGGTGTCCGATCAGCCCGACGGTGCGTCCGCACAGGTCGATCCCGGCGGTGGAGTAATTCTCGTAGGGCTCGAAGGCGCCGAGCGCGTCCATGCGCGCGGGCGTATTGAAGAAGGCGTTGGCCGCGGCGAGGGCGCAGGACGCCTCGGTGAGGTTCCAGCTCGAGACGGCCTTCGCCGCCTCGCACAGCGGCAGGCCCACAAGCCCGCCGGCAAAGCGGGGCGCGATCGAATCGCCGGGCGTGGCCATGGCAAGGCCGAGGCCGTCGGCGGCTTCCGCCATGGCCCAGCGCTCGGCGAAGGTCACCGACGCGGCGGGCTCGGCGCTTTTGACCGAATCGGCCAGCGCGTCGTACAGTGCGTAAAACTCAGACATGGTTCAGACCTCCAGATCGAGATAGACCAGCTCCGTGGGATTGAACAGCCGCGGGATGACGACGTTGTTGGACAGCCCGCGGCTGACCAGCAGACGGTCCTCGTACAGCCCTGAGGTGTATTTCGGCAGAGCGCCCTGCCCCGGCGCGTACAGGCCCTGTCCGAACAGGCGGATCTGCCCGCCGTGGGCGTGCCCGCTGAGCGTGAGCTCTATGGGCAGGCCGCGCAGGAAGCGCGGCCAGTACTCGGGGTGGTGGCACAGCAGCAGATGAAAGCCCTCCTGCGCCGTGTAGTCCGCCAGCCACCCGAGCTCCGGCTCCACGCCGCGGGCGACGTGGTGGATGTTATCCGGCAGGGGATAGCGCTGCCCGGCGTGCTCCGCGCGGTAATCCCGGTAGCCCTTGACGTAGGCGGAGCTCAGCCCGCCGATCACGAGCGGCCCGAAGCGCGTCCATTCGTTGTCGAGCAGGGTGACGCCGGTCTCCCGCACCAGCGCCAGATCCTCCGGGGAGAGCAGCCATTCGTGGTTGCCGAGAGAGACGAAGCACGGCGCGAGCGCGGCGCATTCCCGAAACAGGGCGAGTGCCGACGGCTCCTTTTCGAGCTTGAGCCCCTCGCGCGGCGGCACGCCGTGGACGAAGTCCCCGGCAACGCAGATGAGCCCGGGCCGCCGCTCTCGCAGCGACGCGAGCACCGCGCCGAAGGGCTGCCCGTGCAGATCGCTCACCAGCGCGATCCGGAGCCTCTGCGGCCCGGGCAGACGGTAAAAGCTCTCCCGCATGTCCGCGCCCCCCCTTTCCCTTTCAATAGTATATGTACATTGTACCACAACTCCGCCCCCTCCGCCACGCTTTTTTACGCGACGCTCCCACCCCGTCCCCGTCAGCCTTCCCTTTGAAGGAAAGGTGCCCGCATGACGCGTCCCCGTCCGCCTTCCCCTTGAGGGGAAGGTGCCCCAGTGCGCACACTGGGGCGGATGAGGTGTCGATTCCCCCTCGCCCCCGGCCTGTCCCTGCGCGTCATTGCGAGGCCCCGCAAGGGGCCGTGGCAATCCGTCTGCCTTTTGCGGCAATTCACTTTCCGCACTTCCGTTTCCCTTTGCGGTACTTTGAAATTTTTTTGAAATTTTTTCGTACCCCCGGGAACAAAGCCCCGCACCCCGCCGTCAAACACACACAAGGCCCGCAGGAGCCCGCACCACACCGTCATCCCCCGTCGGCCTTCCCCTTGAGGGGAAGGTGCCCGCAGGGCGGATGAGGTGTCGCCCCCGCCCCGCGGCCTGCCCTCTGCGCGTCATTGCGAGGCCCCGCAAGGGGCCGCGGCAATCCGTTCTCTCCCCCCGGGAACCGGAGCAATTTTCAAAATAGTTACAAAGCAGAAAAAATTTTATCGCAAAAAATGAAAAAAACACTTGCAAATCTGGTTCCATCGTGTTACAGTATAGCTGCACCGAAGAACGGGAGAACTGCAGGCTCTTTGTTTTGGGGTGGAGATAGAGTTTGTTTTAAAAATCTGGCGAATAAAAGGAAGGGAACAAACATGAAGACGTTAACAAAGATTCTGTCAGTGACGGTGCTCGTTGCTCTGTGCGTGTGCCTGTTTACTGTCAACGCATTTGCGGCCGGAGTTTATGTGACGGAAGTTTATTCTGCTGCCGCCGGCGACTGCTATACGCAGGGGAATGTGGACGGCTATAAGCTGAGCAACGGCAAGATCGTGCAGGGCACGACGACCCATACTGCCGGTGACCCGGCTGATACGCTTACCGATACGGAGCTGGCGGAGCTGTCCTATGTCAACAGCTACAACGACCTCCTGACCGGATTCCAGCATGGTACGCTTACTGAAAGCACGGATAATTCTACCTGCATCGTCGCTTCTCCGCATTATTGGGAGTGCGGCACCTGCGGCAAGCACTTTATGGATGCTGCGGGAACCATCGAAGGCGAAGGCTCTTACCCGCTTGCGGCACACACGGTGACGCCTGGCGGCGCAATCGCGCCTACCTGCGGATCGACCGGTATGATGGCACATGGTTACTGCTCCGTTTGCGGCAAGCTCTGTGACGCGAGCGGCTCTCCCACCACGATGGAAGCGCTGATGCTGCCGAAGACGGGTACGCACAACTGGGACGCCTGGACGGTGCTTAAGCCTGCCACCAATGTCAGCCCCGGCAACCAGTTCCGTACCTGCCTCACCTGCGGCGAAGTCGAGTATCAGGAGATCCCCGCTCTCGGCATCTACGTCATCGCGACCCGCGACACCTGGCTGCGCGGCGAGGAGCCCCTGACCTTCGAGTCCAACCTGGTCGCGAAGCTCAACGGTGAGTCCGGACCCAACGCCAACTATGTCGGCGTGCGCATCGGCACCGACAGCCTGTACGAGAACAGCTACGACACCTTTGACTTCTGGTCCTGGGACGGCTACGTCAAGCTCGGCGAGAAGACCATGGCCGGTCTGCGCGAGGGCACCTACCGCCTGTGGATCTACGACAAGCGTCATCCCGACGTCTACACCAACCGCGCCGTCTTCTATGTGGTCGACGTCCCGACGCTCGAGCCCTACAGCACCGACAAGCATGTCGTCAACAGCTCCAAGAGCCTGCGCTTCATCGCCAGCGAGGAGATCCGGCCCGACTCCGTCATGGTCGGTTCCAGGAAGCTCTACGATTCCAGCGATTACTTTGTGAGCAATGACCGCAAGAGCATCACGCTCAGCGCCGACTTCCTGAACGCGCGCCAGACCGGCACCTACACGATCTCCGCGCTGACCAAGGACGGCCGCACCATCAAGACCAACTTCTACATCCTCTCCACCGCCCAGGCGTCCTCGTCCCCGAGGACCGGCGATGAGAGCCAGATCGGTCTGTGGGCTGCGTTCCTGCTCCTGTCCGGCGCCGCCATCGTGGTGATGGTCCCGAAGCTCCGTCGGCACGGTGCGAAGTAAGCAAAACCCCATAACAAACCCAATCCCCCAGGCCACCCGGCCCGGGGGATTTTGCTGCCCGTATTGACAAAACCGTTCCATCCTCACGTCCACTCGTAGGTCCGGTACTGGATCGCCTCGGCGAGGTGGGCGGCCTCGATGCGCTCCGCGCCCTCGAGATCGGCGATGGTCCGCGCGACGCGCAGGATGCGGTCGTGGCTGCGGGCCGAGAGGTTCATCGTGTCGAAGGCGGCGCGCATCAGCGCCTCGCCCTCGGTGTCGAGCGCGCAGAAGCGCCTGAGCTCGGCGCTCCCCATGCGCGCGTTGTACTCCGCGCCCGATCCGAAGCGCTCGCGCTGGAGCTCCCGTGCGGCGTTGACGCGCCCGCGCACGGCCTCGGAGCTCTCGGCGGGCTCTCTCCGCCGCAGCTCGGCAAAGTCGAGGGCCGGGACCTCAACGATCAGATCAATGCGGTCCAGCAGCGGCCCCGAAATGCGCGCGTGATAGCGGCGGATCTCGTTCTCGCTGCAGCGGCAGCGCCCCGAGGGGTGCCCGTACCAGCCGCATTTGCAGGGGTTCATCGCGCACACCAGCATGAAACGGCTGGGGTAGGTGACCGTCCCCGCCACGCGCGAGACCGTCACCTGCCCGTCCTCGAGCGGCTGGCGCAGGACCTCGAGCACGTCGCTGCGAAACTCCGGCAGCTCGTCGAGGAACAGCACCCCGTTGTGCGCGAGGCTGATCTCGCCCGGCCTCGGCACGGAGCCGCCCCCGGCGAGGCCTGCGGCGGACACCGTATGATGCGGCGCGCGGAAGGGGCGCAGGGCGACGAGCGGGTGCTCGTGGCTGGTCAGCCCGGCCACGGAGTGGATCTCGGTGCTCTCGAGCATCTCCTCCCGGCTCATATCCGGCAGGATACCCGGCAGGCGCTTGGCGAGCATGGACTTGCCCGCGCCCGGCGGGCCGATCATCAGCAGATTGTGTCCGCCCGCCGCAGCGATCTCCAGCGCGCGCTTGACGTTCTCCTGCCCCTTGACGTCGGCCAGATCGGGCGCGCCGCCGCGGAACAGCGCGGGCTCGGGCGCGGCGGCGGGGGACAGGGCGGTCTCGCCGCTCAGGTGGGCGATCAGCTCGCGGACGTTTTTCACGCCGTAGACCTCCACGCCCTCGGCGAAGGCGGCCTCGCCGGCGTTCTCCGCGGGCACGAACAGGCGGCGCAGGCCCTCGCGCGCGGCGGCGATCGCCATCGGCAGCGCGCCCTGCACGCCCCGCAGCTCACCGGTCAGGGACAGCTCCCCGAAGAAGGCGGCGTCCGTTCCCGGATGCCGGATCGCGCCGGAGGCGGCGAGGATGCCGATCAGGATGGGCAGGTCGTACACGGTGCCGATCTTTTTGGTGTCGGCCGGGGCGAGATTGACGGTCACGCGGCTCTGCGGAAAGCGGAAGCCGCTGTTCTTCACCGCGGCCCGCACGCGCTCGCGCGCCTCCTTGACCGCGGTGTCCGGCAGTCCGACGATGTCGAAGCCCGGCAGCCCGTTGGAGATATAGACCTCCGCGGAAACGCCATAGCCCCCGATCCCGTTGATCCCGAGACTCTTGATGGTGGAAATCATGGCCTCAGCCTCCTATCGCGTCGAGGAAGATGTCCCGCATCTTCTCCGCGTCCTCAGAAATGAACAGGCCGACCCAGCGGCCCTTCGCCGCGGCGATGCCCCTGCGGGCAAGGGCGCTCTCCTCGGGCAGATACTGGTCGAAGGTCGCGGCCCGCAGCTCGATGCGCTCGCGCGCCCTTGAGAGCAGGGCCTGTGCGGCGGTCTCGTCCTCCGTCTCCGCCAGCCAGATCTCGTCGGCCTTCAGGCCGTTGGCGCAGACGTAGAAGCGTCCGTCCTTGAAATCCTCCGGATGCAGTCCCAGGTAGGACAGCTGATCCCCCTTGAGCTCCATCATCAGCACGTCGGAGTCCAGCGCGTCGATCCCCGCGTAGATCCGGTCCAGCACGGTCTCCTCCCGCGGTGTTTCCGGGGCCGGAGCCACCGGCTCCGCGGGCGCGGCGGGCGCGCTCTCCACGGGCAGACCGCTCTCGCCGTCGTACTCCACGCAGAACTTCTCGGGGAAGTTGAAATAGTTGTCGATATTCATGAGCTGCTCGTACCACACCCGGCCGCCCGCAGAGTTGATGTGGGTGCTGTCGTAGGTGTATTCGGAGCTGAGCCCCCCGTTTTCGCCCTTGAAGTATTTGTCCAGCTCGATATAGCAGTAGCCGTTGGCCTCCGCGTTGTCCTTGAGCCAGGCGTTGAAGGCGTCGACCTCCTGCTGGTTGAAGTCCCGCCCGGTGTTGTGGATGGGCATGACGGACTGGAGGAAGATCGTGATGTCCGGGGTAGTCTCCCGCGCCAGCGCGAGGAAGCCCAGCACGGAGCTTTCGCAGGTCTCAAGATCGTAGGTCGCCAGATCGTTGCAGCCCAGACCGGAGATCAGGACCTTCGTCCCGCTTTTTTCCAGTGCCGCGGGCAGGGTGGAGTAGTTCCCCTTGTAGATCATGTGCCCGGTCCGCAGATTGACAAGATCACAGTAGCTGAGCTTGGAGTTGGTGGCGATGTAGGTGTTGGGGAGCTTCCCGTTTTCCGTGCAGTAGGCGCCGAGCGTCCAGATGATCGAATCGCCCACGTAATAGGCGCCGTCGAACATCTCCTCGCGGAGGGCGGGAGGCGGCGCGAAGTAGTTGGGCGCCCGCTGCTCCGCCTCGGCCTTCGGCGGCAGAGACCCGGCCTCGAAGGTCAGAAAGTCCAGATTCGCGTCATGCAGGAAGTTGTCGACGCTGTACTCAATGAGGACCTCGCCGATGTCCTCCTGCGCGATCAGCTCCGTCAGCGGAAGCCGGTAGTAGCGCAGGTCGACCAGGACCACCTTGTCGTACAGATCGGCCAGGAAGCAGCCGAGGGCGTTGGAGAAGGAGTCGCGGATGACGAGGAGGTTTTGCCCTTCCCCGTCGCCGCGCGACAGGTTTTCGATGCGCACGAGGGAGTGGTTCCCGTCGAGAAAGACCGTATACTTGTCCCACTCCTCCAGCCGCTCCGGATAAAAGACGCCGTCGTTGGATTTCCCGGTCTCATTGGTGACCCGCAGCCGGGTCCCGGAACGCCACAGCTCGACGGAATCGGGCTCCGTCAGCCACAGGGCCGAGGCCGAGTAGGCCGAGCCGTAGAAGGGCCCGCAGCTCTGCTTCGTATAGTCGTCCCGGCTCGGGCAGGGCAGGCCGAGGGCGCGCCGGCAGGCGCAGACGGCCTCGAAGGCGCCCTCGCTGGTCAGGTGGTGGTCGGTGCGGTAGTAGAGCGTCCCGGGCTCGGCGCAGGCGCGGAAGGCGGCCGCCAGATCGACGTGCCCGGTCTCCGCGCGGTCATAGACCTCGTCGATGATCGCCTCGTCGGGGTAGCCGCGGTCCGGCAGCAGGACGGCGCCGGAGGACGGCACCAGCATCAGCGTCACCGGGATCCCGCTGTCGTTGAGGCTGCGGCTGAAGGCGTTGATGCGCTTGAGGTTCCTGTCCAGCACCTGGGCGTCCGTCTCGACCGGCCGGGCGAACAGCCGCCCGTCGGAGAGGAAATAGTCCTTGACGGCCTGCCGTCCGGAGAAGAGGTCGTAATAGGCGTTGATCCCCGTGAAGAGCTCGCGTCCCGGAAAGTGATCCGCGACGTAGCTGCCCAGCTTTTCCGTGAAGCTGCCGTCGGCGACGGAGGCGGTGCTGATCGCGGGCTTTTCCGACAGCACGCGCTTTTCCCGTTCGGAGAGGCGCTGCTTCGGCAGCAGGAGAAACAGCACGGGCGCGGCGAAGATCGCCGCGCAGAAGAGGGCCGTGATGAGAATGTTCAGCGGTTTTCTGTTCACGTTTTTCGGCACCTAGAATCTGAAATAGATGAAGGGGTTGTAGCTCTGACTGACCAGAGCCGCCGTGCACAGCACGAAGAGCACGGCCTGCAGCGGGAGCTCCAGCGGGGCGAGCAGTCCGCCCCGCAGCTTTTCGAGCAGCCGCTTCGGCAGCTCGGTCGCCGCCGCGCAGGCGACGAGGCCGATGGGCAGATAGGCGCGGAGGAAGCGCAGGGCCTCGGCGGAGTCGGCCCGCAGGGAGAAGAGCCTGCCGACGAACGCGCCCCAGAGGCCCATGTCGGTGAAGTAGAAGATCCCCCAGCCGAAGGCCACGATCAGCAGGGTCACGAGGTGCTGCAGGATGTCGGGCAGCCGGGCGAGCAGCCTTCCGAAGAGCAGCTTTTCCAGGATCAGCAGCAGCGCGTAGTAGAGTCCCCACAGCACGAAGTTCATCGAGGCCCCGTGCCACAGTCCGGTCAGGCACCAGACGATCAGCAGGTTCAGGCACTGGCGGGCCGGGCCCCTCCGGTTGCCGCCCAGCGGGATGTAGACGTACTCCTTGAACCAGGAGGACAGGGACATGTGCCAGCGCTTCCAGAACTCCGTGACGCTCCGGGAGACGTAGGGATAGTTGAAGTTCTCCTTGAAGGTAAAGCCGAGCATGCGCCCCAGGCCGATCGCCATATCGCTGTAGCCGGAGAAGTCGAAGTAGATCTGGAGCGTATAGGCGGCCATGCCCGCCCAGGCCGAGAGGGTCCCGGTCTCGCTCAGCAGCATCCGGTCGGCGAGCAGGCCCATCTGGTTTGCGAGCAGGACCTTCTTTGCCAGGCCGTAGACGAAGCGCAGGACGCCTTCGGCAAAGGCGTCGAGGGTCTCCTCGCGGCTGACGAGCTGCCGCTCGATGTCGCGGTAGCGGACGATGGGCCCGGCGATCAGCTGCGGGAACAGCGACACATAGGTGCCGAACAGCAGCGGACTGCGCTGGGCCTCGACCTGACCGCGGTAGACGTCGATCACGTAGCTCATGCTCTGGAAGGTGTAGAAGGAGATGCCGATGGGCAGGACGATGCGGGGCACCGCGAGCGCGCTGCCCGTAAGGGTGTTGACGCATTCCAGAAGGAAGCCGGTATATTTGAAAAACCCCAGGATCCCGAGGTTTGCGGCGACGGCGAGCACCAGCACGAGCCTGCGCGTGCCCGGTCTCTCCTCCGCCGGAAAGCAGGCCAGCGTCAGCCCGGCGAGATAGTTGACGGCGATGACCGCCAGCATCAAAAACACATAGACCGGCTCGCCCCAGGCGTAGAACAGCAGGCTGAAGCAGAGCAGCACCGTATTGCGCCCGCGCCGCGGGCACAGCTTTGTGCACAGGAGCACGGCCGGGAGGAAGAAAAAGAGAAAGATCGTGTCGGAAAAGACCATGGTTCCCCCAAGGAAACGGGCGAATCGACTGCGGATTCGCCCTGCTTTTTACAAAATTATAGCTTTTCGGCGGGGTGTTGTCAACGAAAGAACACAGCCGCTTCCGTTCCCGGAAGCGGCTGTGCAATACGGATCGGTTTACTCCTTCTCAACTTCTCCGACGACCGCAATGTGCAGTTCATCGAGCTGCTTCTGCGTGACCTCGCTGGGCGCGCCCATCAGCACGTCCTGCGCGTTCTTGTTCATCGGGAAGGGGATGACCTCGCGGATCGAGTCCTCGCCGGCCAGCAGCATCACCATGCGGTCGATGCCCGGGGCGATGCCCGCGTGCGGGGGCGCGCCGTAGCAGAAGGCGTTGTACATGGCGGGGAACTTCTTCTTGACGTCCTCCTCGCCGAGACGCACCATCTCGAAGGCCTTGATCATGATCTCGGGGTCGTGGTTGCGGACCGCGCCGGAGCTCAGCTCCACGCCGTTGCACACCAGATCGTACTGGTCGGCCGTGATGGTGAGGGGGTCAAGCTCGCCGCGCTCGGCCCTGAGCAGCACGTCGAGGCCGCCCGCGGGCATGGAGAACGGGTTGTGGCAGAACTCCAGCTCGCCGGACTCCTCGCCGATCTCGTACATCGGGAAGTCCACGATCCAGCAGAACTCGTAGCGCTCCCTGTCCATGTGCCCGGGCACCGCGGCGCCGAGCATCTTGCGCATCACGCCCGCGGTCTTGAGAGCCTGATCGTGCTTGCCGGCGGCCACGCCGACGAGGCAGCCGGGCTTGAGCCCGAGCGCTTCGACCACGGCGTCCTTCCGGTCAGCGAGGAACTTGGACACGCCGCCGACCAGCTCGCCCTTTTCGTCGAGGCGGAACCAGAAGGGCTTGGCGCCCGCCTGCACCTCCACGTCGGCGCAGAGCTTGTCGATCTGCTTGCGCGTCAGCTCGCAGCCGTCGACCACGACGGCCTTGACGGTGTTGCCCGCGGCGAAGGGGCCGAAATCCGAGCCCGCGACCAGGGCGCTCATGTCCTGCAGCACAAGGTCGATGCGCAGGTCCGGCTTGTCCGAGCCGTAGGTCTCCATGCTCTCGAGATAGGGGATGCGCCGGAAGGGCGCGGAGGAGGCGATGTCATAGCTGCCGTATTTGGCAAAGATCGGCGGCAGCACGTCCTCGAGCACCGCGAACACGTCCTCCTGCGTGGCGAAGGCCATCTCCATGTCGAGCTGGTAGAACTCGCCGGGGGAGCGGTCGCCGCGCGCGTCCTCGTCGCGGAAGCAGGGCGCGATCTGGAAATAGCGGTCGAAGCCGGAGGTCATCAGCAGCTGCTTGAACTGCTGCGGGGCCTGGGGCAGGGCGTAGAACTTGCCCGGGTGCTTGCGGGCGGGGACCAGATAGTCGCGCGCACCCTCGGGGCTGGAGGCCGTGAGGATGGGCGTCGTGATCTCCAGGAAGCCGTGCTGCATCATGGCCTGGCGCAGGGCGGCGATCACGCTGCAGCGCAGGATGATGTTCTTCTTGACGGCGGGGTTGCGCAGGTCGAGATAGCGGTATTTGAGGCGCTGCTGTTCATCGGCCTCGCGGCTGCGGTTGATCTCAAAGGGCAGCTCGTTGTAGCGGCAGCGGCCCAGCACCTCGATCCTCTCGGGCACGACCTCAATATCGCCGGTCGGGAGCTTGGGGTTCTTGCTGGCGCGCTCGCGCACCGTGCCCTCGACGGAGATGGTGGACTCCTTGTTGATGGCCTTGACCGTGCGCATCATCTCCTCGGTCTCCACCACGACCTGGGTGGTGCCGTAGAAGTCGCGCACGACGACGAAGGCGAAGTTGCTGCCGACCTCGCGGACGTTCTCCATCCAGCCGACGAGCTTGACCTTCTGCCCCACGTGCTCCATGCGGAGCTCGCCGCAGGTATGCGTTCTCATCTGTGTCATTCCGATAAATCCTCCTTAAAGGCTCCCCTGCAAGGGGAGCTGAGACTGCAGACAAAGCCCAAAACGATGTCATTTCGAGCGAGCGTCAGCGAGTCGAGAAATCTCAAGCGTACGAAAACCCAACGCTTGAGATCCTTCGACTCCGGCTTCGCCTCCGCTCAGGATGACAAAATCCGGGATTTGTCGAGGCATTGGGCTCCCCTGCAAGGGGAGCTGTCACGGCGCAGCCGTGACTGAGGGGTTTGTACCCCGTTTGAACATGTACGTGCCTTACTCCCGGATCACGCTGCCCGCGTTTTTTTCGGCCACGCGCGCAGAAATCAGCGCCGCCGCCTCATCCGGGGCAAGCTTGACCTGCTCGCCGGTCTGCATGTCCTTGACCGACAGCAGGCCCTCCTTGACCTCGTCCTCGCCGATGAAGACCGCGAAGGGCACGCCGATTTTGTCGGCGTAGCTCATCTTCGCCTTGAACTTCTTCTTCTCGGCGTAGAGCTGCGTGCGCACGCCCGCGCGCCGCAGGGCGGTCGCGGCGGAGACGGCGAAGCCCAGCTCCTCGGTCATCGGCAGCACCAGCGCGTCACAGGGCGCGGTGACGATCTCGTCGGAGAGCAGTCCCTGCTCGCCCAGCACGTAGAACAGCCGCGTCAGCCCGATGGAGATGCCCACGCCGGGCAGCTGCCGGTCGGTGTAGTACTCGGCCAGGTTGTCGTAGCGCCCGCCGGAGCAGACGGAGCCGATCTCGGGGTGCTCGGTCATCTCGGTCTCGTAGACCGTGCCGGTGTAGTAGTCGAGTCCGCGCGCGATCGTGAGATCGACGGCGAAGTTTTCTTCCGGCACGCCGAAGTCCTGGAGATACTTCGTCACGGTGTTCAGCTCCTCCAGGCCCTGATCGAAGACCTCGTCCATCCCGCGGTAGCGCTCGAGGGCTTCGAGCACCTCGGCGTTCGTGCCGCGGATGGCCATGAAGTCCAGGACGTTCTCGGCCTTGCAGGGCAGCATCTTCACCTCGTCGATCAGCAGGAGCTTGACCTTCTCGGGCCCGATCTTGTCGAGCTTGTCGACGGTGCGCATGATCTCCCCGGCCTTCTCCTGCATGCCGTTCATGCGGTAGAAGCCGTTGAGCAGCTTGCGGTTGTTGACGCGGATGCGGAACTTCGTCAGCCCGAGCTTCGTGAAGGTGCTGTAGATGACGGCGGGGATCTCGGCCTCATTGAGGATGTCGAGCTTCCCGTCGCCGATCACGTCGATGTCAGCCTGATAGAACTCGCGGAAGCGGCCGCGCTGGGCGCGCTCGCCGCGGTAGACCTTGCCGATCTGGTAGCGGCGGAAGGGGAAGGACAGCTCCGCGCAGTGGGCCGCGACGTATTTCGCCAGCGGCACCGTGAGGTCAAAGCGCAGCGCGAGATCGCTGTCGCCCTTCTGGAAGCGGTAGATCTGCTTCTCGGTCTCGCCGCCGCCCTTGGCGAGCAGGACCTCGGCCGACTCGATCACCGGGGTGTCGAGCGGCGTGAAGCCGTAGAGGGCGTAGCTCTCGCGCAGGAGCTGCATCATGCGCTCCATCTTCATCTGCTGCGCCGGGAGCAGCTCCATAAAGCCGGACAGGGTCCGGGGGTTTACCTTTGCCATAATCTGGTTTCCTTTCGGACAACAAGGAATGACCGCGCTTGCGCGCAGTCATCTCTTGCGGTTTTATGATGGATGCGCCGCCGTTCAGCGCTTCTGGGGATTGACGATGTTGCGCCAGTCGAGATCGCCGCGCCGCAGGCCCTGCACCAGCACCTCGGCCGTGGCCGCGTTGGTGGCGAAGGGGATCTGATACTGGTCGCACAGCCTCTCGATCTTGTTGATGTCGTCGAAGCCCTTGGGGTTGGTGGGGTCGCAGAAGAAGAGCACCAGGTCGATCTCGTTGAAGGAGAGCCTCGCGCCGATCTGCTGGGCGCCGCCCTGCTCCGCGTGCAGGTAGAGCGTAATGGGCAGGCCGGTGGCCTCCGCGACGAGCTTGCCGGTCACGTGCGTGGCGCACAGGTTATGCTCGGCGAGGATGCCGCAGTAGGCGATACAGAACTGAACCATCAGTTCTTTTTTTCTGTCATGTGCCATCAAAGCAATGTTCATCGGTTACTCCGTTTCTCAGCTATATACAAAACCTCATTCAATACGGCGACATTATAACCGCTGCTTCCATAAATTTCAATGACTATTTCACAAAAAAGAAAACTTTTTTGAAACGAAGCATGAAATATTTGTAGAAAATGCCATAAAACCCTACCGCAAAAGGGTCATTTCGGGGTCCGAGGTGTCGCTGTAGCTCTTGATCGTGATGTAGGCGTCCATGATCTGCCGTGCGATGAACTGCACGTCGGCGCCGGCGCCGCCCCTCTCGACCACGACGAAGATCGCGACCTCGGGGTCCTTGTAGGGCCCGTAGCACATGAAGATGCCGTCGTTCTGGATGCCCTCGCCCTTCTGGGCGGTGCCGGTCTTGCCGGCGCAGCGCCAGGCGCAGGGGACCCAGATGTTGGCGTTGGTCTCGTTGACGTAGTCGTTGAGCACCAGCCACATCCCCTCGTGCACCGCGTCCCAGTTGTACTGGGCGGTCTCGACGGTGGACATGACGCGCGCCTCGCGCTCGTAGAGCTTCTGGCTGTAGTCGTAGTTGCGGATGGCCTTGATGATGGAGGCGGAGTGGCGCGTGCCGCCGTTTGCGACGGTGGCGCAGTACTCGGCCATCTGGATCGGGGTGAACACGGAGTCGGACTGGCCGATGGCGGCCTGCAGCGTGTCGCCGATGCGCCACTCCGAACCGGCGTAGTCCTGGTGGTTGGCGCGGTTGGACATGTTGCCTTTGGCCTCCACGAGCTCGATGCCGGAAAACTGCCCGAGGCCGAAGGCCGCGGCGAACTGGCCGAGGTCGTCGACGCCGAGGTCGTTGCCGACGGTGTAGAAGAAGTAGTTGCACGAGTCGCGGATGGCGGTGGTGACGTTCTCCTCCGGGTGGGTCAGATGCTCCTTCTTGTTGACGTTCCAGATCCAGCATTCCGGGGCGTAGCCTTCAGCGGCGTAGCGGGTGTACACGCCCTGGCACTTGACCTTGGTCTCGGTGTTGATGATGCCCTTGGTCAGACCCGCGATGGCGGTGCAGGGCTTGAAGGTGGAGCCCGGGGCGTAGGTGCCGAGCAGGGCGCGGTTGAACAGCGGCGCGTTCTCGGCCTCGAGCAGCATCTGGTAGTCCTCGATGATGCGCGACACGTCGTAGGTCGGCCAGCTCGCGAGGGCGAGCGGCTCGCCGGTCTTGACGTTGACGACCACGGCGGAGGCGCCGGTGATGTTGTCCTTGAGCTCGACGTTGTAGTCGCCGCGCGCGGTGCCCTCGGCACGCTTCTGGGCGATGTTCTTTTTCAGGATCTCCACGCCGTTGCCGAGGATGCGCTCGGCCTGCTCCTGGAGCACCATGTCGATGGTGAGGTAGATATGGTTGCCGGGCACGGGCTCCTTGATATACTCGGTGGCGAGGATGGTGCCGGCCGAGTTGCGGGTCTCGCGCACCTTGCCGTCGGTCCCGTGCAGGTAATTTTCAAAGGCGTATTCGATGCCGTCCTTGCCGACCATGGCGTCGGTGGAGTACTCGAGCAGGGAGTATTTCTCAAACTCCTCCTGGGTCATCAGACCGACGTAGCCGAGGATGTGCGCGGCGTACTCGGTGGAGTACTGGCGGATATAGGCGCGCTTGACCTCGATGCCGACGAGCTTGTTCTCCATGATGGAGGAGATCAGGTTCATGCTGGCGTCCTCGACGAAGACGTAGTCGGCGGTGTTGATGGCGTAGCGGACGTTGATGGAGTAGCGCACGCCCGCGATCAGGCGCATCTCATTGGCGGAATAGTGGTTGTCGATGCTGTAGCGCGTGCGCATGTAGCTCATCAGCTCCACCGCGGTGGAGTTGGGGCTGAGCCCCTGGCGCACGAAGTAGGCCTCGAGCATGGTCCGCTGGATGGCGGTCATGTTGGGGTCGTACTCAAAGGGGGGCTCCATGGTGATGGGCAGGTCGTCGGTGTACTCGTCCCCGTAGCTGCGCACCATGCTCACCAGCTCGAGGATGACGGAGTTGGGGTCCTCGTTTGCGAAGAGCTTGTCGGTGTCGATGCGGAGGTTGTAGCACTCGGCGTTCGAGACCAGCACGCGTCCGTAGCGGTCGAGGATATTGCCGCGGGCGGCGGTGACGGTGCGGGTGGTCTGCGTCAGCTCGTTGGCGCGGTTGTAGTAGGCCTCGCCCTGGATGATCTGGAGCTGGTAGAGGAAGTACAGGTAGACCGCGAGCAGCACGGCCGCGATGACGGCCATTGCGGCGAGTCTGCCGGGACTCATAAGTCTGTTTTTCATGCAAGGTCCTTCAAAAATCAGATTTCGTGCAAGCGAAATGAATTTCAATCTCGTTGAAACGCCTGCGTTTCAACGAAGTCATTCCCGGCTCCATCGAGCGGGCAGGAAATAGGCCAGCGCCGAGAAGGGGAGGGACCAGAGCGTCTGGAAGATACCGGCGAGCAGCAGCTGCGTGCTCCAGGCGTCCAGCGCCATGGTCTTGAGGATCTGCAGCCCGGAGGTGATGACCAGACTCAACAGCGCGAGGCCCATGAAGGCGAAGAAGCGCCGGTTGATGAAGAACTGCGACACGAAGGCGGCCAGCAGGCTCAGCGCCGGCAGCAGCAGCAGGAAGAAGATGCGGTTCTCCACGAAGCTCATGTCCGCGAAGTAGCCCATGACGAGGCTGAACACCGGGCCGAAGGTCGCCCCCTCGAACATGCCGACCGCGGCGGCGGCGGCGGGGAGGACGAGCGGGCAGATGCCGAGCGGCCGGATATGGCTGAGCACCATGTTCTGGAACATCAGCGTCAGCAGCATGAACAGGGCGTAGCGCAGGAGCCGGGTCAGATCCAGTTTTTCGAGGATATCGTTCAAAGCCCTATTCCACCACCGTAAAGTCTTTGATAATGAACACCTGCACCAGCGAGTCGAGCTTGGCCTGCGGCTCGACGATGCCGTATTCGATCTGGCCGCCGGCCTCGGTCTGCACGGCGACGAGGGTACCGATCATAAGTCCCGCGGGGAAGGCGCCGCCGGAGCCGGAGGTGAGCACGTCGTCGCCGACGAAGATCTGCGCGCCGTCGGCGAGGTAGGTGAGCTTGGCGCGTTTCTGGCGCATGAAGGAGTACTCGCCGACGACCATGCCGGAGTTGCCGGCCGCGCCGACGAAGGCGCCGACGGACATGTCGACGTCGATCAGGGTGCTGACCGTGGCCCAGTTGGAGCCGAGCTCCGTGACCTGTCCGACGACGGCGCCGTACTCGGTGATGACGGGGTCGCCGAGCTCGATGCCGCTGGACGCGCCCTTGGAGATGGTAAAGGAGCTGGACCAGTTGGAGCTGGACCAGAGCACGACCTTGCAGGATTCGAGCACGTAGTCGGTGTGCTTTTCACGCAGCTCGAGGAGCTTGCGCAGGCGGGTATTCTCCTCGGAGGCCTCGATGCCGTCGCGGGCGGACTTCTGCGCGTCGGCGAGCTGGGAGCGCAGGGACTCGTTCTCGGCCAGCAGCGAGTCGTACTTGTACAGGTAGCCGTAGATGCTGTCGAACCAGTTGACGGCGGAGGAGAGCACCTTCTGCATGGGTGCCTTGATAACGCCGGCGGCGTTCTGCACGAAGCCGATCTTCCCGCCGCGCGCCGCGGAGCTCAGGCCGATGATGAGGGCGGCGGCGGCGAGGAGGATGCCGACGCGCAGCCCGTTTTTTCTCAGATATTCCTTCACAGCAGCTCCACCCCCTGTTCACGGAGCATGAGCCCGAGGGTACACAGCGGCAGGCCCATGACGTTGAAGAAGTCGCCGTCGATGCTCTCGACGAAGAGCGCGGCTTTGCCCTGGGCGCCGTAGGCTCCGGCCTTGTCCATGGGCTCGCCGGTGGCGATATAGGCCGCGATCTCGCGCTCCGAGAGTTCCCGGAAGCGGACCTCGCTGCGCACGGCGCGCGTGAGCTCACGGCCTGCGCGGATCACCGATACCCCGGTAAAGACCTCGTGGGTCCTGCCCGAGAGGGCGCGCAGCATAGCTGCGGCCTCGTGCTCGTCCCTCGGCTTGCCGTAGACCCGGTTTTCGAGCCAGACCACGGTGTCGGCGGCGACGATGACGTCGCCGGGGGCGGAGCGGAGGGCGACCTCGCGCGCCTTGTGCGAGGCGAGCGCCTGCACGAGCTCCGCGGGCGCAAGTCCGTCGGCGGCCTTTTCCTCGGCCTCGGCCGGCCGGACGACCAGCTCTTTGACGCCGAGCATTTCCATAAGTTCCTTCCTCCGCGGCGAGGCGGAGGCCAGTACGATTGCCATGACAGTTGTATCTCCGAATCGTTATTTCAACCCTTGGCGTGCCGGAAGTGAGGTCCGGCTGTGCGTTGCACAAGGATGCTCGTCCGCAGAGCGGACGCAGACTGCAGACAAAGCCCAAAACGATGTCATTTCGAGCGAGCGTCAGCGAGTCGAGAAATCTCAGCCGTACGAAAACCCAACGCTTGAGATCCTTCGACTCCGGCTTTGCCTCCGCTCAGGATGACAAAATCCGGGATTTGTCGACACATTGAGTCCGAAAAGCGGCCTTTGTTTCGCCGCTCTTCACTCCACGCCCCGGTAATACAGGCCGCGGGTGAGCACGTTGGGCTGGTAGTCGGACTGTCCGAGATAGACCTTTGCGACCTCGAGACACTCGCGCGCGCTCTCGGTGGTGAACATCATGCGCAGGCCCCAGAGCCCGGCGCCGTAGAGGTCCTCGGCCTTGTCGGCGAGGTAGAGCTTGTGGGCGTTGTAGATGACGTTGCGGCAGCCGAACTCGCGTACGACAGGGAAGACGGCGCCCATGCGGTCGGCCATCTGGGTGGGGACCTGGCAGCCGCAGCGGCCGGAGGAGTGGCGGATGACGCACTGGTCCGAGACCATGAGCGGGAGCCTGCCGTAGACGATCATCTCGGTGTCGAGGGTCTTGGAGAGGTCGCGGATCTGGGCGATGCGCAGCTCGAAGGAGGCGGTGGCGGAGGCGAAGCCCGCCTGACGCAGCATGTCCATCGACAGGGAGTTGAAGACGTTGAGGCCAAAGTCGCCGCGGATGCGCATGCCGAGCGAGCGGGCGAGCATCGCGTGGCCGAGGTTGCCGACGAGGGCCTCGCCGACGCCGTAGTCGAAGACCGTGCCGAGCATCCGGCGCACCTCGTCGACCTCGCTGTCGGTGATGACGCGGGGCAGCACCGCCACCGGCACGCTGCCGTGCTCGACGAAGGGCTGCAGCAGGGCGAAGTTTTCGCACATCACGGGCAGTGGGACGTAGAGGTACTGCGGCGAAAGCTCCGCCAGCTCCGGTGTGAGCTGTTCGGGCGTGAGAACCTGAAAGATCATCACGGGCGCCGCGCCCTGCGGGCGGCCCTTGGGCTTGGCGGGGATGGCCCCGACGCGCCGCTGGGGCGGGACGGCCCGCTGCTCGCTGAGCTGGGCGACGAGGTCGCGCCGGAGCTCATTGACGGCGGCGGCGGGGAGATAGAGGCCGGGATCGGTCTGCGCGCGGTTTTCCACGCAGGTGTAGGGGGTGCCCCCGGTCTTGAACATCTGCTCGGTCAGGTAGGAGGCGGTGAGCCCCTGCCCTCTGGCCTTCTCGGGGACGCGCCCGGAGGCGACGGCGCGGTTGCCGTCGTCGTCGAAGGCGATGGCCCGGATGGGCTGGCCCTTCTCGGCCACGGTGTAGAAGTGGACCGGCACGCGGCGGCGCTCCCCCTCGGAGTAGCCCTTGCGCGCCAGGGTGAACAGGCGCTCGGAATCCCTGTCGGGCTCGCCGCGCACGCCGAACATGTCCTCCTGATCGCCGCGCAGGTAGCCCTGCGTGAAGCCCTGCCGGGAGAAGGCCTTTTCCAGCTCCTCGAGCTCCTCGGCGGAGGGCTGGCGGTGCTCCTTGAGGGCGTTGGCGTAAATGCGGGTGACGATGGCGGTATACTCGGGCCGCTTCATGCGCCCCTCGATCTTGGCGCAGGCCACGCCCGCCTCCTCGAGCTCGGCGAGCCTGTCGACCAGACAGTTGTCCTTGAGGGACAGCGGGTGGTCGTCCATGCGTCCGCCGAGGCTGTACTGCAGGCGGCAGGGCTGGGCGCACATGCCGCGGTTGCCGCTGCGCTGGCCGATCAGGGCCGACATGTAGCACTGGCCGGAGTGGCAGAAGCACAGCGCGCCGTGGACGAAGACCTCGACCTCGATGGGGGCGTTTTGGGCGATGTAGCGGATCTGATCGAGATTGAGCTCCCGGGCGAGCACGGCCCGGGTCATGCCGAGCTCGGCCGCGGCCTCGACGCCCTGGAGGTTGTGGATGGACATCTGGGTGCTGGCGTGCAGGGGGATGTCCGGCAGATACCGGCGGATGGCGGAGGCAAGACCCAGATCCTGCACGAGGATCGCGTCCGCCCCGGCCTGGCTGACGAGCTTTGCCGTCTGGAGCGCGGACTCGATCTCCCGGTCGCCCACGAGGGTGTTGAGCGTGACGTAGACCTTGCAGCCGCGGATGCGGCAGTAGCGCACGGCGCGGTCGAATTCCTCGGGCGAAAAGTTTTTTGCCCCCCGGCGCGCGTTGAAGTTTCCCAGACCCATATAGACGGCGTCCGCGCCGTTCTGCACCGCGGCGATGACGGCCTCGGGAGAACCGGCGGGCGACAGCAGTTCCATCATGTCCGAACTACGCTCCTTTTATATCTCTGTGCAAAACGTCATAAAAATACACATTATTATAGCACAATGTCACGACTTGCGGCAAGGGGGGATTCGTGCTATAATATGTACTCCCGGTAAACAAAGCATGAATTGTGAAAGAGGACGACAGGATGCAGTGCGCAAAGGACGACAATCTCATGGGCGCCTCCGCCGCCGACCGCCTGATCGCGGCCCACGACGGAGACGTGGCGCTGCTGTATCTGTACATACGCCGCAGCGGGAGTACGGACACGGAGGGCGCGGCGCGCGCCCTGTGCCGTACCCTCGGCGAGATGGAGGCCGCGCTCGAGAAGCTGGGGCGCATGGGCCTGCTCGATCCCGCCCCGGCGCCGAAGCCCGCGGGGCCGGAGCTGCCGCCGCCCGGGGACGAGATGCCCGAGTACAGCGCGGCCGACATCGTCAGCCGGGGCGACAGGACCTTCACGGCCATCGTGCAGGAGGCGCAGCGGGCGCTGGGCCACACGCTGTCCACGCCCGATCTCAAGAAGCTCTTCGGGATCTACGACTATCTCCGCCTCCCGGCCGAGGTCATCATGCTGCTGCTGCACTACTGCGTCAGCGTCTCGAACGGGCGGCTGCCCTCGATGCGCTTTATTGAGCGGGAGGCCTTCACCTGGGCCAACAACGAGCTCCGGACGAGCGAGCAGGTCGAGGCCTACATCCGCTCGCAGCAGGAGCGCCGGGAGCGCAGCGCCGAGACGGCGCGGCTTCTCGGCATTACGGGGCGGGAGCTCTCCGCCACCGAGAAGCGCTATATCGCCGACTGGCTGGAGCTGGGCTACACGCCCGAGCTGATCGCCGTCGCCTACGACCGCACCGTCACGAACACCGGCGCGCTCAAGTGGGGCTACATGAACAAGATCATCCGGAGCTGGCATGAGAAGGGCCTGTTCACCGCCGAGGACATCGAGGCGAAGGACAAGCGCCGTCCCGACCGGCCGGCGAAGAAGGCGGAGCCGCAGCCCGATCTGGACGAGCTGCTCAGCGCGCTGGACAAGATATGAAAGCTGGGACACTATGACCTATGACGGAAAGCTCCTGGCCCGGGCCCGGGGGGAGCTGGAAAAAGACAGGGCCGCCAATCGGGACGAGATGCTGCGCCGCCGGGGCGAGGTCTACGCCCGCGTGCCCGAGATCCGGGAGATCGACGCGGCGCTGCGCGCCCAGATGGCGCGGCTGGTGAGCCTGACGATCTCGAAATCCCCGGCGCTCGCCGAGGAGCTAAAGCAGCTGAAGGAGGAGAACCTCGGCCTGCAGATACGCCGGGCGGAGCTCCTGACCGAGCGCGGCTTCGGCGCGGACTATCTGGACGAGATCGTGTCCTGCCCCAGGTGCCGCGACACCGGGATCTTCGAGGGCGGGGTCTGCTCCTGCCTCGAAAAGCGCTACAACCGGGAGCTGACGAAGGAGCTCGGCGCCCTCATGCGCCGCGGGGACGAGAGCTTCGAGCGCTTCGACCTCACGCTCTACCCCGACGTGCCGGACCCGGATTCCGGCCTCTCGCCGCGCGAGGTGATGCGCCGGGTCTCCGACGCCTGCCGCCGCTATGCCGAGGGCTTTTCCGACGCCTCGCCGAATCTGCTCTTTCAGGGCGGCACGGGCCTCGGCAAGACGTACCTGTCCGCCTGCGTGGCCCGCGTCGTGGCCGCGCGGGGCTTCTCGGTCTGCTACGATACCGCGTCCGCCGCGCTGGAGGCCTACGAGCGCGCCAAGTTCTCCCGCGACACGGAGGAGGGCGAGGCCGCGGCGGTCCGCGTGCGCCGGATGGAGAGCTGCGACCTGATGATCCTCGACGATCTCGGCACCGAGATGACCACCCCCATGTCGCAGAGCGCCCTGTACACGCTGGTCAACAGCCGTCTGGTCAACGGGAAGAAGAGCATCGTCAGCACCAACCTCACGAACGAAGAGCTGACCCGGCGCTACACGCCGCAGATCGCCTCCCGCATCCTGGGCGAGTATCAATGCTTCCCCTTCGTCGGCGAGGACATCCGGCGGAAAAAAGCATAAAGACAGAAAAAGACAGAACAAGACCGGCCGCCCGTTTCGGGCGGCCGGTTGATACTGTAGACAAAGTCCGTCCCTCGTCATTGCGAGGAGCGAAGCGACGTGGCAATCCGTTCTCCCCCTGGCCGCGATAGTCCTTTGTTGATGCACCTTTCCGGCTTGGCCGCCGGGAGATGCGGATTCCCACGCCAGCGTGCGAAACTTGCTCGGAATGACGTGCAAGGGGGTTTGTCTGCGGTCCGGATTTACGCTGTTCAGGACCGCTCTGCCTTGAGCTGGTCGATCCTTCCGAGGATCATCTTCTCATCGTACAGCAGGAACAGGCACGCGCCGATCACGCAGGTGACGGTCGCGATGACGGCGACGGTGCGGTATTGGCCCGCCTCGACGATGGCCTCGCCGTTGACGACGTGCTTGACCGTGACGGAGGTGTAGATCAGCATGGACAGCGCCTGGCCCATCTTCATGGCGAAGGTGCGCGCGGCGAAGAACATGCCGCTGCGGTCCTCGCCGGTCTCCAGCGTGGACAGCTCCGACACGTCGGCCACGCAGGCCTGCGGCAGGATGCCGAGGATGGCCATCGGGATGCCGGCGCTGACGGCGACGATCAGGCCCCAGACAAAGCCCTTTCCGCACAGGGCGGTGATGAGGAAGACGGCCGCGTAGGTGAAGAAGCCGACGATGATCAGCTTTTTCTTGCCGATGCGCGGCGCGAGCTTGTTGACCGGCAGGTAGAGCAGGAGGCTCACCACCGTCATGATCACGGTCAGCGTGAAGGTGTTGTCGGACGGGATGCCCATGAGACGGGTCTCGAAATCGGCAAGGCCGGTCTGGAACAGGGTGACGGCGAAGAAGTAGATCACGTCCGCGTAGACGAAGCGGCGGAACTGCCCGTTTTTGAAGGTCTTGACCAGGGAGGCGAAGGCCGGGGTCTGCACGGGCTTGGAGTCGATGTAGTCGCGCTCCTTGATCAGCAGCGCGGGGAAGAGACAGGCGGCGCAGGCAACGGCGCACATGATGCCGATGGCGCTGCGCATGGCGTTCTGCTGGGCGAGGAGGATCTGCGCATAGACCTCTTCGCCGATCAGGGCGCGGGCCTGGTCCATCTTGACGACGGACTCTGCGTTCCCCTGGAGCATGACCATCAGCTCATCCAGACTGACGTTCTTTGCGGCGGCGATCGGCGCGAGGATCGCATTGACCTTGCCTCCCTGGAAGACGTTGGCGAGGGAGGGGATCAGGGTGGACAGGGAGAAGCCCGCGATATAGGTGAAGGAGATGAAGGTCGAGACGTTGATGCGGTGCTCCTGCGTGTCGCCGAGCTCCGCGATCAGGGCGTTGTACGGCGTGCAGTAGATGGTCATGAACAGATAGAAGAGCATCAGCAGCGCGAAGATGATCGTGTTGTTGGCCGCGACGGAGCCCGTCTGCGGCAGGACGAACACGGCCACCGTGATCAGCGCGAAGGGGATGGCCGCGGCCTTCATGAAGGGGATGCGGCGGCCGCCCTTGTAGTTCGAGCGGTCGGACCAGCTCGCGATCAGCGGGTCGGTCACGGCGTCGAACAGACGGCCGACCGCGGTGATGATGCCGAAGAGCGTCAGCGAGGCGAGCAGGGGATTTTGCGAGATGAACTGGCTCAGGATGCCGTTGGTGTCCAGAAATCTCTCGGCCGAGCCGGTGTAGAGGTGGACGAGCCAGGTGGAAATGATGCCGCTCAAAAGGCTCCAGCCGAACTGGCCGACGGCGAAGATCCAGAGCAGCTTGTTGGTGATCGGTTTCTTTTGCATGTTCGTTTCTCCCGTTCTCCGTTTATTTGTTGACCGCGAGCTTCACGGCCTCGTAGGCACCGTTGTAGATCCCGGCGGCCTTCGCCCGCAGGATGCCGCGGCAGAGCGCGGGCAGGATCTCGTTCCCGTTGGTGATCTCGTCGAGCATCGCCAGGACCTCCTCGGTCTTGTCCAGCTCGTAGCTGCCGTCGCCCACCTCGGCGGCACGGATCGCTCCCCAGGCCTCGTGTCCGCCGACGCGGTGGATCATCAGCTTGGGCACCGGGTAGAAGCTCAGCTCGCTCGGCTTGGTGAGCAGCACGTCGCACACGCGCATCAGCAGGTTCGTCACGTACACGGCGGCGAAGATGTCCTTGTGGCAGAAGACCTGCACGCCGGTCAGCCCCTCGTCCTTTTCGAGGAAGGCCTTCGCAGCCTCGTAGTCGTCGAAGTGCGTCGTGTAAAGGCCCTGGAGCTCGGGGATGTGGGCGGCGATGGAGTCCCAGACCTCGAAGTGGTCGCCGGTGTTGACCAGCAGCATCGCCTTCCCGGCCCGGATGTCCGGGATCAGGTGACGGATGATGTCCTCGAAGAGCTTCTGCTGCGCGCCCGCCCCGCCGATCGACAGCAGGTAGCGGCGCGGCGCGCCCTCGCGCATGCGCGCGAGCCTCGCCTCACAGTCGGCCTCGATGTTCGAGACCAGCTCGTGGTCGACGTAGTGGCCGACGTCGAAGAGCGTCCCCTCAGGCATGGGCTTGAGCTGGCGCTTTGCGTCCATGCCGCGCAGCATCTTGTAGCCGAGCCACGCCGACGGCGTCTGCACCGTGTGGACTGCCCCCTCGGCCAGATGCAGGGCCATGGGCCAGTTGTCGGGGATGGCGTTGACCACGCGCGTGAAGCCCGCGTGGATCGCCGCCTGCGCGGGCCAGGCGTGGGTGGCGATGTAGGGCACGTCCTTCGGAAGATTGCGCAGCAGCGGGGCCATGAGCTCGGCGTTCTTCTGGTCGCCCGCGTTGTAGCTGAGCTTGCGGAAGCCCTCGGAGTTGATCGGCTCCCACACGAGCTTGTTGAACAGGCCGATCTTCTGGCTCAGGCGGGAGCCCAGGGAGTAGAGGTCATTCTGGTGGGAGATGAGCTTGGTGGCCGTCGAGACCGGGAAGGAGTTGAGATCCAGCCAGTAGGGCGCGTAGCCCATGGCGTGGGCGGCCGAGGCGATGGCCATCGAGATGCGGTAGTGGCCGTAGCCCATGCGGATGTTGCCGACGAGCACGGCGTTGTCCGGCAGTACGAGGCCGGGCTTGTCGGTCAGCACCAGGTTTTTGACCCCGATCGGGGCGAGCACCGCGTTGTCCGCGGCGGCGAAATGGTATTCGGTCCCGCTGTCGTCGCCGAACTTCTTCCGGAACTTCTCCTTCTGGCGGCAGGCCTTTTGATAGTCCTTCTGCGAGACGGCGTTGCCGAAGATGAGCTTTGCGCGATCCATGGCGTCCTCCTGTTTAAATCCGAAATGGTGCGTACTTTATTTAATATCAGAGTATCACATGCGCCCGGGGCTGTCAATTTACAAAACGGGAGGAAAGACAGCAAAAACGCGCATTTTTTGTTTGCATTTGCCGCGGGGTCTGCTATACTCGGTGCATGAGTGCGAACATCGTCGGGCGCTTTGCGCCGAGCCCCTCGGGCTATCTGCATATCGGGAATATGCTCGCCATGCTGCTGGCCTGGCTGGACTGCCGCGCCCTCGGCGGGGAGCTGATCTTCCGCATGGAGGACCTCGACCCCGCCCGCTCGAAGCGGGAGTATATCGACGCGCTTGCGGAGGATCTGCGCTGGCTGGGCCTCGACTGGGACCGCGGCTGGCCCGACCCCGCCTATGCGCAGTCAAAGCGCGCCGCGCGCTATGAGGCGGCCTTTCGGACGCTCCGGGAAAAGGGTCTGGTCTACCCCTGCTGGTGCACCCGGAGCGAGCGCCTGGCCGCGGCCTCCGCGCCCCACCCGGGCGAGGCGGAGCACGACAGCGCCTGCCGCTGCGCGAGGCTGACGCCTTTCGAGCGCGAGGCGCGGCTTCTCTCGGACCGCCCGCCCGCCTGGAAGTTCAGAAGCCCGGACGAGACGATCACGCTCACGGACTTACATTACGGGCCGATCTCCCAGAACCCCGCGCGGGACGTGGGGGACTTCCTCGTCCGCCGCGCCGACGGGGTCTGGGCCTACCAGCTCGCCGTCAGCGTGGACGACATGGAGATGGGCGTGACGCGCGTGGTGCGCGGCCGCGACCTGCTCTCCTCCGCGCCGCGGCAGAAGCGGCTGATCGAGACGCTCGGCGGCACGGCCCCGGCTTACTGCCACGCCCCGCTGCTGACCGGGGAGGGCGGCAAGCTCTCCAAGCGTTGCGGCAGTCTCTCGACGAAGGAGCTGCGGCGGACGCTCCGGCCGGAGGAGCTGGTCGGGAAGCTCGCCTTCCTGTGCGGGCTGTCGGAGGAGGACAGACCCGTCACGCCGCGGGAGCTGCTCGCGGATTTTTCGTGGGAGCGGGTAAGGAGAGAGGATATTCCCGTCGATCCCGGTTTTTTTCGGTAAAACGGAAACATTTTTCGCTGCGATCCGTCAAAAAACCGTACAAAAGGAGAATATATGAGAGCGTTTTTCAGCAAAAAGAACCTGTTTCTGCGCGTCGCCGTGGGCTTTGCGCTGGGCGTGATCCTGGGCTTTGCGGCCCCGGGCTTCTCGATCGCCGTCAAGGTCGTGGGCGATCTGTACCTCAATCTCATCAAGCTGATGATCATCCCGATCGTGGTCTGCGCCGTGTTCTGCGGCATCGCCAACATCCGCGACGGCGCGCTGCTGCGCAGGATCGGCGTGCGCACCGTGGCGCTCTACGTCGTGATGTTCGTGTTCAGCGCGGCGGTCTCTCTCGCCGTCGCCTACGCGGTGCGGCCCGGCCTCGGCACGGTGTTTGAAAACGCCCCGGTCTACGAGGGCGCGGTCACGAACCCCACGGTCTCGAGCTTTCTGACCACCATCGTCCCGACCAACATCGTCAAGGCCGCGGCCGACGGCAGCACCCTGCCGGTCATCCTCTTCACCATCGTCTTCGCCTGCGCCATCGTCTCGGCCGGGGAGAAGGGCAGGGCGGTGCTGGACTTCATGAACAGCCTCTCCGAGGCGATGTTCCGCATGCTGGGCTGGTTCATGGAGCTGTCGCCGCTGGGCGTCGCGTCGCTGATGGCCTACTCGGTGGCCCAGTACGGGGCGGGCATCTTCTCGGCGCTGGCCAAATACATCGGCTGCTGCTGGCTGTGCTGCGTGCTCGTCTTCTTCCTTGTCATGGTGCTGCCGACCTGCCTGTATACCGGCGTGCCGGTCGGGCGGCTGCTGCGCGCCTGTGGCAAGGTCGCGCTCGTGACGCTCTCGACCACCTCCTCGGCGGCCACGCTGCCGACGACCATCCAGGTTTCAATGGAGGACCTCGGCGCGCCGGAGGGCGTCAGCAAGTTCACGCTGCCCCTCGGCTGCACGATCAACATGTGCGGCGGCGCCTGCAGCTTCTGCTGCCTGGCGGTCTTTGTGTCGGACTTCTATGCGATCAATCTCTCGTTTTCGACCGTCGTGTTTCTGGTCTTTGTTGCCACGCTCATCAACATGGCGGCCCCCGGCATCCCGGGCGGCGGCGTGGTCCTCGGCGCGAGCTTCCTGTCCATCCTCGGCCTGCCCATCGATCTGATGGGCCCGATCAGCGGCTTCTACCGCCTGCTCGACATGGCCTTCACCACCATCAACGTCGAGGGCGACGTGGCCGCGAACCTCATCATCTCCAAAAGCATCGGGGAGTACGATGCGCCGAAGGCGGGCTGAGCCATGGACAACGAAGCGCGGAAAACCGTCATCGTCGCGGGCCTCGGTCTGATCGGCGGCTCGATGGCCAAGGCGATCAAAAAGAACACCGACTGGCGCGTGCTCGGCTGGAACCGCACGCGCAGCGTGACCGAACAGGCGCTCCGGGAGGGGGCGATCGACGCGACGGCGGAGGACGCGGATTTTGCGTCCTGTGACCTGCTGATCGCGGCGATGTTCCCCGCGTCGATCGAGACCTTCCTGCTCGAGCGCATCCCGCAGATGCGCCCCGGCGCGCTGGCGATCGACCTCGCCGGGGTCAAGACGCGCATCGTCGAAAGCGTCGGTCCCGTCGCGAAGGCGCACGGCGTGCGCTTCACCGGCGGCCACCCAATGCAGGGCAAGGCGCGCGCGGGCTTTGACCGCTCCTCGGCGGAGCTCTTCGACGGGGCGAGCATGATCCTCGTGCCGAGCGAGGCGACGCAGGAGGGAGACCTCGAGGAGCTCGGGGACTTCTTCCTCTCGGTGGGCTTCGGCCGCATCACCGTGGCCGGGGCGCGGGAGCAGGACCGCATGATCGCCCACACCTCGCAGCTGGCGCACATCGTCTCCAACTCCTACGTCAAAAGCCCCGTCTCCGCGCGATACGTCGGCTTTTCCGGCGGCAGCTACAAGGACATGACCCGCGTCGCCTGTCTGGACGAGGTCTCCTGGACGGAGCTGTTCATCTGGAACCGCGAGGCGCTGCTGCCGGAGATCGACGGGCTCATCGGCCACATCCTCGAGCTGCGCGCCGCCATCGAGGCGGAGGACTACGAGACGCTCGAGGCGCTGCTGCGCGAGGGGCACCGCGCCAAGGACCGCATCGACGCCGCCAACCCCGACCAGCCCAGCGACTGAACGCGAAGCGTTCCAATTCTGCCCGGGAAAAGGAGGAAACCGCAATGAGACGATTTCTTGCGCTTCTTGTCTGCACGGCCGTGCTGTTCGGCCTGTGCCTCTTTGCCGCGCCGTCCGGGACGGCGCAGGCCGCGCCGCCGTACGGCTCCTGGCGGGAGGCCTACACCGCCGTGCTCACCGACGAACAGGCGCGCGCCGCCGTCATCGGGAAGGACGCCGACTACCGGAAGAGCTATTTCTCCGGCGATCCGTCGGCGCTCACCCCCAGCGCCTACGCCGTCGCGGATCTCAACGCCGACGGTACGCCCGAGCTGCTGCTCTACGCCGCCGGGACCGGCCTGACGGACGTGTTCAGCTTTGACGGCGCGCTCCGCTATCTCGGCTATGACGCCTTCTTCGGCTTCCTGCCGGAGGACGGCCTGGCGGTCGTACACGGGCACTGGCACGGCGCGGGCGGCTCGGGCGACCGGGAGTGGTCGACCGACCCGCTCTTCCGGGAGGACGGCTGGGGCCGCGTCTATCTGGACCGCATGGAGGACGGGGGAAAGGTCCGCTATTCCTTCGAGGAATACGGCGCCTATGAGAGCACGGACTGGGCAAAGCCCGGAGAAGACGAGGAGGCCGAGGCGCGCTACGGGAAGCTGTTCGAGCGCTATGTGCTCCCCTGCGTCCGGATCGAGGACATCCCCTTCTTCTCGACGGACAACCTCTCGGGCTTCGTCTCCCCCTGTGATCTGAAGCTCATGCGCCGGCTGTACAACGCCGTCGGCACCTTCCCCTACGCGGGCGAGGAGTTCCTGCGGGAGAAGCGCTGGGAAGGCCTCGGCCTGGACATCCGGGACGAGAGGCCGCTGCGCGCTCTGCTGCTGGACATGGACTTCGACGGCGTTCCCGAGCTCCTGCTCTCCAACGGCTGCAAGAGGGCGGACCAGCGCGCGAGCTGGATCTTCCGCTACGACGCGATGAACGACCGGATGACCTGCATCGGTGAAGGGCCGGACGAGGCGCTGACGAACGGACGCGCGCTCTACGGCTGCAAAACCGGCGGCGGCGAGGTCGTCTGGACGCAGTACCGGAAGACGCTGCGCGGCGTTTCGACCCGGCAGCTCGACAAGGCGGAGGCGGGCTATCTCGAGAAGTACGAGGCCCCGACGCCGCTGAAATGGCAGGACCCGGACAAGCTCGCAGAGCTGGTCGCAAAACGAGAATACTGAATATCACAACGCACGAACCGAGAGGCCAACAGCCTCCCGGTTCGTGGTTTGTATGATCGTTCAGATGAATTCAAAGAGGTTGAGGCCGACCTCGGGATCGGCCCGGCGCTCGACGACGCCGTCAATGACCTCGATCACCATCTCGCAGGTCGCGCTGATCACGGCGCGGTTGAGGTGGCCGCCGAAAACCGCCCCCCTGTCGTCGCCCGCGCTCATGTGCAGATGGGCGTAGTACTCCCCGTTCATGGTGCTGATCGTGCCCGTCAGGGAGACGATCTCAAACGCGCCTTCGAAATGGTTGGCGTAATACTTCTTTTCGCCGACCTTGTACACGCCGACCGTGAAGTCGTCCACTGCGCCGAGGGCGGAGACGGAGGCCAGCTTGATGTTCTCCTTCAGGGCGACCGCTTTGAGGCCTTCGAGGATCTCCTCACCCCGGTCGAAGCGCGCGACGATGTGATTGCCGAATCTTCTGTAATCCATGGTTTTCTCTCCTTTCAAGCCAATCAGTTGAAGCCCTGCATCCGGTCGAGGATGCGGTCGATCTCCAGATAGGGGTCTTTGATCATGCCGGTTTTCTGCCCGAGCTCCAGAAGCTGCGTCCCGTCCGTGCTCTTCTCCCAGACGGGCAGGCCCGGGCCGTTGGGGTCGCCGGTTTTGGCGAAGTTTTCAAAGTAAGAGCAGAACACGTCCATGAGCGCCCGGTCGCTCTCGTCGTAGAGCCTTGAGCCCGCCGGGATGTTGCCGTAGCAGTAGACCTCCTCGCCGCTGTGCCAGGCCGAGATGCGGCCGTTGGTCTTGGTGAAGAAGTACTCGTACACCGGGACCTTTTCCGCCAGCGCGAGCCTGCTCAGACAGTAGTGGCCGTGGGTGAAATAGACCGCCGAGTAGAGCGTCGTCCACATATTCCGCGCCTCGTCGTCCGTCGTCGGGGACCAGCGCGCGAGCACCGCGTCCGCCTCGTCTCCGAAATACCCGCGGACCTTCTGCTCGTAGTTTTTGAGGTTTGCCTGCTCGAGGAGGATGAAGGGCGTGCCCTCGTCGGCGTTGAAGCCGTGCAGCAGGGCCTCCTCGTTGTGCACGCCCTGCCGCCGCGCCTCACAGGGCGTCACGGGCAGGACAAAACCGTCGACCGTCAGGTGATGGTTCACGTCCGCCGCTTTGGCGAGCTTCGCCGCGTCGACCTGCCGCAGCGCGGCGATGTCGGCCGCGCCGAAGCGGGCGAGGGTCTCGCGTCCGGTCTCGAGCGCCTCGTCCATCGTGCGGAAAGAGTGCTGCGGCTCGGGCGCGTCGCAGGTGGAGCTCTCGAGGATGGCGCGGCGGAACAGACCCTGTGCCCGCGGCGAGGTGCACAGCGCGCTCACGCACACCGCCCCGGCCGACTCGCCCGCGAGGGTCACATTGTCGGGGTCGCCGCCGAAGGCCGCAATGTTGCCGCGCACCCACTCGAGCGCCTTGATCTGGTCCATCAGCCCGTAGTTGCCGGTGCTGCCGTCGGGGTCCTCCGCGGCAAGCTCCTCATGCGCGAGGAAGCCGAAGACGCCGAGGCGGTAGCCGAAGTTGACCACGATCACGCCGCGGCGGGCCAGACCCTCGCCGCTGTAGTCGGCGTACCAGGGCTGCCCGGTCTGCAGCGCGCCGCCGTGGACGTAGACCAGCACCGGCAGCTTCTCCCCGCCGCCCGCGGGCCGCCAGAGGTTGACGTAGAGCGCGTCCTCGCTTACCGCGTCGCGGAAATTGTCGTCAAGCGAGACCGTATAATCGTGAAAGCCGATGAGCTGCTTGAGTGAGTTGATGATCTCCCCGTCGCGCGGCTGCATGGACATCGGCGCAAAATGCGTGCAGGCGCGCACGCCCTCCCAGGGCGCGGGGTCCTGCGGCGCGCGCCAGCGCAGCTCCCCGACCGGGGGCGCGGCGTAGGGGATGCCGGTGAAGACCTCGAACGCGCCGTCGACGCTTTTCAGGCCCTGCACCTGCCCGTCGGCAAGTGTCACAACCTCCGTCGCGCCGCCGCTCCTTGCCAGCGCGGGGCGCAGGCGGTAAGGCCGCCCGACGCAGAGCAGCACAGCCGCGAGCGCGCCCCACAGCAACGCCCAGGTCAGCAGCCGCCGCAGAAAGCCGCCGCGGATCAGCAGCCGCCGCAGCAGGGCGAAGAGCAGCAGCGCCAGCGCCGCCGCGCCCCAAGCTGCAAGCGCGTTTTTGTTCAGCTCCAGCAGCGCGGCAAAAAGCAGCGCCGTCAGAAGAAACAGGAACCAGAAGCCCGCGCCGGGCCGTTTTGTTTTCTCGTTCACGGGAGACCTCCTGTGTGTCTGTATTGATAGCAATATTGTCTCTGAAATCGCGCGCTTTGTCAAGATGCAGCCTGCTCTCTTGCGCGCGGGGAACGGGCGTGATAAAATGAATCAAAATCGGAAAAAGGAGAGATTGCCATGGAAGTATTCGACGCGCTTTTGAACCGGCGGAGCGTCCGCCGCTACAAGCCCGAGCTGCCCACGCGGGAGGAGCTGGAGAAGATCGCCGAGGCCGGCCTCTACGCCGCCAGCGGCAAGGGCATGCAGACGGTCAAAATCGTCATCGTCACGAACCCGGAGCTGATCGCAACGCTGCGCGAGTGGAACCGGGTGATCGGCGGCTGGGCCGAGGGCGTCGACCCCTTCTACGGCGCGCCCGCCCTGCTGCTGGTGCTCGCGGACCGCGCGTCCCCGAACCACGTCTACGACGGCGCGCTCGCCATGGGCAACATGATGCTCGCCGCGCACGCGCTCGGGCTCGGCAGCTGCTGGATCAACCGCGCCCGCCAGGCGTTCGACACCGACGAGGGCAAGGCTCTGCTCGCATCCCTCGGCGTCGAGGGCGACCTCGAGGGCATCGGCCACTGCATCGTGGGGTATCCCGACGGCCCCGCGCCCCAGGCCGCGCCGAGGAAGCCCGGCCGTGTCGTCTGGGCGGAGTAAAGCATAGACTGAAGACAAAGTCCGTTCCTCGTCATTGCGAGGAGCGTCAGCGACGCGGCAATCCGTTATGCGGATTCCCACGCCAGCGTGCGCGCTGGCTCGGAATGACGTGCAAATGGGTTTGTCGACACATTGACAGCGGCAAGGTCCCGTGGGACCTTGCCGCTGTGTTTTCGTGATTCGCCGGAGAAATCCACCGTGTCAGCCGACGCGGTAAGAAAGCTCTCCATTCTGGTTATAGAACTTGATCTTGATGCTGACGCTCTTGTTGGAGCCGTCACAGGCGGTGACCTTGAGCGTGGTGTTGAGCGACTGTCCGGGCTTCAGGCTGTCGACAAATTCATTGCTGGGATAGATGAGGACGTACTTCTCGCTCATCATCGCGGTCGCGGCCTTGGGATTGCTGCTCGTGACATTGTAGATGGAGAACCACCCGCCATCTCTGTAAATCGTCGCAATAAAGCAGCCATTGTCGCTCGACCAGCCGTTCCATTTGTATGTGAGCTTGGTGACCAGAGGCTGGACATAGTAGGTGCATTTGCCATCGAGCGCCGTTCCGTCCGTCGTAGTGGCTATGACGTCGATAAAAATGTCGTAGTCATCCTCAACATAGCGCTTGAGCCCGGCGGCGGCCGTCACGGCGCCGGAGTTGCTGAGTTTGACCAGCTTTTTCGCGCAGATCTCGTCTTCGACCCAGCCGACCTCGTCCCCGTCGTAATACACCCGCACGTCATAGTCCCACAAGACCTTGGTGATCGTGGGCTTGCCGAAGGCGTCGCCCAGAACGGCCTTGTTGTTGACGGTCTTGCCGACGCCGATCCAGCGGTCGTACGGTTGGCCGCTGAAGGACTTGCTGTCGGTATTGAGCGTCGGGGCGGAGGAGACCACCGTGATCGAGGAGGCCGGGTTGATGACCTTGACGCTGAACTTCGTGCTCTTGCCGCCGGCATCGGCGACCTTGGCGGTGACCGTCGCGCTGCCAGCGCTCAGCCCGCGGATCAGGCCGTCCTCAACCGTCACGACCTTGGGATTGCTGCTCGTCCAGATCACGCCGGCGCCGGAGTTGACACCGTTGAAATCCGGATAGATCTGCGCCTCGGCGTCCTTCCAGTCGTTGTGGTCGGGGTAGCCGTTCCAGTAATCCGATTCCACCGCAAAGAGGGTGATCGACTTGAGCGTGCCGTCATTGTTCACGGTATAGCCGCCGCCGATAAAGTCGGGATCATCCGACAGGTAGAGCGAGAGCTTGGCCACCGCGGGCCAGACCGTGACGCGGTGGGTGCCGGTGATGCCGCTGCCGTCCGCGGCGGTGGCCGTCACCGTGATGGCGGTGTTCTGCCGGATGCCCGCGGGAATGCTCAGCTTCCCGTTGTTGATGGTGACGCCCTTCAAGGCGGAGGTGAAATCGACGCTCCAGTCGACCTTCTTGTTGGCGGCCGTGGAGGGCTCGACCTCCGCCTTGAGCGTGATGACCTTGCCCGGAGCGACGGCGTCGGGACCGGTGATCGCAAGTGAGGTCACGCGCTGCTGCACGGTGACCGAGCAGGTCGCCTTGACCTTGCTGCCGTCCATGGCCGTGCAGGTGATGGTGGCGCTGCCCTTGCCGACCGCGGTCACCTTGCCGCCGGTGCTCACCGCGGCGACCTTGGTGTTGCTGCTCGCCCAGGAGAATTTGACGGCGTCGAGCACAGCGCCCTGCGGGTCAAGAGCGGCGGCGCTCAGCGTTTTGCTCTCCGCCGCGGTGCCGACGCCGAGCGTCAGCTTCGTGCACGGCTCGCCGCTCAGACTGAGCTGGACCTTCTTCGTGAGCACGGTCTGTACGAGCTTTACCTGATAGTCCTTGTAGGTTTTGCTCTTGCTCGGATTATAGGAGGAGGATTTGGCGCGGACCGTTATGGTGCCGCTGTCGGTGGCGGCGGCTTTGAGCTCGCCGGTCTTGGCGTTGATGCTGGCGCCGGGGGCGTTCGGCTGAGAGATGATCTCCCACGTAAGGGTCTGATCCGCCGACGCGACGGGGTTAACACGGCCGACCAGTACGACGCTCTTGCCCGGGACGAGCGTGGCGGGCGTGACGGTGACCGAGGTCGGCGCGGCATAGCCGAGGTTCACCTTGACCTTTGCCACCTTGCTCACCACGCCCATGCCGCTGACCCGAAGGGCCTGGATGGTAAGCGCCTTGCCCGGCGTCAGACCGAGGGCGGTGGTCAGCCTGAAGGGACCGGTGTACTCTATGCAGCCGTCAGCGGGAACGCCGTTCTTGACGGAGGGCGCCGTCCCGTCGACCCGGTAGAAAACGGTGTCGCCCGGGGCTTGCGAGATCTGCACCTCCGCGTTGTAGGGCGCCGTGCCTCCGTCCGCGCCGAGGACATAGATCGTGGGGGCGGCGGTGTCCTTCTCAAAGAACTTGGAGACGTCCAGCACGCCGTTGGTGACGGAGGCCTTGATGACCTTCTCCATCTCAACGGGGGCGGTAGGACCGTAATAGCTCATGTACAGGGCGCAGGCGCCGGCGACCACGGGCGCGGCCATGGAGGTGCCGTCCCAGGAGGCGTAGGTATTGCCGGCGACGGTGGACCACATGTCACTGCCGGGGGCGGCGATATCCTGCCAGGAGCCGAAGTTGGAGTAGCCCGAGCGATTGCCGCCGCGGGTGACGGCGCCGACGCAGATCAGGCCGGGGACGTCGAAGGTGCCGGGATAGTTCATGATGTTCGAGGCGTCGTTGCCCGTGGTGCAGACCAGCGTGACGCCCGCCTTGATGAGATTCCTGACGGCCTTCTCATAGCTGGAATCGTAGAATTTGCCGCCGAGGCTCATGTTGACGATGTTGACGCCGACCGACCGCGCTTTGTTGATGCCCTCGATAATGGTATTGCGGCTGCCGCGGCCGCTGCTGTTCAGCACCTGGATGGAGACCAGGTTGACCTCGGGCGCGACGCCGGCGCCGCCTTTACCGTTGCCCAGACGGGAGCCGATGATGCCCGCGACGTGGGTGCCGTGGTTCGAGCCGTCGTCGCGGTCAGAGGGATTGCCGGGATTGTCACCCTGGTCGATCGAGGAATCGACGACATAACGCGTGATGGACGGCAGGTCCTCATGATTTGCGACGCCGGTATCAAGCACCGCGACGGTGATGCCCTCGCCGCGGGTGACGCCCCAAGCCTCGAAGCTGTTGATCATCTCGTGCACATACTGATAGTGCCGGCCGGAGGGATCGCCGTCCTCGGAGCCCGCATTGGGATCCTGGAGATAGGGGTCGAAGGAGCTTCCCAACAGATCGCGCCAGTACTCCCAGCTCTTGCGGCCCAGGGAGGACCAGGCGTCGGCGCTGTCGCCGCCCTTGCCGAGAAGAAGCTCCTCATCGGTGGGCACGACATAGTCAATGTAGTTCGGGGAGACGGGCGGCAGCGGAACGTCGGGATCGGCGGCCGCCGTAACGGCCTCGAGAACGGTGGCGTCCTTCAGCCGCAGTACGGCCACACCGAACTCAAAGCTCTTGAGCTCGGCGTTGTAGGCCTCGGCCACGAGCTTCGCGTAAGCCTCATCGTCCGCAAGGAAGTAGACCTCGCCGTCGACGTAGTCCTCGTCGGGCGTCAACTCCGCCAGCTCTGCGACCATGTCATGGTCGGCCATGGCCTGCTTTTCTTCCAGATCCTCGTCGGTGAGGACATAGCCCTCGGGCATGCCCACGAAACCGTAGGGCAGGGGATTGGCCTCCAGCGTCAGCGTGACGTCGGCAGCCTCCATGCCCTCCGTGACCTCAAGCGCGACGTCCTTGAGCGGGCAGAAGCCCTTGGCCTCGGCGGGCTCCTCCGCGGATTCTTCAGCGGGCTCTTCAGCGGACTCCGCCGCAGGTTCCTCCTTCTCGGGGAGGACTTCCTTCCCCTCCGCGTCGGTCAGCTTCAGCGTCAGCGCCTGCGCAGAGACAAAGCGAATGCGGACGAGAAGATCCTCCTCCTCGCCGGGATCGTCGACCGGCTCGGGATCGTCG
>JAUNNC010000073.1:6114-11895 GCA_030531585.1 Eubacteriales bacterium | reverse complement strand
CAAGGGGAAGGCAGGGGGCGCAATACGCAGGGAACCGCTTGCAACCATGAGAGAGGAAACGGATTGCCACGGCAGTGTGCGCACTGCCTCGCAATGACGTGCAAGGGGGGAGAGCGGGGAGAGCGCGGCGGGGCGACACCTCATCCGCCCTGCGGGCACCTTCCCCTCAAGGGGAAGGCAGGGGGCGCAATACGCAGGGAACCGCTTGCAACCATGAGAGAGAAAACGGATTGCCACGGCCCCTGCGGGGCCTCGCAATGACGTGCAAAGGGGGAGAGCGGGGAGAGCGCGGCGGGGCGTTCGTACAGACGTCGACATGCTGGCCGCCGGAGGCGGGTATTTCAATCGTTTTTTGTCAGGACATGCGCCTGACAAAAAACACTTCTCGCTCTGCAAGTGTGCGACCCGGCCGCCGAAGGCGGACGGGGAGTTCGCGCAGCAGAGTGCAAAAATCGTTCTTGAAGTCGTTTCGACTTCGAGAACGAAATAAAACTTCCCCCGGTTGCCCGGGGGAAGATCCCGCTTATGCCGTGCCGGCCCAGTAACAACCTGCACAAAAGAGCAGGTGGGTCGCCTAAGTTCTGTTTCACTGCTTCCAACGTCCGGCCGGAGCCGGGAGGCCTGCAATCCGCAGATTCAAATCGGCATCCCTTATGAGAGATGTGGGTTTTATGGGCCGCAAGTCCTTACGGACAACACGCACACAGCAGGACTCGTTCTCTCTTCCAGACTATGCTGCGGCGGGGGAAACTTATTCCTCCGCGTCCTCGTCAAACAGGAGGACCGCAAAATGCTCATACACGTCCTGAAGCTCGTCCTCGTCGTCGATGGACTCAAAGATCTCGTCGCCGTTTTCGTCGAACACCGAGCGCAGGATGATGATGCCGTAGTCGGGGTCCTCCTCGTCCATGTTCGCGGGCAGGAAGGCCGTGAAGGTCTGCCCCTTGTAATCCATGGTGTCGAGCACCTCGAGCTCAAACTCCGCGCCGTCGTCGTCCACGATGGTGATAAAGTCGCTGCCGTATTCCTCGCTCATCGCTGTTACCTCCTGTTTCTGCTGGCTCTATTGTACCCCATCGAAAGCGAGAAATCAAGTATTTCACGACCCGAGATCCTCCAGCAGACGCAGCAGCTCGTCCGCATCCGTGACCGGGATCCCCTGCCGCAGCAGGGTCCGGTCCGTCAGACGCAGATTCGCCGTCTCAATCGCCGTCACCGCAAGCGGCTCACGGCCGCGGCGGCCCTCGTATACCGCCACGCGGCCCTCGTCGTCGCGCAGAAAATACGCCGCCGACTCCTCCCGCCCCGCAAAGCGCGCGGCGATCTCATCCGGCAGCACCGGCGTCCCCGTGCGGTGCAGGCTCCGCCAGGCCCCGCCGACCGACAATACCGCCGCCGCCATCAAACACAGCAGCAGCGCAGCCTTGATCTTCATGCGGCTGTCTCCCTCCCGTTTCTTTGAATTCTGTTCACAGGCAGTATTCCACAGCGGCGGAAATCTATACCATGCCCGCGCCGCTTTGCGGCCGTGATGAAAAAGTTTACATTTCCTCTACCGGTTTCTTGCCGGATGTGGTATAATATGACTTTGTATAGGCTTAAAATAAGCAGCGTATACGCAATCCGCAGCGCGTTCGCAGCGAGGCTGCGGCCAAGAGGAGGTGTCGGCCGCTTCCATGAAGAAAAACAAAACCAAAAAAATGCCCGACGACGGCATGTCCCCCGCCAGACAGCGCGTGCGCAAGGGACTGCATCTCTTCGGCCGGGCCGTGAATTTCGTGGGGGATACCGCCGCGGGCACCGTCGGCGCCGTGTTCAAGATCATCGGCACCGTCCTGCTCATCCTGCTCGTGTCGGGCATGCTGTTCGCCTGCGTGTTCGCCTATTACGTCAAGACCTGTCTCACGCCGAACCTCGATCTGTCGCTCGAGGACTTCAAGCTCAACGAATCGAGTACCATCTGGTACCAGGACGCCGCCGGCGAGTGGCGCGAGCTGGTCAATCTCTCCGGCAAGGAGAAGCGCGTCTGGGTCGATTACGACGAGATCCCCTGGTATATGGAAAAGGCCCTCGTCGCGATCGAGGACAAGCGCTTCTACAACCACAAGGGCGTCGACTGGTACCGCACCGCGGGCGCGTTCGTGGAGATGTTCGCGCGCATGCAGACCAGCTACGGCGGCTCCACCATCACCCAGCAGCTCATCAAGAACCTCACCGGCGAGAATGAGATCACCATCCAGCGCAAGCTCACCGAGATCTTCGGCGCGCTCGAGCTCGAAAAGAAGTATGACAAACGGGAGATCATGGAGTGGTACCTCAACGCCGTCTACTTCGGGGAGGGCTGCTGGGGCGTGCAGACCGCCGCGCAGACCTACTTCGGCAAGGACGTCAAGGACCTCTCCATGGCCGAGTGCGCCGCCATCGTCGGCATCACCAATCTGCCCACCTACTACGACCCCTTCTACAACGAGGAGAACAATAAAAAGCGGCAGGAGACCATCCTGTGGGAGATGTACGATCAGGGCTTCATCGACCATGCCCAGTATGAGCAGGCCAAAAACGAGGAGCTCACCTTCACGCGCACCCCGGGCGAGGAGTACACCCAGGAGATCATGTCCTACTATACGGAGATGGTCATCGACGACGTCATCGCCGACCTGATGAAGCTCAAGGGCATCGGACGCGACACCGCCAAGACCCTGCTCTACAACGGCGGCTATCAGATCTACTGCTGCCTCGACACCGGCGTGCAGGCCTGCATCGACCAGATCTATACCAACCTCAACGCCATCCCCTATACCCGCAGCGAGCAGCAGCTCCAGAGCGCCATCGTCGTCATGGACCCCTACGACGGGCGCATCCTCGGCATCTCCGGCGGCGTCGGCGAGAAGACCATCAACTTCGGCCTCAACCGCGCGACCGGCACCTACCGCTCGCCCGGCTCGTCCATCAAGCCCATCGCCTCCTACGGCCCGGCGGTGGACCTCGGCCTCATCACGCCCGACACGCTGGTGCTCGACGAGAACAACATCTCCCTGCGCGGCACGAGCTGGTTCCCGCAGAACGACGGCGGCCAGAACTACGGCCTTGTCACCATCTACTCGGCGCTGCAGTACTCGCTCAACACCGTCGCCGCGCAGATCGTCGACAAGCTGCCCATGGGGCCGCAGACCTCCTACGACTACCTGACGACGCGCCTCGGCGTGACCAGCCTCGTACCCGCCGACTGCGACTACGCACCGATGGCCCTCGGCCAGCTCACCAACGGCATCACCGTCCGCGAGATGTGCCAGGCTTACTGCGCCTTCGTCAACGACGGCATCTTCACCTACGGGCGGAGCTACTCGATGGTGAGCGACAAGCAGGGCAACGTCGTCATCGACAACGCCCCCAACACCATCCAGGCCTTCAAGCCCAACACCGCCTATACCATGACCTATATGATGCAGAACGGCGTCGAGCACGGCACCGGCACCGAGGCCGCGCTCTGGACCGTCCCCGTGGCCGGCAAGACCGGCACCTCGGGCGACTACAAGGACCGCTGGTTCGTCGGCTGCACGCCGTACTACACGGCGGCGGTCTGGACCGGCTACGATACGCCGGAGATCATCCATGTCAGCGGCAACCCCGCCTCGCAGATCTGGCGCAAGGTCATGGCGCCCGTCCACGAGGGCCTGGGCTGGAAATCCTTCCCCTATCCGCAGCTCGGCGGCAATACCGGCATTTTCGGCGTCTACGATACCCCGGTCTACAACGACCGCGAATACTACGGCGGCACCGAAGGCTGGGGCGGCAACGCGGATCCCTACGCCTGATCATCCGGGCGCGGGGATCCCCGCATCCGCGGGAGGAACGGTAGTTTTTCCCATGGACGCATTTGGAATTGACAAATTAGTAATTTTGCGTTACAATTCGATTACAGTTAAGGGAGGCGCTTTCATTGGCAAAGGTTTTGGAGTACAAGGGACATCCTCTTCAGAGGAAGGACAACATCATCTATTACGGCAGCTTCGCAGACAAGTACATCATTATGATGCAGATCCTGGATACCAAGAAGGTCGGCGACCTCGACGTCGCCACCAAGGTCTCGATCCAGCTGCAGCTGACGGATTCCGGCATCAAGTCCCGCGACAGAATCGTAAAAAAGACGGAGAAGGACAGCCTCTACAGCGCGATCGATGTGGCCGCTGTCTGGCTGGAAAGAGCGCTTGCCGCCAGGTGAGCCCGGATTATTTTCTCCTCTGAAAGCACGGCTCTCGGAGGGAACGCAAAGGATCTGTTTTCATGCACAGAAAAGTACTTCGGATACTCGGCGCGGCGCTGCTCACGGCGTCGTTGATGAGTGTCCCGGCCCGGGCGGAGACCGCCTTCGTGACAGGGTCCGACGTCAATCTGCGGGAAGGACCCGGCACGAACTACCGCATCCTCGACTGCCTGCCGTGGGGCGCCAGCGTCACGGTCACAGACAGGTCCGACGACACCTGGTATGCGGTGGAGGTCGACGGCCAGACGGGCTTTATGTCCGCGCAGTTCCTGAATATCGAGGACGAACAGCAGCAGGCGGCCGAGACGCCGCCCCCCGCCGAGGAGGGCGATCCGGCCTGGGTCAATGCCATGTACGTCCGCTTCCGCAGCGGACCGGGCTCCGACTACTCGGTGCTCGGGGAGTACAACCGCGGCAAGACGCTGACCGTCTACGGCTACAGCGGCGCCTGGGCAAGCTGCTCCATCGACGGACGGAGCGGCTACATATACGCCGATTATCTGGCCTTCGGCGTTCCCGAAAACGCCGGACAGCAGGCCCCGTCTCCGACGCCCGCGCCCACGCCGTCCCCCGCGCAGGAGGACCCGGACGACGATGTTCCGGCCTGGGTGCGCGAGCAGGAGGAGACGCCCCCCGCGCAGACTCCGACGCCGACCGCGGTCCCGGTACAGGCTCCGGCACCCGCCGCGCAGGCGGCCGCGCCCGTCTCGCAGGTCATCGGCGAGGGCTATATCAACGGAAACTATGTGCGCTTCCGCACAGGCCCGGGGACCAATTACCAGATCATCGACGCCTATGACTACGGTCAGGCGCTGGAGATCGTCGGAGAGTCCGACGGCTGGACGGCCTGCCTGATCGACGGACAGTTCGGCTACGTGCACGGGGCCTATGTGGAGATCACTTCGACCCATGAGGCGACCGCTCCGCAGCCCACCGGCAGCAGCTATACCGAGGCCGGCAGCACACCGCAGCCCACGCCCGAGCCTACGCCGGCGCCGCCCTCCCAGACGGCCGCAGAGAACAAGGAGGGCTATGTCGCGGGCAACAATGTGCGCATGCGCGACGGAGCTTCGATGTCCGCGGGGATCATTACGGAGCTGTTCTACGGCAACCGCGTGACCATCACCGGCAGCTTCGGAGACTGGACCGCGGTCTACTATGAGGGCAAGCCCGGCTATATTTACAGCCAGTTTGTCAAGGAGGGAAGCCTCTCCATCGCAGGCAGCTCGGTCACGGGCAGCGCCTATGCGGTCCCCGGCTCTGACGAGGCGCCGGGCCAGACCCCGGAGCTCAGCGGCAGCAGCTATGAGAAGGGCCAGCAGATCGCGCAGTACGCGCTGCAGTTCCTCGGCTACAACTACTGCTGGGGCGGCAAGGACCCGAGCACCGGCTTCGACTGTTCCGGCCTGGTGTACTATGTGTACGGGCAGTTCGGCTACACGCTCAACCGCGTGGCGCAGGATCAGGCGCGCAACGGCACTGCGGTCAGCGCCGACTCCCTGCAGCCGGGCGATATC
>JAUNNC010000073.1:0-6104 GCA_030531585.1 Eubacteriales bacterium | reverse complement strand
TCCTCTGCTTCTACTCCGGCTCCAGCTATATCGGTCACGTCGGCATCTACATCGGCGACGGGAAGTTCGTCCACGCGCAGAACTCCGCCACCGGCGTCGTGATCACCGATCTCAACGGTCACTACGGACAGCGCGGCTTCGAGGCCCGCCGGATCGTGGGATGAGGAAAATGAACACTTGCAGAAAAGGAAGCGCCGACGCGCTTCCTTTTCTGCTTGCATTTTTGATGGGGCTGTGTTATACTGCGTAAGCATGCAGGGTTGGTATATCGGTATTACTCCAGCTTCCCAAGCTGGCTAGGCGGGTTCGACTCCCGTACCCTGCTCCACGTCAGAAGAAGCCTGCTCCGTTCCGCCTCCCCGGTTTGCGTAAGCGCCGGGAAAGCTCCACATCCGCAGTCTCCTTCTTCCTTTCCAAAACGGAGGTTCTCACGGGGGAACCTTCGTTTTGGTTTTTTTGGCTTTTTCAGTGTCGGGCGGCGGCGCAGACGCGGTCGGTGTGCTCGGCCATGACGAGCAGCAGGGCGGTCAGCGCGAGCAGGAAGACCGGGTAGAGCGACAGGCTGACGCGGCTCGCGATCAGGCCGAAGAGCGGGGGCATACAGGTCGTGCCCACATAGGCACCCGCCATCTGGATGCCGATGACCGCCTGGGAGTTCTCCGCGCCGAAGTGCGCGGGCGTGGCGTGGATGACCGAGGGATAGACCGGCGCGCAGCCGAGGCCGAAGATCACAAGCCCCGCGAGGGCGGGCATTTCGGCGCGGACGGGCAGCAGGATCAGCAGCGCCCCCAGCGCCATCACCGCCGTGCCGAGGCGGATGCTCCGCCGGTCGCCCATGCGGTCGGCGATGAAGCCGTTGAGGAAGCGGCCGAAGGTGATGCCCAGATAGAACAGCGAGGCAAAGCCCGCCGCGGTCTCGGCGTCCACGCCGCGTGCGCCGGCCAGATAGCTGCTGGCCCAGAGACCCGCCGTGCTCTCCGCGCCGCAGTAGGCGAAGAAGGCCAGCAGGATGCTCGGGACCCCGGGGATGCGCAGCGCGCCCCGCAGGCCAAGCGCCTGCCGCGGCGCCTCGTCCTCCGCGGCACCTCCCCCCGCGCGCCAGAGCGGCAGCGACAGGAACAGCACAGCGGTCAGCACGACCTGGATCACGCTCACCGAGCGGTAGCCGAGCTGCCAGCGCCCGGTCAGACTGAGGGCCGTGCGCATGATGACCGGACTCAGCGACGCGCCGACGCCCCAGAAGCAGTGCAGCCAGCTCATGTGCCGCGAGGAGTAGTGCAGGGCGACATAGTTGTTCAGCGCCGCGTCCACCGCGCCCGCGCCCAGCCCGTAGGGGATCGCCCACAGGCACAGGACCCAGACCGAGGGCGAGACCGAGAAGCCGAACAGCGCCGCCGCCGTCATCGCCACGCTGACCGCTGTCACGAGCCCAGCGCCGAAGCGGCGTGTCAGGCGGTCGGACAGCAGGCTCGACACGATGGTGCCGCAGGCGATGAGCATGGAGATCACGCCCGCAAAGGACAGGGGCGCGCCCAGCTCCAGACGCATCAGCGGCCAGGCCGAGCCGAGCAGCGAGTCGGGCAGGCCCAGACTGATGAAGGCCAGATAGATCACGGCGAGCAGCAGAGAGAACATCGGATCACCTCACGGACTTGCGAACAGACGCGGGATGGGATATAATCAAAACACTCCCTTATTATAAAAGAAGAACGAAGATTGTCAATCACCCGGAGGAACGATCCATGAACATTGAACTGGTACCGGCGTATTCTTATAAGGAAGAGATCGGGGCGCTGTTTACGGAGTACACGGACATGCTCGTCGAGGGCGATCCCGCCTTTCAAGCCTATCTGGATCTGCAGAACTACGACGACGAGCTGCAGCACCTCGAACACAAGTACGGCCTGCCGGACGGGCGGCTCTACCTCGCGCTGTCCGACGGGGCGCCCGCCGGCTGCATCGGTCTGAGAAAGATCGACGATACGAGCTGCGAGCTCAAGCGCCTCTACGTCCGCCCGGCCTACCGCGGTCAGGGCCTGAGCCGGGTGCTGATGGACCGCATCCTCGCCGACGCGCGCGCGATCGGCTACAAGGTCATGCTGCTCGACACGCTGCCGTTTCTGCAGGCGGCGCTGCGGCTGTACAAGGCCTACGGCTTCGAGGAGATCGAACGCTACAACGACAGCCCCATGGATACCTCCATTTACATGCGCCTTGCGCTGTAAAAAAAGGAATTGACAGCGCTTTTGCGCGGTGTTATGATACACAAGTCAAAAGGCTTTGACGGAGAGAGCGGATCGACGATGCGCACAGAGAGGGCGGCCACAGGCTGCAAGCCGCCTCACGGAGAAGATCCCGGCTACCGCTCCCGAGCCGGACGGAGGAAATGCCGTCCCGGACGTCCCCGTTACGGATGCAATGAGTGAAATCCCAAGGTGGAACCGTGTACATGCTGCACCCTTGGCCGCAAGGCCGAGGGTGTTTTTGATTCGAGCGATAATTGGGTATTATATTATTGGAGGATAAAAATATGAAGATCATCTACAAGGACGGCCACGTGGCCGAGTGCCCGGCGGAGGAGGAGCTGCACGTTCTGCGCCACTCCGCGGCCCACATCATGGCCCAGGCCATCAAGCGCCTGTACCCCGAGGCGGACTTCGCCTTCGGCCCGGCCACCCAGAACGGCTTCTACTACGACGTCGACCTGGGCGACAGAAAGCTCGCGCCCGAGGATCTCGAGGCCATCGAGAAGGAAATGAAGAAGATCGTCAAGGAGAACCTGCCCTTCAAGGCCTTCGTGCTGCCCCGCGAGGAGGCCAAGAAGCTCATGGCCGAGCGCGGCGAGAACTACAAGCTCGAGCACATGGACGATCTGGCCGACGAGACCGAGTTCAGCTTCTTCCAGCAGGGCGAGTATATCGACATGTGCCTCGGGCCCCATCTGCTGTACACCAAGGCCCTCAAGGCCTTCAAGATCACCCAGCAGTCCGGCGCCTACTGGAAGGACGACAGCAACAACAAAATGCTCACCCGCATCAACGGCGTCGCCTTCCGCACCCAGCAGGAGCTCGACGACTACCTCGTCATGCTCGAGGAGGCCAAGAAGCGCGACCACCGCAGGCTCGGCCGCGAGCTCGGGCTCTTCGCCTTCCGCGACGAGGCCCCCGGCTTCCCGTTCTACCTGCCCAAGGGCATGGTCCTGCGCAACACCCTGATCGACTACTGGCGCGGTGTCCACAAGAAGTGGGACTATGTGGAAATCATGACACCCCAGATCATGCGCCGCACCCTGTGGGAGACCTCCGGCCACTGGGATCACTACAAGGACAACATGTACACCACCGTCATCGACGGGGAGGATTTTGCCATCAAGCCCATGAATTGCCCCGGCAGCATCCTGGTCTACGATCTGGAGCCCCACTCCTACCGCGACCTGCCGCTGCGCTATGCGGAGCTTGGCAACGTCCACCGCCACGAGCTCTCCGGCGCCCTGCATGGCATGTTCCGCGTGCGCGCCTTCACCCAGGACGATGCCCACATCCTGCTGGCCAAGGAGCAGATCAAGGACGAGGTCATCCGCATCGCCCAGCTCTTCGACGAGGTCTACGCCCTCTTCGGCCTGCCCTACAAGATCGAGCTGTCCACCATGCCCGAGGACCACATCGGCTCCGTGGAGGACTGGGATATCGCTACCGCCGCCCTCGCCGACGCCATCACCAGCATCGGCAAGGAGTATATCGTCAACCCCGGCGACGGCGCCTTCTACGGCCCGAAGCTCGACTTCCACATCCAGGACTGCCTCGGGCGCACCTGGCAGTGCGGCACCATCCAGCTCGACTACCAGCTGCCCGGCCGCTTCGATCTGACCTACGTCGGCGCCGACGGCGAGGACCACGTCCCCGTCATGATCCACCGCGTCGTTTTCGGCTCGATCGAGCGCTTCATCGGCATCATCACCGAGCACTACGCCGGTGCCTTCCCCGTGTGGCTCAGCCCCGTGCAGGTCAGGGTCATGCCCATCACCGGCCGCGCGGACGAGTACGCAAAGCAGGTCGCGGACAAGCTCGCCGCCCTCGGCGTGCGCGTCGAGACCGACCTCAGAAACGAGAAGATCGGCTACAAGATCCGCGAGGCGCAGATGCAGAAGCTGCCCTACATGCTCGTCGTCGGCGACCGCGAGGCCGAGAGCGGCAAGGTCGCGGTCCGCACCCGCAGCGGCGAGGACCTCGGCGCCATGCCCTTCGACGACTTCGCCGCCAAGATCCTCGACGAGATCAAAACCAGAGCATAATTTTCCACGTATCGTTTTCTCCGCCCCCCACAAACTATTCAAAAGTGTTTGTGGGGGGGCTTTCGCATGAGTAAGGAGAAACGGCGCCTGGTGCTCGCGCTGGCGCTGATCTTTGCCGTCAACATCTTCATCATCGCCCTGGCGCAGAAGGCCTCGGCCGACCTGTACAAGAAGGGCTCCTCCGGCGCGACCGTGTCGGAGATCCAGAGCCGGCTCAAAAACTGGGGCTACTACGGCGGCTCGGTCGACGGCATCTACGGCAGCCAGACCGAGAAGGCCGTGCGCTGGTTCCAGCAGAAAAACGGCCTGCAGGCCGACGGACAGGTCGGCGACCTGACGCTCGCCGCGCTCGGCATGACGCCCAAGGGGAACGGCGGCGGCGCACAGAGCGGAGACCTCAATCTGCTCGCGCGGCTGATTTCCGCCGAGGCCCGCGGCGAGCCCTACGAGGGCCAGGTCGCCGTCGGCGCGGTCGTGCTCAACCGCGTGGAGCACCCCTCGTTCCCAAACAGCATCGCGGGCGTGATCTATCAGCCGGGCGCCTTCTCCTGCCTCGACGACGGCCAGTTCGACGAGCCCGTGGCCGAGAGCGCCTACCGCGCCGCACAGGACGCCATGAACGGCTGGGACCCGTGCTACGGCGCGATCTACTATTTCAATCCCGCTACCGCGACCAGCAAGTGGATCTGGTCCCGGCCCCTGATCGTCAATATCGGAAAACACCGCTTTTGCGCGTAAACTTACTTGAATTGTTCATATTCGTGCGGTATAATGCTGATACTCTGATGATTTCGGGAGGTCGCTATGGGCTACTGCACATCCTGCGGCGCGTATATCCCCGACGGGCAGACAAAATGTCTTGCCTGCGGCTTTGACGAGAACGCCGGGAAAGAAGAAAAATCGACAGGCTCTGCCGCGGCCGCGAGCGCCGCGCAGCAGGCGCCCCGCCAGGAGCGCAGAGACCACAAGTACCGCCAGTTCGACAGCGAGACCCTGCGCAGGCAGCTCGATGAGCAGCGCAGGCGCCAGCAGGAGAACAGCCGCAAGTGGGCCGAGACCGAGTACGCCCAGAGGCAGAAGGTCAAGGAGGAGCAGGCGCGAAATTTTACGAATACCTCCAGGACATCGGGGACAAACAACTACACTGACACCGTGAAGAACGCGGTCCAAAGCGCCGACCTCAGCAAGCTGATGGCCGGGATGTCCTATGTCAGTGGGCTCTTTCTCGTGCCGATGCTGTTTGCCAAGGACGACAGCTTCGCCGGCTACCACGCAAAACAGGGCATGAAGCTCTTTATCGCCGGACTCATCGGCCGCATCGCCGGCTCCATCATCGGACTGGGCTGGCTGGTGACCCTCGCGCAGATCTATCTGGCCTACGTCGGCATCAAAAACGTGCTCGAAGGAAAGCGGAAGCCCCTGCCTTATATCGGGGATTGGTTCAACTGAACGCCCCCTTTATTTTGTAGCTGATTGCGCCCCAAAACCACAAGATTTTGGGGCGCAAAATTTCGCAAAAAATTCATGGGAAAAACGCAAAAAAAGTGTTGACAAAAGGCATTTTAGGGTGGTATATTATGCGAGCACTCGGCCTTTGCCGACTGCCGCAAGCTGTCTGACAGGGATCGATTTTTTTGCGATACGCGAAAAAAACTGTTGACAGGGGCGCGGCGCTGTGCTAGAATAACCAAGCTGTCGCCGTTGAGGCGGGGCAAGGATGTACCTTGAAAATTGAACAATGTAAGAACAGCTTATGCTAATAAGCACCAAGAAAAGGGTTCTTGAAGTCAGAAATGACTATAAAAATTCTTTT
>JAUNNC010000072.1 GCA_030531585.1 Eubacteriales bacterium | reverse complement strand
AAGGCCGCTTTCACGATCTGCATGGAACGTGGAAACGGCCTGTCGTCGTTCTTCTCGAGGATGGCTTTTTTGAGTCCCGGCACAAAGATGTAGTCCTCGTTTCTTATCCTTCCGCGCGTTCCATATAGCGGATCATGGCCTCGGCGGCTTTCTTCGCCCCGTCCACCGCGTGGACGACGGTTTTTGCGCCGGTGATGATGTCGCCGGCCGCAAAGACGCCGGGGCGCGTGGTCATATAGTTTTCATCGACGATCAGTCTCCCGCCGTCTCCGGCCTCCAGCCCGTCCGTGGTGCGCACCAGCTTGCGGCGCGGCGTCTGGCTGATGGAGATGATCGTGGAGTCGGCGTGTACCTGCACGGGCTCGTCCTCGTAGCCGACGATCCGGTCGTTCTCGTCAAAGATCGCCTTCTTGAAGACCGGGCCCTCGTCGGTGATCTTTTCGATCTGCATGCCGAAAACGAACTGCGCGCCGTCGAGCTCGGCGTAAGCGACCTCGCTGGAACTCGCGGTGACGTTCTTGCTGCGCGCGTAGAGCGTCACGTGCCTCGAGCCGTTTCTCAGCGCGGTGCGCGCCACATCCATGGCGGCGTTGCCCATGCCGATGACCGCGACCGTGTCGCCCAGCTTGTGCCCCTGGGGATTGGCGAGGTAGTTGAGACCGTAGTGGACGTTGCCGAGGCTCTCGCCCTCCATGTTGAGGGCGCGGGGCTTCTCGGCGCCGGTGCCGATGAACACGGCCTTGTAGCCGTCGCGGAAGAGATTGTCGATCATCAGCACCGCGCCGATCGTGGTGTTGGTGCGGATGGTAATGCCCATCTCCTCCATGCGCGCCTGATAGCGGTCGAGGAAAGACTTGGGCAGGCGGTACTCCGGAATGCCGTACTGGAGCATGCCGCCGATCTTGCCCTTCCACTCAAAGACCGTAACGGGATAACCCGCCTGCGCGAGCTTGATCGCGACGGTCATACCGGCGGGGCCGCAGCCGATGACGGCGACCTTTTTGCCCTTCTTCATCTCCGGACGACGGATGATCATGCGGTCGAGGTACATGTCGGAGATGTAGGCCTCGATGCTGGAGAAGTGGACGGGAGTATCCTTTTTGCCGCGGATGCAGTTGCCCGCGCACTGTTTTTCATGGTTGCAGACGATGGCGCAGACCGCAGACAGCGGGTTGTTTTCAAAGAGTATCTCGCCCGCCTCCATGAGCCTGTTCTGCTTGAAAAGCTGGATTACGACGGGGATGGAGGTATGTACCGGGCAGCCCTGCTGACACATGGGCTTTTTGCAGTTGAGACAGCGGTTTGCCTCTGTGACGATATGGATCGCCATACGAATCCCCTCCCTTTTTTTATTCGGCGCGCAGAGCGCGAATGGTGTCGATGAGGTAATCGGTGAACTCCGCGCCGGTGCAGCCGTCCTGACGGCCGGTGATCACCAGCTTTTTCTCGGTCACGGTGCAGATGTCCATGGCCTTGTCCAGGATCGCCTTGCGGTCGCCGTAGCCGATGTGGGCCAGCATCTCGCCCATGGCGCGGATGAGGCTGCCGGGGTTGGCCCAGGGGCCGCGGCCGGACTGCATGATCCTGAGGCCCGCGCCGTGGATCGCCTCGAAGAGCGCGTAGCGGTTGCCGATATTCGACGAGGACGCGGTGCCGAGGCCGCCCTGCATCTCGGCGGCAACGTCGGTGACGATATCGCCGTAGAGGTTCGGGAGCACGATCACGTCGATCCCCTGCATGAAGCTCTCGCTCGAGAGCTTCGCGGCCATGACGTCCACCAGCTCCTCGCGGATCTCGATTTCGGGGTACTCGGCCTCACCGACGCGGTGGACGGCCTGCTGGAAGTCGCCGTCGGCGAGCTTCACGATGTTGGCCTTGGTGACGACGGTGACGTTCTTCTTTCCCTGCTCTCCTTTTGCAATCCGCTCACCCCTTTGATAGATGAACGCCGCCCGGGACGGACCCGGGCGCGCTCTATTACAGGGGCTGTATTTTTTACGAGGCCTTCAGAGCTTCCTCCAGTCTGCGGAAGGACCACTCGCAGTACTCTTCATAGTCCCGGTAGCCCATGATCACTCGTCTTTATCTTTTTCCAAATAGCTTTAATGATAATGGCGGTCTGGCATTCCCCTTTGTGAACGGGAGCGAAATTGACATAAAAATTATATTGACACGTTGTCAGAATGGTGATATCATATGTTCTGACATTGTGTCAATATAGTTTTTTGAAAGGAAGCATCCGTATGAAAAAGAATACAGGAGCGCAGCTGGCGCTGTATCCCTCGCCGGTGATCGTGGTAGGAGCTATGGTGGATGGCAAGCCGAACTGGACACTGGTGGCCCACGCGGGCGTCATGGCACACAGCCATCTGATGCTCTCCATGGTGAAAGCCCACTATACCAACAAGGGTATTCGCGAAAACAAGGTGGTTTCCGTCAACGTGGTGGACTCCTCCTGGCTGAAAGAGGCCGACCGCATGGGCTGCGTCAGCGGAAACAAGACGGATAAGTCCGGGGCCTTTGCCTATACCCTGGGTGAAAAAGGCGCGCCGATGATCGACGCCGCCAAGGTCAGCATGGAGTGCGAGGTGGAGGACATCTATGATCTCGCGGGCTTTGACAACTTCATCTGCCGTATCACGGGCACCTATGTGGACGAGGAAATCCTGACGGAAAAGGGCAAGATCGACTACCGCAAGTTCAAACCCGCGCTGTTCCAGTTCCCCACCTATGAGTATCTGGAGACCGGGGACATTCTCGGTCCCTGCATGAAGATGAACTGAACACATCGTTCAGGCGGAGAAGAAAACTATGAAAAGAATGATCTCTCTCTTCCTGCTCGCGGCGCTGGTATTTTCCCTATGCGCCTGCGGGCAGAGGCAGGCGGAGACCTTGACGGTGAGCGCAGCGCCCGAAACGGCAGGGCAGCAGGAGAATCCGGCGGCAGAGAAGGAATCAGCCGTGGAAGAAGCCTCCTCTCAGGAAACGGAGCCGGCATCTGCCGAAACGGCAGCTTCTGTTGTTTACTTCACAGCAGATATTTCCCCGGAAGGCCTGCAGGCGGTCTATGAAGCGCTCAACTGGCAGCCCTCCGGTAAGTTGGCCGTGAAGGTTTCCACCGGTGAGCCGCCCGCCAGCAACTACCTCCGCGCGGAGCTGATCGGCCAGCTGGTGCAGTCTCTCGACGGGACGATCGTGGAATGCAACACCGCTTACGGAGGCTCCCGTTCCAGCTCCGCCATGCACCGGCAGGTGGCGGAGGACCACGGCTTTACCTCCTTCGCACCTTTTGACCTGATGGATGAGGAGGGCGAAGTGCAGTGGCCTGTTAGCGGCGGGCAGCGACTCGACTATGCCATCGTCGGCAGTCATGCAGAGAATTACAGCGATTGGCTGATCCTTTCCCATTTCAAGGGCCATGCCATGGCGGGCTTTGGCGGCGCTATCAAGAACGTAGCCATCGGTATGTCTTCTCCCGGCGGCAAGGTTTACGTCCACTCCGCTGGGACGCGCACCAGCGGCAGCATCATGCACAGCGACCAGGACGCCTGGCTGGAGGCCATGGCCGAGATGGTCACCGCCGTGCGTGATCACGTGGGCGAAGAGCATATCATCTATATCAACGTGATGAACAGGCTTTCGGTGGACTGTGACTGCGACGGCCATCCCGCCGAGCCGGACATCCACGACATCGGCATTCTGGCCTCCACTGACCCAGTGGCCCTGGATCAGGCCTGCATCGACCTGGTGTGGCAGGCGGAGGGCAACACCTCCCTGATCCGCCGGATCGAATCCCGTAACGGCCTGCACACGCTGGAATATGCCGAGCAGATCGGCCTCGGCAGCAGAAGTTATACCCTGGTGAACCTGGATGATTGAGGTTCTGCGCCGGGAGATCGTATATATCTGGTACTACTTCGATCTCCAATTCCGACAGATTTTCTGGTACTGGGTGCTGGGCATGGCCATCGGTTCGGCGGTCAGCGTCTTTGCCAAGGATCGTATCCACAGGATATTTACCCGGATGAAGGATACCAGATGGGGGCTTCTCGGCGTCGTCCCGGCCTGCCTGCTGGGGATCGCCTCGCCGCTGTGCATGTACGGCACGATCCCCATCGCGGCCTCCTTCTCCAAACAGGGCATGCGGCACGACTGGCTGGCGGCCTTCATGATGGCTTCGATCCTCTTGAACCCCCAACTGATGATATACAGCGCGGCCCTTGGCCCCACGGCGTTGACCGTGCGTATCCTCAGCTGCTCTCTCTGCGGCTGCGCGGCGGGGCTGCTGATTTGGCTGTTTTATCGAAGCAAACCTTTTTTCAACTTCTCGGGCTTCGAAGAACAGACCAGCCGTGACACCGATCCGAATCTGCTGCTGCGCTATCTCAAAAACCTCTGGCGCAATGTGAAAGCCACCGGGATGTTTTTCCTTTTCGGTATCCTGCTTTCCGCCCTGTTCCAGCGTTATGTGCCGCAGACAACGATGGAAAAGATCTTCGGCGGAAACGAGGCCTGGGGCGTCCTGATGGCAGCCACCGTCGGCGTGCCGCTCTACGCCTGCGGCGGCGGGACGATCCCGCTTTTGCAGGAATGGCTCTGGCAGGGCATGAGCATGGGCAGCGCAGCCGCCTTCATGCTCACCGGCCCCAGCACCAAGATCACGAACCTTGGCGCCTTGAAGATCGTGCTGGGCATCCGGCGCTTTGCGCTGTATCTGATCTTTGTGATGGCGTTTTCCTGGCTGACAGGCATTCTTGTCAACTTGATTGTTTAGGAGAGATCAATCATGAAAATCCTTGTTCTGGGCGGCAGCCCTAACAGGAAGGGATCTACGCAGCTGCTGATCGACAGTTTTCAGCAGGGAGCGGAAGAAGCCGGGCATACGGTAACGGTACTGAATGCGGCCCATATGAACGTGCACCCCTGCACCGGCTGCATTGCCTGCGGCTATGACGGGCCGTGCGTGCAGAAGGACGACATGCAAGAGATTCGAAAAAAGGTCATGGAATCGGATATGCTGGTCTTTGCCACGCCGCTGTACTTCTTCGGCATCTCGGCGCAGCTCAAAACGGTCATTGACCGCTTCTGTGCTTTCAGCAGCCGGATCCATACGCGGAACATGAAGTCCGCTTTTCTCTCGGTGGCCTGGAATGATGACGACTGGACCATGGACGCCATCCGGGAGCATTATCTGACGCTGGTGAAGTATCTGAATCTGCGGGACATGGGCATGGTGCTGGGAACCGGCTGCGGTACGCCCTCACAGACCCGCCGCAGCCGCTATCCCCAGGCGGCTTATGAGTTGGGGAAAAAACTGAGATAGAGAGGGAGAAAAGAGATGCCGAAAGGATCTGCGGAACTGACCAATGCACGGCGGGAGGAGATCATCGCCGCCTGCCGCAAACTCTATGAGACGATGAGCTTCAAGGATATCACCTTGAAGGAGATCGGGCAGCAGACCTCCTTTACCCGCACCTCGATTTACAATTATTTCGAGACGAAGGAGGAAATCTTCCTTGCGCTTTTTGCACAGGAATACGAGCTGTTTACGGAAGACCTTGACCGCCTGTGCAAACAGAATGAAAGCCTGGCTCTGGATGAGCTGTCTTCCGCGCTGGCTCATGCGCTGGAGCGCCGTCCCCTGATGCTCAAGCTTTTGAGCATGAATATGTTTGACATGGAGGCTAATTCCCGCATGGAGCGCCTGATTGCGTTTAAGGCTGCCTATGGAAAGTCGAAAGACGCCATGGATGCCTGCCTGAAGCAGTTTGTTCCCGCTTTGAGCGAGCAAAGACGGCAGACCTTCCTGTATGCCTTTCTGCCCTTTGTCTATGGTCTTTATCCCTATACCATGGTAACGGAAAAGCAGAAGCAGGCCATGCGGGAGGCAGGGATCTCCTACGTTTATATGAGCACCTATGAAATGGCTTATGACTTTATCCGGACTTTGTTGGGAGGCTTGCTATGATTACCGTCAATCTCTACTATACCGGCTCGAACGGCAGCGCCAGAGCCTTCGCTGAGGAAATGACCGGCAGCGGGATCGCGGCGGCAATTCGGGCCGAGGAAGGCAATCTGCGCTATGAATATTTTTTCCCGATGGATGATCCTGAAACTGTTCTGCTCATCGACCAGTGGCGGGATCAGGCCGCCCTCGACGCGCACCACGCCTCGCCCATGATGGCGCAGATCGCAGCCCTGCGGGAAAAGTACGACCTGCATATGAAAGTCGAGCGCTTTGTAAGCGACGAAGCGCTGCCGGAACAGGATCTGAAGTTCATTAAACGCTGACAGGAGGATAACATGTCGAAAAAGATCACACAGACGGCCGGGCGCAATCAGCTCGGCGACTTCGCGCCGATGTTCGCCCATCTCAACGACGACGTGCTCTTCGGTGAGGTTTGGAATGCAGAGGCGCTTGACACCAAAACCAAGTGCATCGTCACGGTGGTCTCCCTGATGGCCTCGGGGATCACCGATTCCTCCCTGGGCTACCATCTGCAGAACGCGAAGAACAACGGTGTGACGAAGGCGGAGATCGCCGCGATCATCACCCACGCCACGATGTATGTCGGCTGGCCTAAGGGCTGGGCCGTCTTCCGCCAGGCCAAGGAGATCTGGAGCGAGGCGGAGAGCGCCGTGAGCGAAAAGGACGCCTATCAGAACAGCATTTTCTTCCCCATCGGGGAGGAGAACCCCTATGGACAGTTCTTCGTGGGGCAGAGCTATCTTGCCCCTTTGTCCACGACCCAGGTTCCGGTCTTCAACGTTACCTTTGAGCCGGGCTGCCGCAACAACTGGCACGTCCACCACGCGACCAAAGGCGGCGGGCAGATGCTCATCTGCGTGGGCGGCCGCGGCTGGTATCAGGAATGGGGCAAAGAGCCTGTTGAGATGACGCCGGGCACGGTGGTCAACATCCCGGCCAATGTCAAGCACTGGCACGGCGCGGCGGCGGATTCCTGGTTCTCCCACCTCGCCATCGAGGTAGGCGGCGAGAACGCATCCAACGAATGGCTGGAGTCTGTGTCCGAGGACGATTACAGCAAAATGAAATAAAAGGAGTATTCAAAATGCGTAAACTGGTTGCTTATTTTTCCGCCAGCGGCAGTACTGCCAGACTGGCCCGGTCCCTTGCCGCCGCGGCGGACGCGGCGCTTTACGAGATTAAGCCCACCGTCGCCTATGAGCGGCGCGATCTGAACTGGATGGACAAGAAGGCCCGCAGCACCGTGGAGATGCAGGACCCGAACTGCCGTCCCGCACTGGCCGATACCGTCGCCCCTGTTGCGGAGGCCGACGTGATTCTTCTCGGCTTCCCCATTTGGTGGTACCGGGAACCCAGCATCATCGACAGTTTTCTGGACGCCTACGACTTCGACGGCAAGACGGTCGTCCCCTTCTTCACCTCTGGCGGCAGCCAGTTGGGCGAGGGGCAGAGCCGCATCGAAAAGCTGGCAAAGGGCGCGAAGGTCCTGCCCGGCAAACGCTTCTCGGCCAGAGCTTCCGAGAGCGAGCTCAAGAACTGGATCGACAGTCTGCGTTTGGTATAAACAGGGATCCGCGGGATAAAAAGGGAACTGTAATAAAGGAGGAAACGAAACATGTCCAACAAACAGGTTCTTCCCGGTAAAGACGGGAACAAGTACGTCCCCTTTGAAGAACGTACGGGCGAAAACGCCGTCGTGTTTTTCACGCGCGACCTGTCCGAAGAAGGACTGAAGAAGATTTATGACCGAGTCTGCTCCGTACTGACCGGCAAGGTAGCAATCAAGCTGCACACCGGAGAGGCCGAAGGTCCGAACATCATCCCGCGTCCCTGGGTGAAAGAACTAATCGAGAGCCGCCTGCCGGACGCAACTATCATAGAGACCAACACGTACTATGAGGGCAGCCGTTATACCACAGAAGCCCACAGGAAGACACTGAAAATCAATGGCTGGACCTTCTGCCCCGTGGACATTACGGACAGCGAGGGCGTGGCCGCGCTCCCGGTTGAGGGAGGCAAGTGGTTTAAGGAAATGCATGTGGGCAAAAGCATGCTCAGCTACGACTCGCTGCTGGTTCTCACGCACTTCAAGGGGCATATGATGGGCGGCTTTGGCGGAAGCAACAAGAACATCGGCATCGGCTGTGCTGATGGGAGGGTCGGCAAGAAGGAGATCCACACTTACCCCGGCGGAGATATGTGGAGCATCTCGGAAGAAGAACTGATGGAACGCATCAGTGAAAGCACCAAGGCGACCATCGACTACTTTGCACCCCATGTCTGCTACATCAACACCATGCGCAACATGTCCATCGACTGTGACTGCGCCGGCCCTTATGCGGAGCCGGTCGTCACCCCGGATGTGGGAATTCTGGCCTCCATGGACATTCTGGCTGTGGATAATGCCTGCATGGATCTGATCTACAATTTGCCTGAAGGAAGCGGCAAGGAATTGGTGGAACGGGTAGAGAGCCGGCACGGCCTGCGGCAGCTGAGCTATATGAAGGAACTCGGCATGGGCCACGACCGCTACACCCTCATTGACATCGACCATGACGATGCTGTCATTACAGCTGCAGAGGCTGTGAAGGACGTAAAGCCGGGGTGGAAGCCTGACCGATACAACACCTTCTGGGGCCGCAACAAGCATAAATAAAAGGAGCTTGAAAGATGAAAAAACTGATTGCCATTTGTTTACTGCTGACTCTTGCATTTTCCTGCGTTGGCTGCGGCAGTCAGTCTGCACAGACGGGGTCTGCGCCTGTGCCCACTGAGGCGCCGGAACAGGCACCGAGTGAGACCCCGATCTCTGAACAGGAAACGGGAAGTGCCCCGGAAACGGAGGTCGCCGAAGGCCCGGCCGTAACCGAAGCACAGAGCTCCATCCTGGTGGTGTATTTCTCCGCCACCGGAACTACCCGAGGCGTAGCGGAGCGGATCGCTGCTCTGACGGGAGGCGACCTGGCGGAAATCGTTCCGGCTCAGCCCTATACGGCAGAGGATCTGAACTATAACGACCGCTCGACCCGCGCCACCGTGGAGCAGAACACGCCGGACGCACGCCCGGAGATCGCAGATGAGATCTCCCTGGACGGCTATACCACCGTGTATCTCGGCTATCCCATCTGGTGGGGTCAGGCCCCTCGTATCCTGAGCACCTTTGTGGAGAGTCATGACTTCACAGGGATCACGGTCATCCCCTTCTGCACTTCGGGCGGCAGCGGTGCCGGACGCACCGGTGAAACGCTGGGCGAGCAGGCCGGTACGGGAACCTTCCTGTCCTCCACGCGCCTGGAGGCCGGTATCTCCGACACTGAGCTTCAGACGTGGATCGATCGGTAAGGCTTGTTTCCATGCAAAAAAGCAAACGAAATCACCTCCGTCTGACCGTTGACGCGGGTATGCTCATCCTTCTGCTGTGCCTGATGAGCTATCAGGTCACAGGGGAAGCGCTGCACGAGTGGATCGGCGTTGCCATGACGCTGACCGTGATCGTCCACCAGATCCTGAACCAGCGCTGGTATGCGGCAGCCTTTAAGGGAAAATATAACGCCTACCGGGCACTTACGACTTCTGCCAATGTGCTGCTGATCGCAGCCATGCTGGCCACGGCGCTTTGCGGCATGGCCATGAGCGAATACGCCGTTCCATTTTTATACTGGACAAGAGGCGTATTCCTCGTGCGCCCGACCCACCTGGCCATGAGCCACTGGGCCTTTCTCCTGATGGGGCTGCATCTGGGGCTCCATCTGCCGGTCATGGCCGGAAAGTGGAAGCTCGGCGAAAAGGGAAAAGGCGTGTTGTCCGTCTTGGGCACACTTCTCGGCGGGATCGGAATCTGGCTGTTTCTGAGAAACGGGATGCCGAATTATCTCTTTTTCCGTGTGCCTTTCGCTTTTCTGGACTATGAGAAAGCTGGATGGCTGGTCTTTCTGGAAAACGCGCTGATGCTGTCGGCCTGGGCTTTCCTCGGCGCGCAGCTGGCCACGCTGTGTCTGAAGACGAAAAAAGGTGCAAAAAAGCATCCCGTTTGGATTCTGGGATGCCTTGCAGCAGCGGTATTGATTGGCCTTGGACTCAACACACTGTTCCCAGACGAGAATGTCCTGGACTACGCACCCTCCGGCTGGGGATCTGTGCCGGAAGTTCAGAGCGTACAAGCCACGACCCCACCCACGCCGGGAACGCAGAGTGAGCCCTATGTTCCCGTAGAGGACGGCTTTGTGCTGATCCCGGACGGCAGCTTCATAATGGGCAGTCCCGAGACGGAAAACTGGCGGATTGAGGACGAAACACAGCACGAAGTCTCCGTCTCCGCCTTCTACATTGACCCTTACGAGACGACGCAGGCAGACTATGAACGTCTGATGGGGATCAATCCCAGCGAGTTTATCGGAGCGGAGCGCCCGGTGGAGAGCATCTCCTGGCTGGACGCGATTCTCTATGCCAATGCCAGGAGTGAAGCCGCCGGACTTCAGCCGGCCTACACAGTGACTGGGGACTGCGTGGTCTGGGATCGCAGCGCAGCGGGCTATCGCCTGCCGACAGAGGCCGAGTGGGAATATGCCTGCCGCGCCGGGACGGCGACGCCCTTCAATCTGGAGAAGTCTCTGGACGCAGCGGAGGCCAACTTCTACGGGCACTATCCCTATGAGATTGAGGAGAACTACTTCAACGACTCCGTTCTGGAGGCCAGGCCCGGGCAGTACCGCGCCGAGACCGTCGCGGTCGGCAGCTTTACCCCCAATGCCTGGGGGCTCTATGACTGCCACGGGAACGTGAACGAGTGGTGCTGGGACTATTACGGACCATATGATGCGGCACAAAGCGCCGATCCCGCAGGACCCGAGAGCGGCACGCGCCATGTCTATCGCGGCGGGGGCTGGAACGACTTCGGCAAGAACATGCGCTCTGCCTATCGGGCGGCTGCCCAGGCAGACATGAAAAGCTATAATCTGGGCTTGCGCCTAGTACGAAACACCGCCCCGATGGAAGGGGTAGTTACTGCACAAGAGACGAGTGACGGTGCAGGTAGTGGGAAAGTCCTGATCGCGTTCTTCTCCTGGAGCGGAAATACCCGGGGCATTGCCTACGAGATCCAGCGGCAAACCGGCGCGGATCTGTTTGAGATCACGCTCACGGAGCCCTATTCCAGCGACTACAACACCGTGCTGATGGAAGCGCAGCGCGACCAGCACGATCAGGCGAGACCGGAGATCGCGGAGCACATCGACAACATGGACGATTACGACGTCATTCTGTTGGGCTATCCCAACTGGTGGGCCTCAATCCCGATGCCGATCGCGTCTTTTCTGGAGGAATATGATTTCTCCGGCAAGCAGATCATACCCTTCTGCTCCCACGGGGGCGGCCGTTTCGGCCAAAGCCTGACGGCGATCGCCAAGCTCGCGCCGGACGCCGACATTGGGGAAGGCCTCTCCGTTCATTATTCCGGCGGCAGCAGCCTTTCGGACGATGTGAACACGTGGCTCATAAAAAGCGGAATTGAGAGACGACAATAAGGCAGTCATCCGGCGGGAACTTAAACTTATACTGGAGTAAAAGCCGCCATACTCTGATGTAATCGTACAGAGTGTGGCGGCTTTTTGCGCTACTTCCGCTTGTTCTTCCCGCGCTTGTTGGGCTGCCCTTTGAGCAGAGAAGACTTCTTTAGAATATTGATCAGGCTGGCGAATTCGTCCCTGGACAGCTTGTCGTAGTTGATGCCGAGCTGCTTGCAGAACAGGCGGGCCTGGCGTTCCTCGGCGCTGCCCTCATAGCTCATGGCGGCTTCCAGCTCCTGACGCGCGGTGTCGGAGGGATTAACAGTATCCGCTGTCGTCGTATCCTTCTTATGCGCCTCCCGGATATCCGCGATCCGATCCACGCAGATCTCCGTGTCCACCATCAGGCGCTGAAAATCCGGATGCGTGGCAATCTCACACAGCAGGCGGTTGTTGATCTTCCCGCTTGCCA
>JAUNNC010000071.1 GCA_030531585.1 Eubacteriales bacterium | reverse complement strand
ATGGAGTGCGCGCTTGTGCTGAAAAAGCGCGGCCACAACCCCGTCATCTTCGAGAAGGAAGATCAGCTCGGCGGTCTGTTCCTCACCGCATCCGCCATGACCTTCAAGGAGAACGACAAGAAGCTCGTCGAGTGGTATCTCAGAGAGATCGCCAAGGCCGGCATCGAGGTCCGCTTCAATACCGAGGTCAACGATCTGGGCACCATCCGCCGCGGCTTCGACGAGATCATCGTCTGCACCGGCTCCGTTCCCAGAACCATGCCCAACATCAAGGGCTTCGACAAGACCCACTCCTTCCGTGAGCTCCTGCGCGAGAAGAGCGTCGAGGGCGACAAGATCGTCTTCCTGGGCGGCGGCCAGTCCTCCTGCGAGGCGGCCTACGACCTGGTCCTGGCCGGCAAGCACCCCGTCATCGTCGAGTACGGCAACGACCTCGTCGCGGCTCAGGCCACCTGCCTTGCCAACACCTCCTTCCTGCGCGACGCCATGGAGTACCACAAGGTCCCCGTGTACCTGCACTCCACCATCACCGAGATCGGCGACGGCTACTGCATCATCAAGACGCCCGACGAGACCTTCCGCTGCGACTGCGACGCTGTCATCAACGGCATCGGCTTCGTCCCGGCGCCTGTCGGCAACAAGGGTGCCCATGTCCACCGCGTCGGCGACTGCGTCGCCATCGGCAACCTGCGCACCGTCATCTGGCGTGCCTGGGACGTCTGCATGAGAATCTAGTCCCCGAAAGCGCCAAACAGCAAAAACATACGAATGAACCCCTCGGTCATCAACCGAGGGGTTCATTCTTGTGAGGGATATCATTTGTCCGTCTGCATCAGGTCCGCGAGCGTCTTGCTGTCGAGAAAGTCGTTGACGCGTCTGTTCAGCTCCTGCCAGAGAGAGAGCGTCCGGCAGTCGGCACTGCGGGGGCAGGGAGCCGCGCTTCACTCCAGACAGCTCACCGGGGCGAGGTCGCCCTCCGTCTGGCGCAGGATCTCACCGATCGGATACTCCGACGGCTCGCGCGTCAGCCGGTAGCCGCCGCCCTTGCCGCGCAGCCCCTCCACCAGACCGCCGTCCACCAGCAGCGGAAGGATACGCTCCAGATACTTCAAGGAGATCTCCTGCCGCTTTGCGACTTCCCGCATCGCCAGATACCCACCGTTGGCATGTTCTGCCAGATCTACCATAACACGCAGGGCGTACCGCCCCTTTGTGGATATCATCATCTTATCCTGCTCCTTTCATCGTATTATTTGATGAATATACTATACCACAGCAGTAGGGGATAAGTCAATTATTGGAAATTTTGAAGTAGTTTAAAACAAAACGTGCAGAGCTTTCCTCTGCACGTGTCCGTTTATGAAGCATTCTCAAATGGGAATACAGAAAATGAAAAAAGGACTTGCATTTTGCCCTGCGGTGTGCTAATATAATCGAGCGCAAGAGATCCGGGTGTAGCGCAGTTGGTAGCGTGCTTGAATGGGGTTCAAGAGGCCGGAAGTTCGAATCTTCTCACTCGGACCAAAAATCCTCAATTTCGTAAGAAATTGAGGATTTTTTTTGCACTTTTGTACGCTCTGTTACGGCCCGACCGGAGCGGGGTTGTGCCCGTCCTCGGCTTTCCCCCTGTACTCCAGACAGAGCATGGTGAGATCGTCGAACTGCTCGGCACCGTCCACGAAGTCGTCCACGGCCGCCCGGACGTTTCTCAAAAGCCGTTCGGGAGCTGCGTCCGGCTCCTCGTTCAGTGCCGCCAGCATCCGGTCCGTGCCGAACATCTCGTCGTCGTCTGCCGTCGCCTCGGGCACGCCGTCCGTATACACGAAGATCCTGTCGCCCGGCTCCAGATCGAGAACATACTCCCGGTACTTTGCACCGTCCAAAGCGCCGAGGACAAAGCCGTGCCTGTCCTTGAACAGCTCATAGCGCCCGTTTGCGCGCCTGATCGCCGGGTACTCGTGCCCGGCGTTCGCCGCCGTGAGCCTGCCGGTGGAGAGCTCCAGAATGCACAGCCAGACCGTGACGAACATCTCCGCCTCGTTGTGCTCGCAGAGCTCATGATTGACATAGGTCAGGATCTCCGCGGGCGTGCCGCCCAGACGCGTCCGGTCGCTGATGAGGATGTTGGAGACCATCATGAACAGCGCGCCCGGGATGCCTTTTCCGGAGACGTCCCCGATCACCGCAAAGAGGTGATCGTCGTCGATCATAAAGAAATTGTAGAAGTCGCCGCCGACCTCTCTGGCCGGGTCCATGGCCGCGTAGATGTCGAAGTCCGTACGCTCCGGGAAGGCGGGAAAGCTGTTGGGGATGGAATTTTCCTGGATCGTGCTGGCGAGAGAGAGCTCCGCGCCGAGGCGCTCCTTCTCGGCCGTGGCTTTGGTCAGGTTCTCCATATAGCGCAGCATGTCGGTCTCCATGGAGTCGATGGAACTGCCCAGATCGGCAAGCTCCCTGAAATCGCTGATGCGCCCGAGCTCTTCTCCTTTGGTATTCTCCCTCGCAAAACGGACCGCCTCGTCGGAGACCTTCCGGATGGGATCGAGGAAGCGGCTGCGGATGAACGAGGCCGCGAAGACGGAGGCCAGAATCGCCAGCAGGATCGTCGACACGGCGACGTTTCTGACATAGGGCAGCCTTGCCGTATAGAGCTCGCGCATCGGCCGCTGTATGCAGAGCAGGCCAGTGACGTCGCCGGAGGAAGCCTTCACCGGTACGATGGTCGTGATGTGAGGCTTCGCACCGTTCAGGTTTTTGATGCGGTAGACGGTCTCATACAGGGCGCGCTGCTCATACAGGGCGCGATACTTCTGCCGGTACTCGTCGTTGGTGGTGTCCCGCTGATTGCCCAGCTCCCACTCCGTATAGCCGGTATCGCCGACCGAGTTGTCGATCGAGTTGAAAACGGAGACGAAGCTCCCGTAATCGCTCCGGTCCACCGTGATGACATAGACGATCGACACGCTCATTTTTCTGCAGTAACCGTCCAGGTAGCGCTTGGTCTTTTGGTATTCCTCTGTCTCATTCCCTGCGAGATAGGCCTCCAGATGGTCGCCGTTGACAAGCGTGGCCGCCGTATCCGCCATGTGGTAGGTGGAAACGGCGTACTCCCGCCTGAACGCTTCGGTGAAGCTCACCAGGCCGATCACACTGACGATGAGGCCGAGCAGTACAAGCAGAGCCACGATCGCGCCGACGATATTGAACGCCATGTTGGAGCGAAACTCACGAATCTTTGCCATCACAGGATACTCCTTTTTTACTACATTTGCCCGTCTGCCTGTCGACAATGTTGTCATCCGGGGAAATTTTCGGGACAGGTTTTCTGCTAGGATAAAGACAGAAAACAAGAGGAGGTCTTGAAAATGAAAGGTTACTATACGGGGAGCGGGTATTACGGCTATGTAAACGGACGCTATCTGCTGTTCAGCAGCGAGAGCGACTATTATGAGAGCGTGGAAGCGGAGGACGAGGCGGCATAGAGCACGGACAGGCGTTCCGCTTCGGCGCGCATCTCCTCCACCAGCTCTTCGGGTCCGGTGATGCGCACACCGTCGCCCAGCGCAACGATCCAGCCGATGAAATGGCGGCTGGCCGCCACGTTGACGTGGGCGGTGAAGCGGCCGCCCTCCTGCGGGATGATCGTGATGTCCTTTCCGAAGCGGTCGATCAGCGGGCCGACCATGTCGGCCCGGCCCTCCAGCGTCACGGGCGTGAGCTCGCCGCCGAACATCCCGAAGAGGCTTCGGGTGTAGGTCGCGGGATCGAGCCGCCGGAAGGCTTCCTTTCCCTCACGCGGCGTGTCGGTGACGGCAAGGCGGACGATCTTGTCCACGCGGTAATGCTTGAGCTTTTCGTCGGAGGCATCATAGGCGACAAGGTAGTAGTTTTCGTCGTCCCACAGCAGGCTCCAGGGGCTGACCTGATACCAGGCCCCGTTATGGCGAAGCTCCTGCTGCTTGCGCACGTTCCATCGGAAATATTGGAAACGGATCTGGCGGTCTAAGTTGATGGCCTCGTGCAGCATGTCCACGATGTAGTAAATGCTCTCGTTCATGGCCTTGATGCGTCCGGTGATCAGCACCTGCCGGTGGAGCTGCCTGGCCTCGTGGATGCTGACGAGAGATTCGAGCTTCTTGATGAGCTGGCGCGACTTCTTCTCGGTGATGAACTTCGAGCCCTGCACCGCGTCCACCAGGAGCTTGAGCTCCGGCAGCTCAAAGCGCCGCGCGGCCAGATGGTAGCGAACGCTCCGGCCGTCCTGCTCACTGAGGATCTCCAGACCGAACTTCTCCAGCTCGCCGAAATCCTTGTACAGCGTCTTGCGGTCCGCGTTGACGCCATACGATTCGAGGCGCGCCGCGATCTCCTGCAGCGTTAGGCCGTGCGCGTCGTCGGTCTCCTCGGAGAAGATCTTCACAAGATACAGCATCTTCAGCTTCTGATTGTCACCGGCAGCCATGGCGATCCCTCTCTTTGCCCTTTTCTTCTTCATTATAGCAGCGGAGAGGGCGGTACGCAAGGATCAAGGGGAATTTTTTGGACAGTATTTGAGGTAGGATAGCAGTGAAAACAGAAAAACAAAAGGGGGACATGAAAATGGGACTTCAGGCACAGGCCGAACGTATCGGTTTTCACATCGTGGGACAGCTGGTCCGCCACTGGGATTTTGAGCCCTCGCACCTGTATCGTTGCTACTTTGACGAGGCGCAGAACCAGTACATCCTGCACCGCGGCATCCTGACCATCGTGGCCGCCGACGGGACGGTATACTGACCGGCGGGAAGAGGAAACAAAGCATGGGGGAGTGTTTAGCATGAACAGCGATCAACTGAATCCGGCTCAGCTGGAGGCGGTCACTTCGACAGAGGGATTCGTCCGGGTCATCGCCGGGGCCGGATCGGGCAAGACGCGCGCGCTGTCGAACCGCTTTGCGTATCTGGTCAACGAGGTGGGGATCCTGCCCGGCAATATCCTCTGCGTCACCTTTACAAATAAGGCCGCAAACGAGATGAGGCAGAGAATACGAAATCTGACCGGCGACCGCGATACGGGCTATATCAACACCTTTCACGGCTTCTGCGTTTCGGTGCTGCAGGAGGACAGCCATGCCGTGCAGTATCCGAAGAGCTTCCTCGTGCTCGACAATTCGGACATCGATTCCATGCTCAAGATCATCTACGGGGAGCGGGGACTGACACTTCGGGACATGACCTTCGCAAAGGCCCGGGATATGATCGAGATCCAGAAGCTTTTCAAGAAGCCGGAGTACTACCTCGACCTGATCACGATGTCTCTCGATACCCTGCGCGAGAAATACCTGCAGGCGGCGTCGACCGACGACATCATTTTCTACGGATACCTGTATCAGGAGAAGAAGTGCTTCGGCCTTGACTACAATGACCTGATCCAGTTCACCCTGTACATCTTCAGGGAAAACCCCGAGATCCGCGTCAAATGGCAGCAGCGCCTGGAATACATCATGATCGATGAGTTCCAGGACATCGACCTGCCGCAGTATCAGTTGATGGAGGTGCTGTGCGGCTGGCACAAGAACCTCTTTATCGTCGGAGACCCGGATCAGACGGTCTACACCTGGCGGGGAGCCGATGTGAAATACCTCCTTGACTTCGACAGGCAGTATCCTGCGGCGAAAACCATCATGATGATGCAGAACTACCGCTCAACACCGCAGATCCTCGCAGCGGCAAACTCCCTGATCGACAAAAACCGGAACCGGATCAGGAAGGAGCTGATCCCGGTTTTGCCGGACGGGGAAAGCGTCCTCTGCCACCACGCGCCGAACGCCTCGGCGGAGGCGGAATGGATTGCGTATCAGATGCGGGAGCTCCATGACGCCGGCGTCCCGTACCGGGATATGGCGGTACTGTACCGGGCGCACTATGTCACGCGTTCGATCGAGGAGGTGTTCCGGAAACGGAAGGTCCCGTACACGATCTACAGCGGAGTGGAGTTTTTCGGCAGGATGGAGATCAAGGACGCGCTGAGCTATCTGCGGATGATCGCCTTGAAGGACGATCTGTCCTTCCGCCGGATCGTCAACACCCCCAAACGCAGCATGGGCGAGCGCCGTATGCGCTTTCTGGAGGAGTATGCCGCGAACAAGCGCTGTACGCTCTACGAGGCGCTCTGCCGAACGCTCGAGGAGGAGATCTTCAAGGGCACCGGGGCCGCGCGTTTTGTGAAGCTGATCGAGTCCTTTTCCGCGGATTATGCGGAGCGGCCCGTCTCCGAACTCCTGTCTGCGATCCTGGACGCGAGCCGGTACGAGGAGATGCTGCGCACCGAGGGCAGTCAGGAGCGGCTCGACAACCTGGCGGAGCTGAAGCAGTCGGTCTACGAGTACGAGACAGGCTGCGGGGAGGAGGCGACGCTGGAGCATTACCTGGCCCATGTCGCGCTTTTTTCCAACGGCGACGGCGTCAATGCGGGAGACAGGGTCCGGCTGATGACGGTACACGCGGCCAAGGGGCTGGAGTTTCCCTATGTGTTCCTGTGCGAAATGAACGAGGGGGTGTTCCCGTCAGGAAAGATCCGCACGCTGCCCGGCATGGAGGAAGAGCGGCGCCTGGCCTTCGTGGCCATGACGCGGGCGGAAAAGCGCCTGTATCTGTCCGAGGCGGAGGGGCGGAATCTCGACGGCTCGCCGCGGTATCCGTCCCGCTTCCTCCTGGATATCGCCCCCGAGCTGCTCGAGCACACGGAACCGCCGCGCGAGGGGCTGGTTCAAGGAGCCCGGGCCTATATCGAGGCCAATGAAAGAAGTCTCCCCGAGAAAAAGGCGGAGGCCTTTGAGATCGGACAGCGGGTGGAGCATGCGATCATGGGAGCCGGAACGGTCGTCGGTATCGACACGGCCAGAGGGGCGCACATCATCCGCTTCGACGGCTTTGCCACGCCGCGCGCAATCTCGTTCAGGGCAAAGCTCACGGCCCTGCCGGCGGGATGAACGGAGTACAGATGGCAAAAACACGCAGAACAATTTTACACGGAAAAGAAAGATCCCGAAGCTTCGCGGCTTCGGGATCTGTTCTTCTTTCCGTGTCCTGCTGCGAGTGCAGAAAAGCCCGGCAAGCTGCGGTCGGAATACGGGATTTTTTCCTGTTCAGGCTGGAAAAGCAGATAAAAATGTGATATCATCATTTAATAATAAACTGTTGTCAGGGAACTCCCGATACGAACCGGAAGAGAGAGGTAGACCGACATGAACATCCGAATGCGAACGCGCGTGGATCAGTCCGTGTTTCTTCGCTTATAAAGGATCGTTTTGCTTGCACTCTGTCTGCTGCTGGCTGTCGGCATGGCAGCGCCGTGCGCCGCCTTCGCACAGGAGGCGGGACACAAGCATGTGCGCGTCGGCTGGTACGATTCCTCCTACAACACGATGGATTCCAGCGGACGCCGCTCCGGCTATGCCTATGAGTACCAGCTGAAGATCGCCTGTTATACGGGCTGGACCTATGAATATGTCAAAGGCAGCTGGCCGGAGCTGATGCAGATGCTCGAGTCGGGCGAGATCGACCTGATGAGCGACGTCTCGTATACGCCGGAACGTGCCGAGCACATGCTGTTTCCCTCGCTCCCCATGGGCTCGGAGGAGTACTATCTTTTCACCGCCCCGGGCAGCGGCTCGCTCCTGCCGACGGCCCCCTCCACCCAGAACGGGAAGCGGATCGGCGTGAACAAGAACAGCATCCAGGCGGACTTTTACCGGGACTGGGCCGAGCGCAACGGCGTCCGGCCCGAGATCATCGAAGTCTCCTGTTCCGAGGAGGAATCGCTGGCGATGCTGGAAACCGGCGAGCTGGACGGCTATGTCACGGTCGACGCCTTTGTCCATCCCGAAAAAGCGGCGCCGGTCTGCAAGGTCGGCTCGTCCGACTTCTTCTTCGCCGTCAGCAGGGATCGCCCCGATCTTCTCGACGAATTGAACGACGCGCTGAACAGGATCCAGGATGAAAACCGGTTCTACAACCAGCGGATGTTTGAAAAATACATCCGGCGGGCGGGAGCAAACGCGTTCCTCTCCGCGGAGGAGGTTCAATGGCTCTCCGAGCACAAGACGATCCGGGTGGGGTATCAGGACAACTATCTGGCCTTCTGCGCCGCTGACAAGACGACCGGCGAGCTGATCGGCGTTCTCAAGGACTATCTCTCCAGCGCCTCGGACTGTATCGCAAACGTCCGGCTGGACTTCGAGGCGATCGCCTATCCCACTTCCGCCGCCGCGCTGGACGCGTTGAAAAACGGCGAGGTGGACTGCGTGTTCCCCGTCAATTTCAGCCCCTATGACGGCGAAGTGCTGGGCGTTATAACGACGCCGCCGCTGACCGAGACGGAGATCTACGCGGTGCTGCCTCAGGCCGGACAGCAGGGATTTGCCAAAAAGGAACATGTGATCGTGGCTGTCAACGAGGGCAATCCCAACTACGACGCCTTTCTGCAGGACCATTTTCCCGCGTGGCGCCGGGTGTATTATCCCACGACTGCGGACTGCCTGAAGGCCGTGTCCGACGGCGTGGCGGACTGCGTCCTGATCAGCAACTACCGCTACAACAACATCGCCAGGCTCTGTACGAAGTACCGCCTGACCACCTTTGCCACCGGCGTGGAGATGGACTACTGCTTCGCGGTCGGAAAGGATCAGACGCCGCTGTATTCCATCCTGGCAAAGACCGTCAACATGGTGCCCAAATCCACCGTCAACGCGGCCATGTCCTACTATGTGACTGAGGACGCCAGACTCAGCCTGGGGGATGTGATCGCGGATCACATCGGCGCGGTCATGGCCGTGGTCGCCGTGGTGCTGCTGGTGATCCTGACCCTGCTGGTGCAGAACATGCGGGCGGTGAGAAAGGCCAGGACGCTGATCTCCGCGACGGAGACAGACGAGCTGACCGGGCTGTACAACCGCAACTTCTTCTTCCAGTATGCCAACCGCATGTACCGTGAACACCCCGACACGCCGATGGACGCCATCGTTTTGAACATCGAGCAGTTCCACTCCGTCAACGCGCTCAACGGGCGTGAATTCGGCGACCGGACCCTGCGCGTACTCGGCAATGAGATCCATGCCATAACCAACGGGCTCGGCGGGATCGCGGGACGCTTCGAGGCGGATCGCTTTGATATCTACTGTCGGCACACGGGGGACTACCAGAGCATCTTCACGCGCCTGCAGGAGAAGCTTGAGACCATGGCGCCGAATACGAACATCCGGCTGCGCATGGGCGTGATGCCCTGGCAGGCCGGACTGGAGCCCGAACAGCTCTTTGACAGGGCCCGTACCGCCTGCAGCATGGCGCGCGGACAGTATATGGAGCGCCCGATCATCTTTGACGAGAAGGTCAGGGAGCGGGAGATCTACGAGCAGCGGCTGCTGAACGATCTGCGCCGGGCACTGGACGCGTATGAATTCGAGGTCTATTACCAGCCCAAGTACGATATCCAGTCCGAGCCGCCGCGGCTGGTGAGCGCGGAGGCGCTTGTCCGCTGGAGCCATCCCGAGCTGGGGATGATCCCGCCGGACGATTTCATCCCGCTGTTTGAATAGAACGGCCAGATCAGCATGGTGGACAAATACGTCTGGACCGAGGCGGCCAAGCAGATCGTCCGCTGGCGGGAGCAGTACGGGGTGATCATCCCGGTCTCTGTCAATCTGTCGCGCATCGATGTGTTTGACCCGATGCTGGAGCATACACTCGACGGGATCCTCTCCGAGCTCAGGCTGGATCATACCGCGCTCAAGCTCGAGGTGACCGAGTCCGCCTATACCGAGAACGCCGATCAGGTGATCCAGGTCGTGGAGAGCCTGAGGCGGAAGGGCTACGAGGTGGAGATGGACGATTTCGGCACCGGCTATTCCTCACTGAACATGCTGTCGGCCATGCCGATCGACGTGCTCAAGATGGACAGGGCCTTCATCCGGAACATCGAGCACGACGAGAAGGATATCCAGCTGATGGCGCTGATCCTCGACATCGCGAAGAATCTGAAGATCCCCGTCATCGCGGAGGGCGTGGAGACCGAGGAGCAGATGATGCTGCTGAAGGATCTGGGCTGCGCGCTGGTGCAGGGCTACTACTTCTCCAGACCGCTCCACGCGTCGGACTTTGAAAACACGTTTGTCCGAAATCTGCAGTCCGACTCCTGACGCCGGCCGCCGGCGCGAATCCATTTATCCGAGAAAGGGGACGTACGGATGCACTCCCTGCGTACAAGGATCACACTGCTGACCGTCTGTGTCATCGTGATCGCCGTAAGCATTGTCACGCTCCTGAGCGTGTTCTTCATCCGCAGCAACGAGCGCCGTGAGTCGCAGCAGCTTCTCCTGCTGCTCTGCGAGACCGGCGAGCGGAATCTTGACTATTATTTCGACAGCGTGCAGAAAGCTGAACAAGCGCGTGTATGTCGACGCCCTGACTTCCGTCCGGAACAAGGGGGCGTTCTCGGCTGCCGTCGAGGAGCTGCAGGCGCAGATGGACGGGAGCGAAGAGAAGCAGGAGTTTGCGGTCGGCGTATTTGACTGCAACGATCTGAAAATGATCAACGACCGGTACGGGCACGACAAGGGCGATGTGTATCTGAAAACCGCCTGCCGCCTGATCTGCCGCGTGCTCCAGCACAGTCCCGTGTTCCGCATCGGCGGCGACGAGTTTGCCGTGATTCTCAAAAATGACGATTTTCGCAGCCGGGAAGAGCTTGTCCGACACTTTGAGGAAACGGCGGAGAGGAACAACGCCGCGGCTGCGAACAAGTGGGAGGAAGTGCACGTCGCGATGGGCATCGCAGAGTTCGATCCGGGCTGCGACAGCTATGTGATCGACACGGTACGCCGCGCGGACAAAACCATGTACGCGAACAAGCACATGCGGAAAGAGGCCTCATGCTGACCTCGCACTTGGGGAAACGGAGGGCGAAGCCATGAAGAAATTCGCCGTTTTCAGCGGCTTTCTCGGCGCAGGGAAAACCACCTCAATGATGGCGCTGACACGGTACTATACCGCGCATTACGGGAAGGCGGCCATGATCTCCAACGATCTGGGCGAGGGGGTTCTGCTCGCAGACCACAGGCTGGCGCAGCTCGCAGGCTGCGACGCTTCCCAGATCACCGACGAGTGCATCTGCTTCTGCCACGACGTTCTGACGAGGCGCTTGAATTCGTTCTATGACGAGGGCGTCGAGCTGGTGATCTCCGATATCCCCGGCTTCGGCGTCGGCGCGCAGGAGCACGTCTACCACGGCCTGACGGAAAACTACCCCGGACAGTTTGCGCTCGCGCCGTTCACGGTGCTGATCGAACCGCGCAATGCCGCGCTCCTGCGCGGCGGACAGGCGGGGGATATGGGGCACATCCTCGACGCGCAGCTGCGGGAGGCCGACCTCATCGTACTCAACAAGTGTGATCTGCTGGATCGGGAGGAGCGTGACGCGGAGCTTGCCTGGCTTGCGGAGCGATACCCCTGGACGCAGGTGCTGGCGATCAGCGCAAAAACGGGGGAGGGGCTGGACGAGCTGTCGCGCGCCCTGCGGGACGGCGAAGCCTCTCTGCGTCACCCGGAGATCGACTACGACGCCGACGAGCTGCAGAACGCCATGGGCAGTCTCAGCGAGTATTATCTGCAGTACCACGCGGCGGGCTGCTGCAACGATTTTGACGGCAGCGCCTATCTGCTCGAGCTCGCGGAGGAGATCCGGCGCGCGGTCCGGGAGGCCGGCTGCGAGATCCCGCATCTGAAGCTCCTGGCCTGGGCGCCCGAGGGGGATTACGGGAAAGTCGATTTGCTGGGGACGGATCGGCCCATCGAGACGACGCACCGCTTTGCATCTCCCTGCACCGACATCGCCGTGGTGCTCAACACCAGCGCCGCGTGTCCGGACGAAACGCTCGACAAGCTTGTCGACGAGAGCGTGAGGACGGTTTCCGACCGCCGGCAGCTGGAGCTGCTGATCACCCCGGCCATTCCATTTGGCGTGTCGGATCA
>JAUNNC010000223.1 GCA_030531585.1 Eubacteriales bacterium | reverse complement strand
GTGCATTCGCCAGCGGCTGCGCGCCGTGGCGGAGGCGGACCCGCACGCGCCCGGCGGCAGGTACCGGGTCAGGAGCCTCTATTTTGACACGCCGGACGACAGGGCCCTGCGGGAGAAGATCGACGGGGTCAACCTGCGTGAGAAGTTCCGCATCCGCTGCTACAACGGCGATCTCTCCTTCATCCGGCTGGAGAAGAAGGCGCGGCGCGGGGGTCTGGGCGCAAAGTTCGGCGCGGAGCTGAGTGCCGAAGAGGTGCGCAAGCTCATCGACGGCGAGCTCGACTGGATGCTCGCGTCCGGCAGGCCTCTGGTACAGGAGCTCTGCTGCAGGATGCGCACGCAGGGCCTGCGGCCCCGGACGATCGTGGACTACACCCGCGAGCCCTTTCTGTCCCGGCCCGGGAACGTGCGCGTGACCTTCGACTATGACATCCGGACGGGGCTGAGCTGCACGGACTTTCTGAACCCGGACTGTGTGACGATCCCGGCGGGGGACGCGCCCATTGTGCTCGAGGTCAAATGGGACGCGTATCTGCCCTCCGTCATCCGCGACGCCGTGCAGACCGGGAACCTGCGCGCGACGGCGTTTTCCAAGTATGCCCAATGCAGGATCTACGGTTAATACTATTCACTGATAAAACCCTTCATTTTTTACCGGCCAGAATCGCGCCATGCATCGTTGGCGGCCTTGGCCATATATCTCCATTATGCCCTGCGGCCGCCGCCTTGCCTGACACAATTCTGCCTCGGTAAAATTCTAAAGCTTTTTATCAGCGACTAGTATAATACCTGACGATACAAAGGAGAAACCGACATGACCTTCAATGATATTTTCAAATCCAGCTTTCTTGCGAACGTCGGCGCCGTGAGCCTGCTGGACATGGCGCTGGCGATGGTGCTGGCCTTCGGCCTGGGCCTGTTCATCTTTTTCGTCTATAAAAAGACCTTTGCGGGCGTGATGTATTCGGCGAGCTTCGGGGTCACCCTGGTGGCGCTGACGATGATCACGACGCTGGTGATCCTGGCCGTCACCTCGAACGTGGTGCTGTCGCTGGGCATGGTGGGCGCGCTGTCCATCGTGCGCTTCCGCACCGCCATCAAGGAGCCGCTGGACATCGCATTTTTGTTCTGGGCCATTGCCGTCGGCATCGTGCTGGCGGCGGGCATGATCCCGCTCGCGGTCTTCGGCAGCGTGCTCATCGGTTTGATCCTGCTGGTCTTCGCCAACCGCAGCGACACGACGAAGCCCTATATCGTCGTGCTCACCTGCGACGGCCCGGCGAGCGAGGAGGCGGCGCTGAACTGTCTGCGCAGCCACACGAGGCGCTGCGTCGTCAAGAGCAAGAGCGCGCAGCGCGGCTCGGTGGAGCTCAATCTTGAGGTCCGTCTGATCGGCGGCGATACGGACTTCGTCAATGAACTTGCGGCACTCAGGGGCGTGCACAGCGCCGTCCTCGTCAGCTACAACGGCGACTATATGGGCTGAGCGGACCGGCTCCGGAAGAAATATACGGAGGTCATCCATTCATGTCAACGCACAAATCCATCGACTTCATCTGCGTTGCCGTGCTGCTGCTCACGCTGCTGCTGACCGTCCTGTTCATCAACGGCGAGCGCTTCGGCATCCGGGTCGTTGCGGACGAGGACGCCGAGGGCGCCGTCGCTTCGGCCCGGTTCACAGCCAATGATCTCGACGGGAACTGGGACAGCACACGCGCCACCGTGATCACGCTCAAGGGGGATTCTGCCTCGATATCGGGCGGCGGCGCCTACTTCCATGACGGCGATGCGGTCATCGCAAACGCGGGGCGCTACATCCTCCGCGGCACGCTGGACGGCGGCAGCGTCGTTGTCAGCGCCGACAGCGGCGCCAAGGTCTGGCTGCTGCTGGACGGCGTCACGATCCGCTGTGACGACGACGCCTGCCTGCGTGTCGAACAGGCCGACAAGGTCTTTCTGACGTTGGCCGCGGGTTCGGCCAACAGCATGACGAGCGGCGCGGCCTATTCCGAGCAGGCGCTGGCGGACAAGCGGGACGGCGCGCTCTTTTCCCATGACGACCTGACCATCAACGGCAGCGGCAGCCTCACGGTCACCGCAGCCTGCGGGCACGGCATCGCGGCGAACGACGATCTGGTCATCACCGGCGGCCGTCTGCGCGTCAGCGCGCCGCGGGACGCCATCCGCGCAAACGACGGCCTGCGCATCCGTAGCGCGTCGATCACGGCGGAGGCCG
>JAUNNC010000003.1:1925-57914 GCA_030531585.1 Eubacteriales bacterium | reverse complement strand
AGCGCCGCCAGCTGATGAAGGCCTACGGCGCGGAGCTGGTGCTCACCGAGGGCGCGAAGGGCATGAAGGGCGCGATCGCCAAAGCCGACGAGCTGGCAAAAGAGATCCCCGACGCTTTTATTCCCGGGCAGTTCGTCAACCCCGCGAACCCCGCCGTCCACAAGGCGACCACCGGGCCGGAGATCTGGGCGGACACCGACGGCAAGGTGGATCTCTTCGTCGCGGGCGTCGGGACCGGCGGCACGATCACCGGCGTGGGCGAGTATCTCAAGGAGCAGAACCCCGCCGTGAAGGTCGTGGCGGTGGAGCCCGCGAGCTCGCCGGTCCTGTCGAAGGGCACGGCCGGCGCGCACAAGATCCAGGGCATCGGCGCGGGCTTCGTGCCGGACGTGCTGAACACGGCCGTATACGACGAGGTCATCGCCGTGGAGAACGAGGACGCCTTTGCCGCGGGGAAGCTGGTGGGCCGCAAGGAAGGCGTGCTGGTCGGCATCTCCTCAGGGGCCGCGGTCTGGGCCGCGATAGCGCTCGCCAAGCGCCCGGAGAACAAGGGCAAGACCATCGTCGCGCTGCTGCCCGATACCGGCGACCGCTATCTGTCCACGCCGCTGTTTGCAGACTGATATGGATCAGACCCTCTCCCTTTTGATCCGGCACACCGCCGACGAGCTCGCTCAGGCGGAAGCACCCGGCGAAGGCACGGCGCGGGATTACAGAAACCTTCGCGCGGAGGCTGAGCACTTCACCGATCTTTTGATCCATGCGCTGTTTCCGCGCTTCGCCCCGCAAAATGAGTCGCGGGAGAAGTTTCTGGAGCAGGCGGTCACGCTGCTGGAGAGCATCCTCGCGCGCGTGCCCTTAACGCTTCGTTCGGAGGAGATCGTCCTTGCCCTGCTGGCAAATCTCCCCGAGATCAGACGCCAGCTGCAGACAGACCTGCTCGCTGCCTACCGGGGAGACCCGGCGGCGAAAAGCGTCGACGAGGTCATCCTCTGCTATCCGGCCTTTACGGCGATCAGCACCTACCGTCTGGCGCACATCCTCTACCGGGAGGGCGTGCCGCTGCTGCCGCGCATGATGACGGAGTATGCCCACCGCCTGACGGGGATCGACATCCACCCCGGCGCGGTCATCGGCGATTCCTTCTTCATCGACCACGGGACCGGCGTGGTGATCGGCGAGACGACGACCATCGGCACGAACGTCAAGCTGTATCAGCACGTCACGCTCGGCGCCAAAAGCTTCGCGGTCGGGGAGGACGGCGCGCTCGTCAAGGGGATCAAGCGGCACCCCGATATCGGCGACCGCGTCGTCATCTATTCGGGCGCCACGATCCTGGGCGGCGGGACGCAGATCGGAAGCGACTGCATCATCGGCGGCAGCGTGTGGCTGACCCACTCGGTCCCGGCCGGGAAGATGGTGCTGGCCCGGGCCGCCGTGACGGAGCCGCCCCTGACGCGGGACGTCATCACAAACTCCATATTGGACTGTTCCATGCTGTAGAAAAAGAGCTTCCGGGAGATTGTCTCCCGGAAGTTCTTTTAAGCTGCATTCGTTATGGTACTTTGTCTTCTGCCAGATCCCGCACGGTAAAGCCGCTGAGATATTCGCTGACAACTCTTTCCAGCCCTTTCCAGAGCGGGAGCGTCTTGCAGACCGCCGCACGGGAGCAGGGCGCGCTGCCCTCCTCAAGGCAGGCTACGGGAGCGATCGTACCGTCTGCCGACTGCAGGACATCCAAAACGTTGATCTCTTCGGCCGCTCTGGAGAGCCGATAGCCGCCGCCTTTCCCGCGCACGCCCTCTATGAACTGCCCTTTCACCAGATCCTTTACGATGCTCTCCAAATACTTTTCGGAGATCTCCTGCCGCTCGGCAGCTTCCTTGAGCGTAATGTATCCCTCGTTCTGGTTCTCGGCCAGATCCACAAGAATTCTCAGTGCATAGCGCCCGCGGGTAGAGATCATCATGTGGTTATCCTCCTGTATGGTTCTTAACCTATTATATCGTGGGGTTTGTTGGATTTCAAGATAACGGATGGCGAAAGATGGAAGTCCTTTCATTAAGGACAGCATTGAAAATCGGCCGATTTCATGCTATAGTAATCACATCAAGAAGCGTATCTCAAACGCACAAAGCTTTCCCGTTAATCGTCAAAGCCACTGCAAACAGCCCCAACAATTTGGACCTGTGATAGCCGCTTTGATCGCTTTTTGATAGCAAAAGTCCGTAGACCCAAAGGGTTGAGGATAATGGGAATCAAACGGAGCCACGTCGAGACAAATCTCCTAAACAAAAGCAGTTAAAGTCGGGATTTGCTTGGCGAGTGGGAGTGACCCAAAACCGCAAACCGGCAGGCGTTCATCACGAGCGCCTGCCGGTTGCCGTATACATGACAGGAGCGGCGGGGAGCGATCCCCGCCGCCCATTCTTTCTGTTGATAGCAACAATTTCCTCTCACATCGACACTTTTCCTGAAGGAATGATTATCGACTGCGGCCGGTCGGCGGGGAAATCGGGGCTTATTTCGATCTGGCTTCTGCGCAGCGTTCCTTTCCCCACCAGTCGGGCATCAGTTCTTTGAGTGTAACGGTTTTCCTGCTTGCATAATCTACCATGATTTCCATATCTTCATTCTCTTCGTTGAGCTGATAAAGGAACTCTCTGCATGCGCCGCAAGGCGTTCCGCTCCCTCCGCCGTACGGAGCCCGATCACGGAAGGCCAGCATTCGCTTGATTTTTGTCTGTCCGCTGTTCACAAGCATATTCAGCGCGGCCACCCGCTCCGCGCACAGATTCAGGACACCGCTGCAGCTCTCGATGCAAAAGCCTGAAAACAGCTCTCCGTTCTCTGCTTCCAAAGCACATACCACATGATATGCATAGATAAAAGGAGACACGTCTTCGGGGTGGAACTGCTCCTTTGCCAGACTGTACAGCTTTTCCCAGATATCCACTTTGTGAGTACGCCTCCTGTATGGATTCTGCGGCGACGCCTGCAGAATCGATTATAAACATTGAAAAACCCAAACCGAAAACGTGCCGCTTTCTCCGCTCCCTGACAGGAGCGGGCGTGCCGGATGCGGGCGGCTACGGTTTTATCCCCCGCACGAGAAACAGCGGCGTGGAGGCGAAGCTGATCTTCTCCTCCTCCGACCAGACGCGCCGCCAGACGTCGGTTTCCGCCTCGCAGCGCAGCCCGAGCGCGGAGAGCCGTTCCAGATCCCAGGCGGGACGGCGGACGGAGGAGAGCGGGACGCGGCGGGCGATGTCCTCCATCACGTCGAAGGCTTCTCCGACATCCCCGACGTTCTGGTCCCAGATCCCCCGTTCGGAGCTGTTGACCCGGTCCCGGTCATAGGCCGCCTGCGCGGCTTCGTCAAAGAGATAGGCATACCAGTTGGCGTCAAAGTTCAGCAGCAGGCCGCCGGAGCGCAGTACGCGCGCCCACTCGGCATAGGCCCGGTCGGGGTGCGGCAGGTTCCAGGTCAGGTTGCGGCTGATCACCGCATCAAAGCTTCCGTCCGCGAAGGTCAGGGCCTCCGCGTTCATTTCCATGAATCGAATCGAGTCGGCCAGGCGGCCGGCATTTTCTTTTGCCTCACGGAGCATGGCTGGCGCCAGATCGACGGCCGTCACGTCACAGCCCAGCTCCCGCAGGAGGATCGCGAAGAAGCCGGGGCCGGTGCCGACCTCCAGCACGCGCAGGTCCGCGGCGGGTCGGCCCGGAAACTGCCGCGCGAGCTCTCCGCGCAGGCATTCCCGCCATCTCTGCCGCTGGCCGGTGGCGAGCTCCAGTCTGTTGACTTCCGAATAGCCCGGGGCACGCCCGGTCCAATAGGCTCTGTTTTCCGCAAGGATCGTATCCAGCTCCACCGCTGTCTGTCACCGCCCTTTCTGAATGCCCGGCAAGTAGTGTAGCATCTCCGCGGCCTTCTGCGCAAGCCCCCCCGGGGGGATCGCCCGGAGCGGATGCCGGAGGCGGCCTCGCCGCAGCGCTGTCCCGACGGGGGAGAACGGCCGCCGCTCAGCCCTCACAGGCTGCGATTGACGCGGGATGAGCGAAGGGGTATAATGCGTCCGGTGAGAACGCAGCCCCGCCGCGCGTAAACCCGGGAAGCGGCCGGGCTGCCGGAAGGCGGCGTTCCGGGGCCGAAAAGACAAAGCCCCCTCTGCGGAAGGCGCTGCCGCCTTCCGCAAGGGAGCATTCCGTATGGCTTCGGGAGCCCTGCGATCCGGCTCAGGCGCCGAACTTGAAGGACTGGACCGCCAGCTTCAGGATCGCGTCGACGTCCTCGGTCTGGCCCTCGAGCGCGCTGGAGGTGAAGACCGCCACGTCGCCGCTCTTGAGGTTCTGGGCGTAATACGCGGTCTGGACGTTGCCGCCCGCCTCTTTGTCCTTGAAGGTGAAGGCGATGTAGTAGATGTCACGGTCGCCGATCTTCTGGGGCTCTCCGGCCTTGACGACCATGTCCTTGCCCTTCTCGGCCTCGATGTCCTGCGCGACAGACTTCAGATAGGCGGCGGCGTCCTCCGTGTTCTCCTTCAGACGGAGCGACACGGTGCACTTGGGGATCCCCTCGTCCTGCCCGGCGAAGATGTCGATGTTGCCGACGGGGTTCTCCATGGCGACGTACTTGTCGCTGTCGAAGTCGATGCTGAAGCCCTGCGCCTTGCTGGTCAGGGTGACGACCCCGGAGCCGTCCGGGATGGCGTTCTCGGTCGCCACGGCGGTGACCTCGCTGTCAGTCTGGTCGGCGGGCTGATCCGCCGCCGGTGCGTCGGTCTGCGCAGCGGGCTGCGCGGCAGGTGCGGCCTGCTCGTTGCCGCCGCATGCGGACAGAGCGAACAGCATCACGATAAGAAGGGCAATCGCAATCATGCGCTTTTTCATATTTGCGTCCTCTTTCCTGTTGAGATTATACACAGCTTCCCTGTATACTGCTGTTATTGTAAACCCCAATTTGCAATTTGTCAAACAATTTTGTAATTCTTAATAAATTTTTTGTAATTAAATTGATAACGATTGCGCCGCAGCGGCTTGCGGGGGAACCTTTCCCGCCTGCGCGGCGTCAAACTGCCGGACACAAAATGCGCATTTTTCCTGAAGAAAGGCTGGGATAAGAATGAGAAACAGAAAAACGATCCGGATCATCACGGTGTTTCTGCTGCTTGCGGCGCTGCTGCTGGCAGCCTGTCAGGGCGCGGCGCCCGGAGCCGCGGCGCCCGCCTCCGCAGCTCCGACCGCGGAGCCGACGCCGACGCCGGAAGAGACCGCGGCTCCGGCGGCAACGGCGGCCCCGGCGGCGGAGGATACGCCGACGCCCGCGCCGACGGCGGAGCGGAAGGTGGTCGAATGCGACACGGTCGAGGCGTTTCTCAAGGCGATCGCGCCCGACACCTGCATCCGGCTGACGGGACGCAGCTATGATCTCAGCCGGGCTCTGGGCTATGGCAACTTCGGCGGAGACTACTACGACTGGATGGATCTCTACGACGGCTGGGAGCTGGTGATCAGCGGGGTCGACAATCTGCGCATCGAGGCGGCGCGCCCCGGCGCGGAGATCGTCACGCAGCCGCGCTACGCCGACGTCATCCGCTTTGACAACTGCTCCAATGTCAGTCTGTCCGGCCTGACCGTCGGGCACACGGAGGGCGCGGGGAGCTGCGCGGGCTCGGTGCTGCGCATGCTTGACTGCGAGAACATGTCGGTGGAAAACTGCGAGCTCTACGGCTGCGGCACCTACGGGCTGGAGCTTGACCGCTGCCGGGATCTGTCCTGCCGCGGGACGGTCATCCGCGACTGCAGCTGCGGCGCGCTGACGGCCACATCCTCGAGCGGGATCGTGCTGGACGACTGCAAAATCTCCGGCATCACGGAATCCTACACGGCGGTGCTCGGCCTGTCGAACTGCAGCGGCTGCGCCATGCTCAACACGCTTGTCCGCAACTGCTCGGGCAGCCAGCTGCTGCGGTGCAGCTTTGTGCGGAGCTTCTTCCTCGGCGGCTGCGAGATCGTGAACAACCATTTTTCCGGCATGTTCTATGTCTCTTCCGGCCCCGTCACGGTCGACGGCTGCGTTTTCCGGAACAACGAGCTGGAGCGCGGCATATACGACGAACCCTGGGGAGGGGAGAAGAGCGAGCAGGTGCTCGATCCCGACGGCAGAGCCTATGAGGACTACGAGCTGTACCAGCTCAAGCTCAAAACGGATGTGACCTGGACCCCGCCCGAGCCGGAGATCCCGGATCAGGAGCCGATTGCGCCGTCGAGCGACGGCATGATCCACGTTTCCACGGTCGACGAGCTGCTCGCCTCGATCGCGCCGGGCGTGACGATCTATCTGGAGGACGGCATCTACTCGCTGGCCGACGCTGTGGGCTTCGGCACCTACAGCGGAGACTGTTACTACTGGATGCCCTGCTACGACGGGCCGGGGCTTGTGATCACCGGAGCGGACGGCCTGACGATCACCGCGGGCGGACCGCACCGCGCGACGGTCACCGCCATGCCCCGCTACGCGAACGTGATCACCTTTGAAAACTGCAGCGGCGTGACGCTTAAAAACATTACGGCCGGCCACACCCAGGAGCCCGGCGCCTGCTCGGGCGGCGTGCTCAGCTTCCAGAACTGCAGCTCCTCCGCCGTGCAGGACTGCTCCCTCTATGGCTGCGGCATCCTCGGCGTCTCCGGCTATTCCTGCAGGGATCTGACGGTGCGCTACACCGAGATCCACGACTGCTCTCAGGGCGCCTTCGACTTCACCTCCTGCAGCGGCGTGACGATCGAGCGCTGCAACGTCCACGACATCGGCGGCCCGACCTATTGCATCTACGACTGCAAAAACGTCACCGTTGACGGCAAGACCGTCTCCGACGGCACGAGCTGGTAAAACCCGATACAAAACATACAGGGCCCGGGGCTTTCGCCCCGGGCCCTGTGCGCAGACAAACCCCGGTATCTGTCATCCCGGGCGAAGCCGAGGGATCTGACAGGTCGGATGCGCGGGCTGGCGGATCTCTCGACTCCGGCTTCGCCTCCGCTCGAGATGACAGGAAAAGGGTACTTTGGCCCCTGTGCAAACGCTCAGAAATCAAGCTCCGTCACGCCGAAGTATTTCTCCGCAAAGTCCACGCGCTCCACGCGAAATTCCCGCCCGCGCAGATAGTCGAGCGCGCCCGCGTCGGTGGGGAAGTCGAAGCGCAGGCGGTAGGAGTACAGGGCCTGGCCCTTCTCGCCGAAGTCCCGGTTGAAGCGCTCGCTCCCGTACTTCCCGTCGCCGAGCAGCGGCCAGCCCGCGTGCGCCATCTGCACGCGGATCTGGTGCGTGCGCCCGGTCAGCAGGCGGCACTCCACCAGCGAGAGCGCGCCGCGGCTCAAAAGCGTGCGGTACTCGGTCACGGCCGTCCGCGCGCCGGGCTCCGGCCTCTCGCGCACGAAGACCTGATTCTTCTTCGCATCTTTAAATAAGTAGTTCTCCAGCCTGCCCGCCGGGGGCTTCGGCCTGCCCTGTACGGCGCAGAGGTAGGTTTTCTCGATCTCGCGGTCCCGGATCTTGTCGTTGAGGATGCGCAGGGCCTCGGCGTTCTTGGCGGCGATCACGATACCGCCGGTGTTGCGGTCGATGCGGTTGCACAGGGCCGGGGCGAAGGCGTGCTCCTCGCGCGGCCGCCACTCGCCCTTCTGCGCGAGATAGGCTTGGACGTTGGCGATCAGGGTGTTGTAGTCCCAGACGCCCGCGCTGTGGCAGAGGACCCCCGGCTTCTTGTCGAGCAGCAGGAGATTTTCGTCCTCGTAGACGATCGTGAGGCGCGGCGTGCCGACCTTGAGCCAGGCGTTGTCCTCGCGCGGCTTCTCGAAAAACTCGTCGTTGATGTAGAGCTGGACGCTGTCGCCCGCGGCGAGGCGGACGTCCCGCTTCGCGCCCCTGCCGTTCAGCTTGATGCGCTTGAGGCGGATGTACTTCTGCAGCAGGGAGTCCGGCAGCAGGGGAACGGCCTTGGCCACGAAGCGGTCGAGACGCTGTCCGGCGTCGTTTTCCCGCACGGTCAGTTCCTTCATTTGTCACAAAAACCCCCTTCTGCGCTCGAACTTTTTTTGCATTATACATGATAAAATTGTTATTGACAAGCCTTTGCAAGTAAACTATAATACTAGGGCGACTGTGCGAGGTGGTCTTTATGCGCCTGAATTTGCGGGACATTATCGAGGTCCCCGGCGGCTCTGTTCCGTTCGCGTGCGAGCTTTCGACAGAGGGCCTGGACTTCCCCTCCATCCGGGAATATCTCACAAAGCCATACGCCGAAGGCCGCGTGTACAACGAGGCCGGCATCCTGCATCTTGAGGGCCTGCTGACGGCGGAGCTGCTGTGCGCGTGCGACCGCTGCGGCGAGGAGTTCGAGAGCGTCAAGGAGACCGAACTCGACGCCATCCTCGTGGAGGAAAACCCCGGGGACGACCCGGAGCTTTTCGTGCTGCAGGACGACGGGATCGATCTGGACGAGGTCCTCACGACCCTGTTCGTGCTGGATATGGAGACCAAGTTCCTCTGCAAAGAGGACTGCAAGGGCCTCTGCCCGACCTGCGGGAAAAACCTGAACCTCGGCCCGTGTGCGTGCCGGAAACCCATTGATCCAAGATTTGCTGTGCTTGAGCAGCTTTTGGATAAGTAGAATTACGAAGCTGCTCAGAACAGCTGTCAACAGGAGGTGTCAACATGGCAGTCCCGAAAGGAAAAGTATCGCGTCAGAGACGTGACAAGAGACGTTCTTCCGTCTGGAAGCTCACCGCTCCCAATCTCGTCAAGTGCCCCAACTGCGGCGAATTCTGCATGCCCCATCGCGTCTGCAAGGCCTGCGGCCAGTACAAGGGCCGGGAGGTCATCAAGGTTGAGGAGAGCAAGTAAAAAGCTTGAAGCTTAAGGAGGAAAGGTTTTTGCCGTTCCTCCTTTTGCTTTCGCCCGTGTAAAGAGGGGAGTGTCGGTATGCAGGACAACTATATAAAGTCCGTCGATCCGACGAGTCCCCTGCGGGGGAAGGCCGAGCTCGGGGACACGGTCGTCTCCATCAACGGCAACGAGATCCTCGACGTGCTCGATTACAAATTTTTCGCCTATGACCGGGAGCTTGACGTCGTTCTGCGCCGCCCCGACGGCTCGGAGTACGGCGTGCGGGTGCGCAAGGACGAGGGCGGCGACCTCGGCCTCGACTTCGGCAGCTACCTCATGGACGCGCCGCGCGCCTGCGCCAACGCCTGCGTGTTCTGCTTCATCGACCAGCTCCCGCGCGGCATGCGCCGCACCATGTACTTCAAGGACGACGACGCGCGTCTGAGCTTTCTGCTCGGCAACTACATCACGCTCACCAATCTCTCCGCGCGCGAGGTCGAGCGCATCATCGCCCTGCACGTCAGCCCCATCAACGTCTCGGTGCACACCACGAACCCGGAGCTGCGCTGCAAGATGCTGCGCAATCCGCGGGCGGGGGAGAGCCTGGAGATCATGCGCCGCTTTGCCAGGGCGGGCATCGTGATGAACTGCCAGATCGTCTGCTGCCCGGGCCTCAACGACGGGGAGGAGCTCGAGCGCTCGATGCGCGAGCTGGAGGCGCTCTGGCCCACGGTGCACAGCGTCTCGATCGTCCCGGTGGGCCTGACGAAATACCGCGAGCACCTCTACCCCCTCACGCCCTTTACCGCGGAGCACGCGGCGGAGACCGTCGACCTGGTCGAGGCCTATTCCGAGGGCTGCCTGCACCGGCACGGCAGTCGCATCTTCTTCTGCGGCGACGAGTTGTATCTCAAGGCCGGGCGCGCGCTGCCGGACGAGGCGTTCTACGAGGAGTTCACCCAGCTCGAAAACGGCGTGGGGATGCTGCGGCTTCTGGAGACGGAGTTTCGCTCCGCGCTGAAGCTCGCGGACGCGCCGGACGGGAAGGACTTCACGATCGCGGCGGGCGTGGCCGCCGCGCCGCTTCTCGAAAAGCTTCTGCTTTTGGCGCGGGAGGCGTTTCCGACGCTGCGCGGCCGCGTCGTTGCGATCGAGAACGACTTTTTCGGCCGCAGCATCACCGTCAGCGGCCTCGTCACCGGCGGCGACCTGATCGCTCAGCTCAAAGGCAGGGAGCTGGGGGAGCGCCTGCTGATCTCGCAGAACATGCTGCGGCGGCAGGAGATGGATTTTCTGGACGACGTGACCCTCGAGGGGGCGAGCGCCGCCCTCGGCCTGCCGATCTACCCGGTGGAGTGCGACGGCTTCGCCCTGTGCGACGCCATGTTCGGCATCCTGCCGCAGCTCCGTCTGCCCGAGCGGGGGGAGACGGGGGAGCAGTTTTACCGCTACAATCAGAATTGAGTATTTCAAGGAGGGTCTGAAATGTCAAGACCTCTTGTCGCCATAGTGGGCCGCCCGAACGTGGGCAAGTCCATGCTCTTCAACCGCCTGGTCGGTCAGCGCCTGAGCATCGTGGAGGACACGCCGGGCGTGACGCGCGACCGGCTCTACGCGCCCTGCGAGTGGTGCGGCCGTACCTTCGACATGGTCGACACCGGCGGCATCGAGCCGACGACCGACAGCGAGATTCTGCTGTTCATGCGCGAGCAGGCGCAGATCGCCATCGACACGGCGACGGTGGTCGTACTCGTGACCGACATCCGCACGGGCGTCACGGCCGCGGACAAGGACGTGGCCAACATGCTGCTGCGCGCGCGCAAGCCCGTGGTGCTGGCCGTGAACAAGGCCGACTCCACCGGCGCGGAGGACCCGGCGGTGTACGAGTTTTACGAGCTCGGCCTGGGCGATCCCATCGCGGTCTCGGCGATCCACGGCCACGGGACCGGCGACCTGCTGGACGCCTGTGTAAAGCACTTCCCGCCCGCGGAGGAGGACGACGCCGAGGGCGACTGCATCAAGGTCGCGGTCATCGGCAAGCCGAACGTGGGCAAGTCCTCGCTCATCAACCGCATCCTCGGCGAGAAGCGCCTGATCGTCAGCGACATGGCCGGCACGACGCGCGACGCGGTGGACACGCTGTTTGAAAACGAGCACGGCCGCTACATGTTCATCGACACGGCGGGCATCCGCCGCAAGTCGAAGGTCGAGGAGCGGGTGGAGAAGTTCTCGGTCATGCGCGCGCAGCTCGCCATCGAGCGGGCGGACGTCTGCCTGATCCTGATCGACGCGCGCGACGGCGTGACCGAGCAGGATACCAAGATCGCGGGGCTCGCGCACGAGGCGGGCAAGGCGAGCATCCTTGTGGTCAACAAGTGGGACCTGGTCGAAAAGGAGACCGGCACCATGGAGAAGATGCGCAAGGACGTCATGCGCGACCTGAGCTTCATGAGCTACGCGCCGGTGCTGTTCATCTCGGCCCTGACCGGGCAGCGCACGGACCGCCTCTTCGAGCTGATCAACTTCGTCAACGACCAGAGCAGCATGCGCATTTCGACCGGCATGCTCAACAACGTCCTGGCCGACGCGCAGGCGCGCGTCCAGCCGCCCACGGACAAGGGCCGCCGCCTCAAGATCTACTACATGACGCAGACCGGGATCAAGCCGCCCTGCTTCGTCATCTTCTGCAACAGCCGCGAGCTGTTCCATTTCTCCTACCAGCGCTATCTGGAGAACCAGATCCGCTCCGTGTTCGGTCTGGAGGGGACGCCGGTGCGCATCGTGATCCGCCAGAAAGGAGACAAGGAATGATCGTCTACTGGGTTCTGCTGCTGACGACGGCGATCTTTGCCTACCTGATCGGCAGTCTGGACACGCTGGTGCTCGCGTCGAACTTTGTCTTTCACCGCAACCTCCGCCGCCTGGGCGGCCCCGACGTATGGCTGTCGAATTTCTACCGCATCTACGGCGTCAAGGGCTTTGTGAAGCTGCTGGCGGTGGAGCTGATCCGCGACGCGCTGCCGCTGCTGCTCGGCTCGGTGCTGCTGGGGATCAAGGGCCACGCCGACGCGGGGCGCGCGTTTGCGGGCTTCGTGCTGGTGCTCGCCCGGCTCTGGCCGGCGATCTACGGCTTTCGGGGCAGCGACGCCTCGATCGCCTTCGCGGCGGCGGCCTTTGCGGTGCAGCCCTCGGTGGGCGTCGCCTCGGCCATCGTGATCGGCGCGGTCATCGTGCTCACGCGCTACATCTCCCTCGGCACCACGGTCGGCGCGCTGGCGAGCCTGCTGGTGGCGGTGCTGGTCATCGACGACGCGCTGCTGCTGCGCCTGACGATGATGACGGCGGGGCTGGTGATCCTCCGGCACATCCCCTCGATCGTGCGGATTTTCCGCCATACCGAGCCGCGCCTGAGCTATGAGAAGGACATCACCTATAAACTCGACGAATAAAGAGGCGACTGATTGTGAGCTTGTTTGAACTGATCCTGATCGCGGTCGGGCTGAGCATGGACGCCTTCGCGGTCTCGGTCTGCAAGGGCTTGAGCCTGAAGGAGCTCAAGCCGAAGCACGCCGCGCTGGTCGGCCTGTATTTCGGCGGCTTTCAGGCGCTGATGCCCGTACTCGGCTGGCTGCTCGGCTACCGCTTCGAGCATTTCATCACCAGCATCGACCACTGGATCGCCTTTGTGCTGCTGACGGCGATCGGCGTCGGCATGATCCGCGAGGCGAAGAAGGCCGAGGAGCTGGACGACGATCTGAGCTTCCGCACGATGCTGCTGCTGGCGGTCGCCACGAGCATCGACGCACTGGCGGTCGGCATCACCTTTGCGTTCCTCTCGGTGCGCATCCTGCCCGCGGCCGGGCTGATCGGCCTGACGACCTTTCTGCTCTCGGCCCTCGGCGTATACATCGGCCATGTCTTCGGCCTGAAGTACAAGGCGAAGGCGGAGCTCGCGGGCGGCGTGATCCTGATCTTCATCGGCCTGAAGATCCTGCTGGAGCACATGGGCATACTCTGACGGAGGCGAAGCACTTGGAACTGGACACCAAAAGCCGGATCGGCATTGTGACGCTGCTTGTCCTGATCCTGCTCGGACTGCTCGGCATTTATACGCTGCTGGCCACGGACTGGACGCTGCTCCTTGACACGGTTGCCGAGCCGCTCCCGCCGATCCCGACCGTCGCGCCGAGCCCGGAGCCGACGCCCAAGCCGACCCCGAGGCCGACCCCGAAGCCCACCCCGACTCCGGAGCCGACGCCGATCCTGCGCGAGCGCACGCCGCTGCTGATCCTCGTCAACCCCTGGCACGAGGTGCCGGAGGACTACGAGCCCGAGGGGCTGGAGCGCGTGACCTGGGGGCTCGAGGAGGAGCAGTATATGGACACGCGGGCCGCGGGACCGCTGCTGCAGATGATCGACGACTGCGCCGCCGAGGGGAACCGTCCGCTGGTGATCTCCGGCTACCGCACGATGGAGAAGCAGACGGCGCTGTTTCGCAACAAGATCATGCGCCTGGTGGAGTATGACGGCGTGGCGTGGGACGACGCGCCGGAGATCGCGGCCAGATCGGTGGCGCGCCCCGGGACGAGCGAGCACCAGCTGGGCCTCGCCGTGGACATCATCGACGAGGGCTATCCGTATCTGGACGAGGAGCAGGAGAACAGCCCGACGCAGCGCTGGCTGATGGAGCACTGCTGGGACTACGGCTTCATCCTGCGCTATCCCAACGAAAAGAGCGAGATCACCGGCATCATCTACGAGCCCTGGCACTACCGCTACGTGGGCGTGGAGACCGCGCAGGAGATCCGCGAGCTCGGCCTGACGCTCGAGGAATATCTTGAAACATACTACATGCCCCTGCCCTGAGGGGAGCTCCCGCCCGGGAATGGCATAATGCCCATTCCCGGGCGTTCATTTTGGTCGATTCTCCACAAAGGTGTTCGCGGATGTGCAGCCGGTCCAGCTGCTCGTGTGCCTCGGCGGCGCGATCGCCTATGTGGTGCTGATGTACTTCTTCGGCTTCTACATCTCCACGGTGATCTTCATGGCCGCGATCCTGCTGTACCTGAAGGTCCCCTATCTGCACTCCGCGATCGCCATCGTCGCGATCCTCGCGCTGGTCTACTTTGCCTTCGGCAAGTTCCTCGGCGTGAGGCTCCCGGTCGGCACCGTCATCAAGGCGCTGCGTTAAAGGAGGACGAAGAAGATGCTTGAAACCTTATCGCTGATGGGCGCGGGCTTTGTCAACGCCCTGACCCCGATCAACCTTCTGATGATGGCCGCGGGCGTCGCCATGGGCATCGTCATCGGCTGCATGCCCGGCCTGTCCGCCGCGATGGGCGTGGCGCTGATGCTGCCGCTGACCTTCACCATGAAGGCCGAGACCGGCCTGATCGTCCTCGGCGCCATCTACTGCGGCGCGATCTTCGGCGGCTCCATCTCCGCCATCCTGATCCACACCCCCGGCACTCCCGCCTCGGCAGCCACCGCCATCGAGGGCTACCAGATGACGCTGAAGGGCAAAGCGGGCAAGGCGCTGTTCACCGCCTGCTACGCCTCCTTCTGGGGCGGCCTTCTCAGCTGCATCTCCCTGTATTTCTTCGCCCCGCTGCTGGCCCAGCTGACGCTGAAGTTCCGCTCGGCGGAGTATTTCTGGCTGTCGATCTTCGGCCTGACCATTATTGCGGGCGTCTCCGGCAAGTCCATCACCAAGGGCCTCATTTCCGGCGCGTTCGGCCTGCTGCTGTCCACCATCGGCCTTGACCCGGTCACCGGTGCCAAGCGCGTCATGTTCGGCCAGGCCTACTTCGCCGAGGGCATCAACACCACCTGCGCCCTGATCGGTCTGTTCTCCATGAGCCAGGTCTTCATCCTTGCCGAGAAGAAGATCGTCGAGCGCGCCCAGGCCACCAAGTTCTCCGACAAGATGAGCCTGACCCGCGACGAGCGCAAAATGATCCGCCCGACCATCGTCCGCTCCTGGCTGATCGGCAACATCATCGGCATCCTGCCCGGCGCGGGTGCCGCCATCGCCTGTTTCCTGGGCTACAACACCTCCAAGCAGTTCTCCAAGCACAAGGAGGCGTTCGGCCACGGCTCCATCGAGGGCGTGGCCGGCTCCGAGGCCGCGAACAACGCCGTCACCGGCGGCTCCCTGATCCCGACCCTGACCCTCGGCATCCCGGGCGAGTCTGTCACCGCGGTGCTCATGGGCGGCCTCGTGATCCAGGGCCTTGCCCCGGGACCCGAGCTCTTCGGCAAATACGCGGCCATGACCTACACCTTCTTCGCGGGCTTCGTGCTGGTCCAGTTCTTCATGCTGGGCATCGGCCTGCTGGGCTGCCGCGGCTTCGCGCAGATCTCCCGCCTGTCCGACGCGATCCTGATCCCCTGCGTGACGGTCCTGTGCTGCGTCGGGTCCTACGCCATCCACAAGAACATCCTCGACATCGTCGTGATGATGACCTTCGGCGTGATCGGCTACCTGATGCGCAAGTTCGATCTCAACACCGCCGCGGTCGTGCTGGCTCTGATCCTCGGTCCCATCGGCGAGAAGGGCCTCAGAAACGCCCTCAAGATCTCCGGCGGCGACCCGAAGATCCTGTTCTCCTCCGTGGTCTGCTGGGTGCTGATCGCCCTGTGCGTCGTCGGCATCCTCTCCCCGATGTTTATGGGCAAGCTGGAGAAGAAGGCCGAGAAGGAGGCCACCGGCGCCGACCCCGAGAGTCCCGACGAGGTCGTGGACATCGACGTCGAGAACGACTGATCTCTGTTCCAATAAAGAAAAAGCAGCCCTCGGGCTGCTTTTTCTTTATTCCGCCTGCGCCGCGGGGGGCGGGGAAGCCGGGAGCGCGCCGCCCTCCTGCCAGTCATTGATCTCAACGACGACGGTGACGCGGCCGTCGGTCACGAGCTCGGCCCGGACCGGGCGCAGCGGGCCTTTGTCAAACCAGACCGTGCACAGGAGCTTGTCGTCCGGCGCGAGCTGCACGACCGTCTGACCGTCCTCCTCCCGGAAGCTTTCGGCATGGCCGACGCGCATGGCGTGCAGGAGCACCGGCAGCGAGGACATGGGCGACAGCCCGAAGGAGTCGAGCGAGCCGGTGTCAAGCACCACGCTGTCGTACTCGAGCGTCGTGCCGCCGGGCTTGAAGCGGGCCGAGACGCCGCGGATCAGCTCGGGGGCCAGGACGGTGACGCGCCCGCCCTCGGCGTTCTCCTCGTAGGCGAGCGTGAAGCGGGCGGTCTTGTGCTCGTACTCGGCGCGCACTTTGGCGGTAAAGCGCAGGGCGTCCAGAGTGTTGAGCCGCTCGGAGAAGCTCTCGAAGTCGCGCTCGGCCCCGTCCCTGCCGCAGCCCGCCAGCAGCAGACAGAGGCAGAGCAGGATTGGCAGCATTCGTTTCATGATGACCTCCGATGTGTTGTGGATTGCTAAACCCTATGCCTGCCCGTCTCGCAAAATGCTCAAAAATAGCTTGCATTTTCTGTGGAAATGTGATAACTTTCTTTTGTCATTGCGAAGAACGGGAAAATAGCGCACACTGTTTTTGGCAGAGACCGGGGGTCGGCGGCTGAAAGCCCCCGGGAAAAGCAGGCGCTTGGTTCGCCCGGGAGCTCCGGCCAATCACCGGCGTGCGCCGCGCGTTAAGCGGCTGGAGTGCGGTTTGCATGACCGAACGTGGGTGGTACCGCGGAAGCCTGGCTTTCGTCCCTTCTGGGGCGGAGGCTTTTTTGTTTATTCTTATGTACAGGAGTAGAGAGCGTATGAAAGAACTCATGCAGAGCCTCAGGGAGGCGTCCCTGAAGGCGATCAGCGAAACCGACAGCCCCGAGAGCGTGGAAGCCCTCCGCGTCCGCTATCTCGGCAAAAAGGGAGAGCTGACGTCCATCCTGCGCCAGATGGGCAAGCTCAGCCCCGAGGAGCGCCCGGTCATGGGCCAGCTGGCCAACCAGCTGCGCGCGGAGATCGAGGAGGCCATCGAGCTGCGCAAGACCATGCTCGGCAAGGTCATGCTGGAAAAGAAGCTTGAGGCCGAGGCCGTCGACGTGACGCTCCCGGGCGTCGAGCAGCCGGCGGGCCACAAGCACCCGATGTACAACGTCCTTGACCAGATCAAGGAGATCTTCATCGGCATGGGCTATGAGATCGTGGACGGCCCCGAGGTGGAGCTGTCCGAGTACAACTTTACCAAGCTCAACATCGAGGAGAGCCACCCCTCCCGCGACTGGACCGACACCTTCTATTTCACCGAGGACGGCAGGGTCTGCCTGCGCACCCAGACCTCGCCGATGCAGGTGCACGCGATGGAGACCAGACCCCTGCCGATCCGCATGATCGCCCCGGGCCGCGTCTACCGCAAGGACGAGGTGGACGCCACCCACTCCCCGATGTTCCACCAGATCGAGGGCATGGTCATCGACAAGGGCATCACCATGGCCGACCTCAAGGCGACATTGAACCTCGTCGTGGAGCAGATCTACGGCAAGGGCACGGTTACCCGCTTCCGTCCGCACCACTTCCCGTTCACCGAGCCGAGCTGCGAGCTGGACATCCAGTGCCACAAGTGCGGCGGCAAGGGCTGCCCGACCTGCAAGGGCGAGGGCTGGATCGAGGTCCTCGGCGCCGGCATGGTGCACCCCAAGGTGCTCGCCGGCTGCGGCATCGACCCGGACGTCTACTCCGGCTGGGCCTTCGGCATGGGCCTGGAGCGTCTGGCCATGGGTGAGTACAAGATCACGGATCTGCGTCTGATCTTCGAGAACGACGTCAGATTCCTCGAGCAGTTCTAAGGGAGGGCAGACAGATGGATCTATCCAGAAAATGGCTCAATGAGTTCGTGGACCTTCCGCTCTCGGAGGTCGACGACCGCAGCTTCGCCGAGGCCATGAGCATCTCCGGCTCCAAGGTGGAGGTCACCGAGGACCTGAGCGTCAAAATCAAAAACGTGGTGGTCGGGCGCATCGTCAAGCTCGACAAGCACCCGAATTCCGACCACATGCTGGTCGTGATGGTCGACGTCGGCGAGGGCGAGCCCCGCCAGATCTGCACCGGTGCCTGGAACGTGCATGTGGGCGACCTGGTCCCCACGGCCCTGCACAACGCCCTGCTGCCGAACGGCGCGAAGATCATGAAGGGCAAGCTGCGCGGCGTGAAGTCCGACGGGATGCTCTGCTCGCTCAAAGAGCTCGGCTGCACCACGCACGACTTCCCCTACGCGGTCATCAAGCCCGCCGCCCTTTTGAACGACTACCACCCCCTCGACCCCGACAAGCCCTCGATCTCCGCCGACATCAAGGCGGGCGACAGGATCTTCGGCAAGGTCGTGGCCGCCCTCGTGATGGACGTGGCCCCCGCGGGCGTCAACCTCTGGGACGTGGCGCTCTCCCTCGGCGACAGCGACGTCGAGGCCGTCTTCGACTGCCAGAACCTCCACGCGGGCGACATGGTTGCCTACGACACGGCGAAGAACCGCATCCTCACGCCCGAGGACCTGCGCGCCAAGCCCGAGGAATTCCCCAACTGCATCACCGACGGCATCCTGATCCTGCACGAGGACTGCGCGCCCGGCGACGACATGCGCGCGCTGCTCGGCATGGACGACCACGTGGTCGAGTTTGAAATCACGCCCAACCGCCCCGACTGCCTGTGCATGATCGGCCTGGCGCGCGAGGCGGCGGTGACCTTCAACAAGCCCCTGAAGCTGCACGAGCCGGTCGTGAAGGCCGAGGCCGGCGGCGACATCAACGACTATGCGAAGATCGTCATCGAGGACCCGCTGTGTGTGCGCTACACCGCGCGCATGGTCAAAAACGTAAAGATCGCCCCGTCTCCCGCCTGGATGCGCGAGCGCATTCGCAACGCGGGCATGCGTCCGATCAACAACATCGTCGACATCACCAACTACGTCATGCTCGAGTACGGCCAGCCGATGCACGCCTTCGACTTCTCCTGTGTGAAGGACGGCGAGATCCACGTCCGCTGCGCCCGCGAGGGGGAGACCATCCAGACCCTGGACGGCACGGCCCGCAAGCTCACGACGAATATGCTCTGCATCTGCGACACCGAGAAGCCCGTCGGCGTGGCGGGCGTCATGGGCGGCGCGAACAGCGAGATCGTGGGCGACACCGGCATGGTCCTCTTCGAGTCGGCCAACTTCAACGGCGCTTCGATCCGCCGCACCGCCACGGCGCTCGGCATGCGCACCGACGCGTCGGGCCGCTACGAGAAGGGCCTCGACCCGCAGAACACCTGGCCGGCGGTGCAGCGCGCCTGCGAGCTCATCGAGCTGCTGGGCGCGGGCGAGGTCGTCGGCGGCGTCATCGACGTGGTCTCCGAGCCGCTGGAGGAGACCACCCTGAAGCTTGAGCCGGAGAAGGTCAACGCCCTGCTCGGCACCGACATCGACGAGGCGACGATGCGCGACATCCTTGTGCGCCTCGGCTTCACGCTCGAGGGCGACGTGATCCACGTGCCCTCCTGGCGCGCGGATGTGGAGCACTACTCCGACATCGCCGAGGAGGTCGCCCGTTTCTACGGCTACAACGAGATCCCGACCGCGTTTGCCGGCGGCCAGACCACGGCGGGCGGCTACAGCGAGCTGCAGCAGCTCGAGCGGCAGCTCGGCGCCTGCTGCCGCAGCATGGGCCTGGACGAGATCATCACCTACTCCTTCATCAGCCCGTCGTATTACGACAAGATCCGCTGGAGCCCGGACGATCCGCGGCGCGACAGCCTGCGCATCCTTAACCCTCTGGGCGAGGACACCTCGATCATGCGCACGACGATCCTGCCCTCGATGCTGGAGATCCTGACGCGCAACTACAACTACCGCAACAAGGCGGCGGCCCTGTACGAGATCGGCCGCATCTACCTCAAGCGCCCGGACGGCATGGCTGACGAGCCGCGCATCGTCTCGCTCGGCGCCTACGGCGAGAAGATGGACTTCTTCGTGCTCAAGGGCTGGGTCGAGGCGCTGCTGAGGGACCTCGGGACCGGCAAGCCCCGCTTTGTCGCGGAGAAGGCCAACCCCTCCTACCACCCCGGCCGCTGCGCGAAGGTGTATGTGGGCGAGACCTGCGTGGGTGTGTTCGGCCAGGTCCACCCGCTGGTCGCGGCCAACTACGGCGTCGACGCGGAATTCTACTGTGCCGAGCTGAGCTTTGACGCGCTGGCCGCGGTCAAGGGCGCGCGTCCGGTTTACAGGCCGCTGCCGCGTTTCCCCTCGGTCACGCGCGACATTGCGGTGGTCTGCAAGGCGTCGATCCCCGTGGGTGAGATGGTCGACTGCATCCTCGCAAACGGCGGAGAGTACCTCAAGGACTGCACGCTCTTCGACGTCTATACGGGCAGCCACATCGCACACGGCATGAAGTCGGTGGCCTTCTCGCTGACCATGCGCTCGGACGACCAGACGCTCACCGACGACCACGCCGGGGAGACGGTGGCGAAGGTCCTCAAGGCGCTGGGCGACCGCTTCGGCGCGGTGATGCGGTAAGCTGCGGCATTAAGAAAAATTAAGTCTATTTTGACTTTACTTGTCCCTCCTGTCGGGTATATAATGGAAGCAGGATAGAATAAAGGACAGGTGAGATCATGGAAGACGCAACCAGAAAATTTACAGCGCTCGACTCCAAGGCCGAGATGAAGGAGATCCTCTCCTCCGTCTACAACTCTCTGATGGTCAAGGGCTACAACCCCATCAACCAGATCGTGGGCTACATCCTCTCCGAGGATCCGACCTACATCACCAACTACAACAACGCCCGCACGCTCATCTGCCGGATCGACCGGGACGAGCTGATGCAGGAGCTGCTCAAATGCTACCTTGACAAGTGAGCGGAAGACGGGAACGCCGCCGGTGCACACGCACCGGCGGCGTTTCTATGTTTTGCAGTCATTGCTGGGAATGCGCACACTGCCTTTTGCTCCCGCCCCCGTCTGCCTTCCCCTTGAGGGGAAGATGCCCGCAGGGCGGATGAGGTGTCGCCGCCTCTTGCGCCCGGCTTTCCCCCTGCGCGTCATTGCGAGGAGCGAAGCGACGTGGCAATCCGTTTTCTCGTGCCGGTTTGCAAGCGATAGGCTGCGTAATGCGCCCCCCTATCTTTCTTTTCGGTGCTTGCCCGAAAAGAAAGATAGCGCCGCGCCCGGTGGAAGAAAGAAAAGGGCGCTTCCACGCGGGTTTCCCGCCGATAAGCTTTGAGCCGATCCCCGCGGAGGTCCGGGCTTTTCTCAAAACCGGGTGCAATCGTGGAACAGGCTGTCGCCTCTGTTTCCGCGCGGAGACGCTTCGCTTGGCGCTGCGTGGTGCATGCGGTACGTTTTGTGCACAATCTTCCCATCGCTCCCCGGGGAATCCAACGGGGGTCCGCAGACCCCCTTGGCCGTTTCAATTAGGGAGGGTCAAGGGAGGGGAAGAAAACGGAATCTTCCCCTCCCTTGCGGCGTTTCTTTTGTCACTTTTCTTTGGTCCGAACAAAGAAAAGTGAATCACGCAGGTCAAATCTTGCATCCGTGACACGGAAAACGGATTGCCGCAAATGCCTTTCGCGGTCCTGCTCCGCTTCGTACTCACCCCTCCGCCTCGGCCACGATGAGCTGCCACGGGGCCAGATGCAGCGTCCCGCTCTCCGCGTCCAGCGTCTCCAGATTGTTCAGCAGCAGCTTTTTCAGCGGCGCGGGCAGGCGCATGTCCTGCGGCTCGCCCTGGAAATTCCCCGCCACGAGGACCGTCTTCTCGCCCCGGCGCAGATAGGCCATCAGGTTGCGCTGCTCCGGGAGCCACGGCACGGTCTCGCCGTAGACCAGGGTCTCGCCGTATTCCCCGCTTTTTCGCAGGGCGATCAGGCTGCGGTAGAACTCGTAGACCGAGCCCTCGCGCCCGCGCTGGGCGGCGAGGTTGAGCTCCCGGTAATTCGGGTTGAGCGGCAGCCAGGGCGTGCCGGTCGTGAAGCCCGCGCCGGGAGTGGCGTCCCACTGGAAGGGCGTGCGGGCGTTGTCGCGCGAGTAGAGCGAGACCGCCCGCAGCGCCTGCTCCGGCGTGAAGCCCGCGCGCAGGGCCACCTCGTACTGGTCGAGGGTGTTGATGTCGTCAAACTCCCCGAGCGTCCAGCCCGTGCGGTTCTCCATGCCGAGCTCCTGCCCCTGATAGAGGAAGGGCAGGCCGCGCAGCAGGAAGTTGAGTCCGCCGAGCAGCTTCTTGGCCGCGTCGGAGCGCTCGCCCTGCGGCGGATAGTGGGAGACGCCGCGCGGCTCATCGTGGTTTTCGATGATGTTGGAGAGAAAGCCGATGTCGGCGACGCGCGCCTGGGCGGCGAAGGCGGCCTGCTTGTATTCCTCCGCCGTCGGCAGATGCGAAAGATGCCAGCCGCGCCGGTCCAGACCGAGCAGGTGCTCCGAGAAGTCGAACATGCTGGAGAAGTAGCCGTCGTCCCCGATGATCAGCGGCAGGTCCTCGGTCTTCTCATTGAAGACCTCGCCCACGGAGAAGGCGTCGTAGAGGCAGAAGGTCTCGTCGGCCATCTCGCGCAGGAAGACGTTCACGCCCTCGGTCTCGGCCAGCATCCGCTGGATAGCGCACAGACCGTCGTCCCGGTCGGCGGGGAAGTCGCGGAAGGGGAGCAGCTTCTTGATGTTGATGATCGCGTCGATGCGAAAGCCGCCGAGTCCCCGGTCCAGCCACCAGTTGATCATCTTGTAGATTTCCCGGCGCAGCGCGGGGTTTTCCCAGTTGAGGTCGGGCTGCTTCTTGTGGAAGGCGTGGAAGTAGATCTTGTCCGGGTGGCCGGGCAGCACTTCCCAGCAGGGGCCGCCGAAGTAGCTGCGCCAGTTGCAGGGGAGGGGCTCGCCCTCATGCCAATCCCGGATGTAGAAGAACTGCCCGTAAGGCCCGTCCGGGTCCTCGCAGGCCCTGCGGAACCAATCGTGCTCGTCCGAGCAGTGGTTGACGACCAGATCCATCACGATGGAGATCCCGCGCTCGCGCGCCTTTGCGATCAGCTCGTCCATGTCGTCCATGGTGCCGAAGCGCGGATCGATATTGTAGTAGTCGGAGATGTCGTAGCCCTGATCGGCCATGGGCGAGGGGTAGACGGGGGAGAGCCAGACGATCTCCACGCCGAGCTCCCGCAGGTAGTCTAGCTTCGAGATCACGCCCCGCAGGTCGCCGATCCCGTCGCCGTTCGAGTCGCAGAAGCTCTTCGGATAAATCTGATATGCGGTTTTACCGTGCCACCATTTGTGCTGCATAAGGGGTCCCTCCTGTCAACAGACCGTTTTCTGTATTGTACAGGAGTGTGGACAAACTTGCAAGTGTTGCGTGGACAAAAGCGGGCGAGCTGTCAATTGGTCAAAAGCTATAATTTTTGAAAGTATGCTTCGTACAAAACGCCCAGAATCGGCGAATGGCACAAAAATCATTGATTTTGCGGGGATGGAATGCTAAACTATGTCAGTAAGGATGGGGTTTTCCCAGCCGAAAAAACTATGAAAAAGTGAGGAAAAAAGCATGAAGAAAACACTTGCGCTCGTGCTGGCGCTCGTCATGATCGTCGCTCTGGCGGCCTGCGGCGTCAGCACCGAATCCGCGGCTCCTGCGGCCGCTCCCGCCTCCGGCGGCGACGCTGCCCCCGCTGCCGACACCTCCGCGAAGAACGGCATCACCCTCTTCAACGGCAAGATCGAGATCGCCGGCGCGCTCGACCACGCTGCCAAGGTCTATGAGGAACAGACCGGCAAGCATGTCGAGGTCAACTCCGTCGGCGGCGGCGTCGACCTTCAGTCTGAGCTGAAGCAGCGCTACCAGGCCGGCAACATGCCCGACATCTTCACCTGCGAGGGCACGCCCGACTTCTCCAACTGGGTCGGCAAGGTTGTCGACATGTCCGACCAGGCATGGGTCTCCGACACCGAGGCTGAGTTCGTCGACGACACCGGCGCCGTCATCGGCTTCCCCTACACCACCGAGGCCATCGGTCTGGCCTACAACAAGAGCATCCTCGACAAGGCCGGCATTGATCCCGCCTCCGTCACCGGACCCGCGTCCATGAAGGCCGCCTTCGAGAAGCTCGACTCCATGAAGGACGAGCTCGGCATCACCGCCGTCGTCGGCTACTGCGCCAACGCCAAGGAGCTGTACTGGTCCACCGGCAACCACATGTTCTCCAACTATCTGGACGCCGGCCTCGCCCGTGACGACGACACCTACTTCGACCTCATGATGAACGAGGGCAAGCTCGACCTCGACCGCTTCACCCCGTTTGCCGAGATGGTCGGCCTGTTCAACCAGTACTCCGATCCCGCCCTGCTCGTCTCCGGCAACTATGACCTGCAGGTCTCCGGCTTCGCCTCCGGCAAGTACGCGTTCGTGACCCAGGGCTCCTGGATCGGCGCCTCCCTGACCGACCAGTACAAGGATCTGTACGCAGCGGCCGGCAACTTCGAGTGCGGCATGATCCCCTACGCCTTCATCGAGGGCATCGACACCATCCTGACCAATCCTCCCTCCCACTGGGCCGTCTACAACGAGGGCAATGTGGCTGAGGCCGAGGCCTTCCTGCAGTGGCTCGCCGGCCCCGACGGCCAGCAGATCCTCGTTCAGGAAGCCGGTCTGAACAGCCCGTACAAGAGCTGCACCGTCGTCGCGAACGACCCGTTCGCTCCCACGGTTGCCGACTTCACCGCCCGCGGCAAGACCTCCGGCTGGCACTTCCTCGAGCAGCCCGCCAACATGGCTGAGGACTTCACCGGCGCCATCTTCCAGGATTACGCCATGGGCACCATCGACACCCAGGGCTTCATCGACGACATGGTCGCCACCATTCCCCAGGCTGTCAAGTAATCCGCGTCAATAACGTACTTCAGAAGGGGCGGCGACTCGTCGCCGCCCCTGTTCCTTTGGGAGAATAGCTACTGGAAAGGGAGCGATCCGAGATATGAATGAAAACACCTCCGGCAAAAAGATCCTCTCGCTTACACTTCTGATTCTGGGCGCCGTTCTGCTGATCGCGGCCTTGTGGATGGACTTCTCCAAGACCTACCTCGTGGTCAACATGGGCTCGGCAAAGATCGCGCTGCGCGGCCTGTTTCTGGTTCTCGGCGCTCTGCTCTGCCTGGCTGGCCTGTACTACATCCCCACGGTCATGCACCACCGCGCCATCATCAACTTCATCTTCCTCTTCCCCCTGCTCTTCACCTTCGCCGTCACCGTCATCATCCCGATGTTTGTCGGTATCTTCTACTCCTTTACCGACTGGAACGGCGTCTCCTACACCAAAATGGTGGGCTTTGAAAACTACGGCGCCATGTTCAAGGACCCGGCGTTCATCTGGTCCCTGCTGCTGACCGTTCTGTTCGTGGTCGTCAACATGATCCTGGTGAACCTGGTCGCCTTCCTGCTGGCCCTGCTGTGCACCACCAAGCTCAAGGGCGTGGGCTTCTTCCGCGCCGCCTACTTCCTGCCGAACCTGATCGGCGGCATCGTTCTGGGCTATATCTGGCAGTTCGTTTTCTCCAACGTGCTGACGGCGATCACGAATTCGCCGCACTCCTGGCTTGCCAGCACGAACACCGCCTTTATGGCCATCATCATCGTGTATGTCTGGCAGTACGCAGGCTACATCATGCTGATCTACATCAACGGTCTCGCCACCGTCCCGAAGGACGTGCTGGAGGCTGCCCAGATCGACGGGGCCGACGCCATGAAGACCCTGTTCCAGATCAAGATCCCCATGATCGCCGCCACCTTCACCATCTGCACCTTCCTGACCCTGACCTCCGCCTTCAAGCAGTTCGACGTCAACCTGGCCTTGACCAACGGCGTCGGCACGGTGCGCGGCTTCATGGGCCAGCGCCTGTCCAACGGCACGCAGATGATCGCACTGAACATCTACAACACCGCCTTTGCGCGTGACCAGTTCGGCTATGCGCAGGCGAAGGCGATCCTGTTCTTTATCATCCTGGCCTGCGTCTCGCTGATCCAGGTGCGTATCTCCAATAAGAGGGAGGTCGAGATGTAATGAAAATGAAGACGTCCCGTATGGTCACGCTGATGATCGTCGCGATTCTCCTCGCTGCCTACATCCTGTTCCCCTTCGCGCTGGTGGTGCTCAACTCCTTCAAGACGCAGAGCGCCATCGTCTCCAACCCGATCTCCTTCGCGGGTGCAAGCTTCAAGCAGTTTGCCTCCAACGCGAGCTCCGTTATCAACAACAAGAACTTCGTGTTCTGGCACGCCTTCGGCTCCTCCACGCTGGTGACGATCATTTCGCTGGTGCTGCTGGCCGTCTTCGGCGGCATGGCCGCGTGGGTCATCTGCCGCAACAAGACCCGCTGGTCCACCGTGATCTACATGGTCTTCATCTCCTCGATGATCATCCCCTTCCAGGTCGTCATGCTCCCGCTGATCGCCACCTTCCGTGAGGTCGGCAAATTCGTGGGTCTCGGCATGAACGGCACCCTGCCGGGCCTGATCTTCGCCTACTGCGGCTTCGGCGGCGCCATGACGGTGTTCATCCTCACCGGCTTCATCAAGGGCATCCCCTATGAGCTGGAGGAGGCCGCGGCCATCGACGGCTGCTCGCCCGAGGGCACCTTCTTCCGCATCATCTTCCCGCTGCTCAAGCCCACGATCGTGACCGTCACGATCCTCAACGGCATGTGGATCTGGAACGACTACCTGCTCCCCTCCATCCTGCTGGGCCAGAACAACCCGAACAAGACCCTGCCCGTCGCGGTGCAGGCCTTCGTCGGCTCGTTCGTGAAGTCCTGGGATATGATCCTGACGGCCGCTCTGCTCGCCATGATCCCGATGATCGTGATCTTCCTGATCGCACAGAAGCACATCATGGACGGCATGGTTCAGGGCGCCATCAAGTAAGCGTCTGCGATCCAACATCCAAAAGGGCGCCGCTTTCACGGCGCCCTTTCTGTTCTATCGGAGGGAAAACCCATGAGATTCTTTGACCCGGACGGACCGATGATGACCGCGCTGAGCAAGCTGGCGGACATCGTGATCTGCAACGTGATGTTTGTCCTGTTCTGCCTGCCGGTCTTTACGATCGGCGCCTCGCTGACGGCGCTGTTCTCCTGCATGCAGGAGCTGATCGAGGACGAGGAGAAGGACGACGGCCTGATCTTCCGCGACTTCTGGCGGGCCTTCCGGGCGGAATTCAAGCAGGCGACCTGCCTGTGGCTGATCTGCCTGCTGATGATCGGCTTCCTGACCGCCTACTGGTTCGTGACGCAGAGCCTCGGCGGGGCCTACGGCCGGGTCTATCAGGTGACCTTTTACCTGCTGGCGCTGCTGTTCCTGTTCGGCTTTATCTACATCTTCCCGCTGCAGGCGCGCTATGTGAACACGGTGCGCAATACCCTGCGCAACGCCTGGCTGCTGAGCGTCGGGGCCCTGCCCTGGACGCTCGCGGCACTGGGTCTGCTGATCGCAGCGCTGTACGTCAGCTTCATCATGAACCCGGCGGCGGTCGAGGTCTTCGCCTATCTGTGGGCGGTCTGCGGCTTCGGGGTCGTGGCCTACCTGCAGAGCTTCTTCTTTCGCCAGGCCTTCCGCAAGCTCAGTCCCGAGCTGCTGACAAAAAAGAAAAGCGCCCAGGCCGAGGGCGCGATCTTCACCGACGAGGAGCACCGCGAGGAGGACCTGATGGTGCAGGAGAGCAGCTTCTCCGATCCCGACTGGAACCGCCGCGACGACCTCTTCCCGGAGGAAAAACCGAAAAAGAATCCAAAACGAGGCAGGCGCTGAGCCTGCCTCGTTTTTGAGATAAACAAACCATGTGCACGTCCTTGCGAGGAGTGAAGCGACGCGGCAATCCGTTCTCTCTTTACGCATCTCCCTCCGGAAGACTGACGCCCTGAAGCCGCACGAGCTCCCGCGCCTCCTCGTTGAGCCGGTCGAAGCGGGGGAGGGAGCCGACCACGTTGTCGACCAGCCAGTTCATGTGCAGGATCTCCTCGTGCGTGAGCACGCGGTCGGCCGGGATGCGGCAGACGCCGTCCTGATCGTAGACGGGCCCCGCAAAGGGCAGCAGCGAGCCCTCCGCGATCATCCGCCGCAGCAGCGTGACCAGGCGCGCGGTCGCCGCCGGCAGCGCCGGGAGGATGCGCACGTCCACAAGCCCGCTGGCGAGACCCCAGAAGTAGTTGATGCTCTGTCCCGCCTCGCTCGTGCTGCTCAGCTCCGACCAGGAGCCGTCGAGCACCGAGCGCGCCAGCTGCGTGTAGAGCTTGCCCCAGTCCCAAAGGGAGTACGCGACATTCTCCCGTTTCCCGTCTCGCAGCGCGAAGACCCCGAGCTCCTGATCCCGGCGGGCGGGCTCGAAGCTGTCGCTGCCGGAGACGGCCGTCACGCAGTCTCGTTCCAGCCGTCCGCCCACGTCCGCGTCGACAACGGTCGACCATTCGAGGAAGATCTGCGCCTCGGGATTGACCATTTTCGCCCCCAGCGCAAAGGCGTTAATCGAGGCCGGCATACTGAAAATCGGGTAGTTACAAATATATCCAATTTTTGAATTAACGCTCATGGCGCCGGCGATGACGCCGGTCAAAAATTTAGCTTCGTACATGCGCCCGTAGTAGCTGCGGACGATCGGGTGGCTGACGTTGAGCGAGCAGTTGAGGAAGCGGATCTCCGGCCAGGCGGCCGCGGCGGTCAGCGTGGCGCGCAGGAGCCGCGGCGTGGTCGTGAAGATCATGCCATAGCCCTGCTCCGCCAGCTCGCGTATCGTCCGGGCGGGGTCAGCCTGCAGGACGTTGAAGCAGCTCACGGTCTCGACCCGGTCGCCCAGCGCCTCCTGCACGGCGAGCCGCCCCTGCTCGTGCGACCAGGTCCAGAAGGAGCTGTCCGGGTCCTTGTCGTGCAGGAAGGCGATCTTCAGATCGTGCAGCGGCGGGTGGACGATGCGCTGGATCAGACCGCGCGGCGCCTCTGCGGAATCGGTCATCAAAACCGGCCGCTTGTCCCCGGCCTGGCTCAACAGCTCCGGCGCGATGGCGGCGAGGTCGGCCTTGATCTCGGCGGGCGTGCGGTCCTGCAGATGGTCGTAGCCGAAGATCTCCAGATAGCGCAGCAGCGCCTCATCCTGCGTCAGCTTCGCGCGGAGATCGGAATCCCGGAAGCTGCGGCGAAAGCGCGTGACGTCGGAGAAAAAGCAGCGCTGCCGGTCCTCGTCCCAGACGCTTCTGTCCTCGCCGCACAGCAGCTCCAGCAGGGCGGGATAGCGCCCCGGGGTGCGGAAGACGATGTACTGGATCTGCGTGACCCGGTAGAAATCGAGGAACTCGTAATAGGCGAGGATCTCGGGCTCTTTACTTCTCGCGGGGAGCAGACGGCGGACCTCCGCGCGCACCGTGAGCGCGCCGAAGTAGCGCAGGACCGAGACGCGCTTGTGCCCCTCCACCACATAAAAACGGTTGAGATACTCGACCACGAGGATGGGATCGCGGATGCCCTCCTTCAGGTGCGAGGAGGCCAGCGCCGACCACTTGGCGGCAAACTCGCTCGACTCCTCCAGAAGCGGGAAGAAGGAGGCGGAGAAGGCGTCGCCCCGGGAGGCGGTATAGGTGCCCGCGACCTGCTCGAGATCGACGCGGAAGGTGCCGAGCTTCTGCTCGTTCTGCGAGCTCAGGTGCGGAAGCGTTTCCTCCAGCGCGCACAGATAGGGGTATTCGTGCCGCGCCGTGCGGGCCTTGACCTCTTTCAGCCCGAGCCGCCGGGCCTGCTGATAGGAAATGTCTGACATGTCCTGCTCCTTCTTGCCGCGTGTCCCCCGCGGTGCGAATAATCCAAATCTTTCCTGTCCGTCAATCAGTATACCACACCCCGCCTGTCGCTGCAAGGGGAAGCCGAACAGATCAAAAAATTATCTATCAATCAAAAAAGTAGGCTTGTAAAGCCGACGAAAACGTGCTATTTTATAAACAGAATCTACGGGATCACACCGGCCTTGTCCGGGAAAAAACGAAATATAACGGATCGGGAGGAAACAGTATGGCATCCATCAGCTTCAGAGACGTCACCAAGATCTATGACGGCGCGGATAGACCCGTCGTCCCCAATCTGAACCTCGAGATCGCCGACAAGGAATTCATCATTCTGGTCGGACCCTCCGGCTGCGGCAAGTCCACCACCCTGCGCATGATCGCCGGTCTGGAATCCATCTCCAGCGGCGAGCTGTACATCGGCGACCGCCTGGTCAACAAGGTTCCGCCCAAAGACCGCGACATCGCGATGGTGTTCCAGAACTACGCCCTGTATCCGCACATGAGCGTGTACAAGAACATCGCCTTCGGCCTGACGCTGCGCAACGTCCCCAAGGACGAGATCGACAAGCGCGTGCATGAGGCCGCGAAGATCCTCGACCTGGAGCACCTGCTCGAGCGCAAGCCCAAGGCGCTCTCCGGCGGCCAGAGACAGCGTGTCGCGCTGGGCCGCGCCATGGTCCGCAACCCGGCCGTCTTCCTGCTGGCCGAGCCGCGGTCGAACCTGGACGCCCAGCTCCGTACCTCCATGCGCAGTGAGATCGCCCGCCTGCACCGCCGCCTCGACACCACCTTCGTCTACGTCACCCATGACCAGACCGAGGCCATGACGATGGGCGACCGCATCGTCGTCATGAAGGACGGCTTGATCCAGCAGTACGATACCCCGAAGGTGCTGTACGACACGCCGTGCAACCTCTTCGTCGCCGGCTTCATCGGCTCCCCGCAGATGAACTTCCTTGACGCCGAGATCCTTGCCGAGGACGGCAAGCTGTTTGCCAAGGTCGAGAACGAGAAGATCGAGATCCCGGCCTTCAAGCACGAGGCGCTGACCCCGTACATCGGCAAGACCGTCATTCTCGGCATCCGTCCCGAGGACTTCCTCCCCGTCGAGTACCGGAACGACACCAACTGCCTCTACGCGAAGGTCGACTTCTGTGAGCTGCTCGGCGCTGAGACCAACATGTATCTCTTCGTAGGCGACAAGAAGGTCATCGTGCGTATGCCGTCTTATGAGGAGCACCCCGTCGAGGAGTTCATCCGGGTCGCCGTCAAGCAGGACCGCATGCACTTCTTCGACAAGGAGACCGAGCTCGCCATCTGCCATTGATGGATCGCCGGCCCACAGAGCTGAATACCGTACTGGAAGCTCCGGGAGATTTTCTCTCGGGGCTTCTGGGCGTTTGCGAGGCGTCTGTCTTTTCCCTCGAGGCGGGGAGCGTGCGCACACTGCCCGCCGAGGCCGGGCGCTGGCGCATCCTCGGTCCGGCGGAGGGACGCCTGCGGGTAGCCTGGGCGGACCGGGCCTGGACGATGGAGGCGCCGCAGGCCGCGGCCTTCCCCGGAGGGGAGGAGCTGTCGCTGCCGGCCGCGAGCGCCTGCACGGTGCGCTGCGTGACGCTCTGCGGCAGCGCGGCCGACACGGTGCTGTCCGACTGCCGCCGGACCGGGCTGTTTTTTGAACGCGGGGGCCTCGCCCTCGAACGGATGCTGCACCGCACCGAGGCGCACGGCAGACACGCGCTGTCCGCGCAGGAGGCCTCCGGCGCGGCCTTCCAGCTTTTGATGGATCTGCACGGCACGGAGAGCGCCGGACCCGCGGACGGGAACCGGCTGCCGCTCGTGGTGGAGGCGGCGCTCGGCATCCTGCGGCGCGAGTACGCCTTCCTCGACGGGATCGGGGAGCTGGCCGACCGCCTGGAGGTCAGCCAGGAATATCTGACGCGCTGCTTTTGCAAATATATGGGCATCACGCCGGGGAAATACCTCAATCAGGTACGCATCGAGAATGCGCGGCTCCTGCTGCGGCAGGGCGGGCACAGCGTACAGTTCGTCTCCGACGCCTGCGGCTTCACCAACGCCAACTACTTCGCGCGCGTCTTCCGCGCGAGCGTCGGCATGAACCCCGCCGAATATGCCCGCCTCCGGCCCGGGACCGCGGCGGAGGAGGAAAAGCGCGACGGGGTGCTGTATGTACTGTAGCGTGGCGAGCTATCCACAGACTGGCATGGAAATCCGTTTTCCGTGTCGCGGATGCAGGGAATGACTTGCGTGATTCACTTTTCTTTGTTCGGACCAAAGAAAAGTGACAAAAGAAACGCCGCAAGGGAGGGGAAGATTCCGTTTTCTTCCCCTCCCTTGACCCTCCCTAATTGAAACGGCCAAGGGGGCCCGCGGGCCCCCGTTGGATTCCCCGGGGAGCGGCGGGAAGACAGTACAAAAACCTCACCGCCTGCACCGTGCAGCGCCAAGCGAAGCGGCTCCGCGCGGAAACAGAGGCGACAAACTATTCCACGACTGCACCCGGTTTTGAGAATAAGCCAAGATATCCGTGGGGACCGGCTCAACGCTTGCCGGCGGGAAACCCGCGTGCAAGCGCCCTTTTCTTCTGGCCTGGGCGCGGACCATCTTCTTTTCGGCAAAACGAAAAGAAGATGGGGGGCGCATTGCGCAGGGTATCGTCTGCATACCGGCAGGCGAGAGCGGATTGCCACGGCAGTGTGCGCACTGCCTCGCAATGACGCGCAAGGGGGCAGGCGGGGAGCAAGGGGGCAGCGACACCTCATCCGCCCCTTCGGGGCACCTTCCCCTCAAGGGGAAGGCAGACGGGGGCGGGCGCAAGCACCAGTGTGCGCACTGGTTCGCAATGACGCGCAAGGGGGCAGGCTGGGAGCAAGAGGCAACGACACCTCATCCGCCCTGCGGGCACCTTCCCCTCAAGGGGAAGGCAGACGGGGGCGCAATACGCAGGTCACCTCCTGCAAACCGGTAAAAGAAAAAACGGGTTGCCACACCAGTGACTTCGGTCAGAAGGTGAATTGCCGCAAAAGGCAGGCGGATTGCCACGTCGCTTCGCTCCTCGCAATGACGGAGAGCCTTTTGCGGCAAGAGAAACCGGCCTGGGCCGCTGGTTCGCAATGACGTGCAAGCGGGCAGGCTGGGAGCAAGGGGGGCGGCGACACCTCATCCGCCCCTTCGGGGCACCTTCCCCTCAAGGGGAAGGCTCGAAAGGACTGGGGTGGCGGCGGGGGGACGCACTGCCCCGCAATGACGTGCAGGGGGGGAGGACGGGAGCAAGAGGCGGCGACACCTCATCTGCCCTGCGGGCACCTTTTACTCAAGGGAAAAGATTTGAGGACGGTGGGATGACCGCGGGATGGCGGCAAGTTCGTACTTGCTTTTTTTGCCAAGTTGTACTATAATGTTACCAAAGATACCGGTTTTTAACTTTATGTAAACCTTTTTCGCACGTATTTGTTCACCGTTTCAGGAAAGGCGGGAGTTGTGCCATGAAGCGTATCCTGTGTCTGCTGCTCGTTTTTGTCCTCATGATCGCGTTGGGCGGGCAGGCTTTTGCCGCCAACGACGTGCTCTATTGCCGGATGTGCGGCAGAAAGATCCCCACGGACAGCAGGGTCTGTCCCTACTGCGGGGTGCCTGTCGTCCACGTCGACGAGGAGACCGGCGCCGTGACGGCGCCCGCTGCGAATACCGCGCAGACCGCCGCACAGACCGTGCAGAATACCACGCAGATGACGCCGGGTCCGTTCAACACCATGCTGGACTACACGGGCGCCGTCAGCAACCGCGTAAGAGTCACCAAGAGCCCGACCAGCGAGTCTGTGCCCTACGGCGGCTCCTGTCTGTTCATCGCGCATGCGGCCAACGCCACTTCGGTGACCTGGTATATCGCCAGCGCGGACGGCAGCATCATTCTGACTGCATACGAGGCGGCCGACAAGGTGTCCGGACTCCATGTCTCCGGCGGCAATACCGATACGCTGTCGCTCAGCGGTATCCCGTCCTGGATGGGCGGCTGTCAGGTCCAGGCCTGCTTTACCGGCGAGGGCGGCCCCGTCTATACGGATGTCGCGAAGATCTGGACCTATGAGGAGACCGTACAGGAAGACTGGGGCTGCTGGTGCCCCTGGGATGAATGGTGGTGGGAGCCGCCTCCCCCGCCGCCTCCCGGCGGGAACCCGCCTCCTCCGCCTCCTCCGCCGGAGATCCCGACACACGCGCCGCCTGCGCCTCAGCCAGATGACCCGCCAGCCGGTTGAGGACCCGCATCCGGCACGGCCCGCGCCTCCGGCCGGTGATCCGCCCCCTGCGCCTCCCGCCGGGGACCCGCCGGCTCCGCCTCCTCCGCCCTCCAGCGAGACCTAAGGCGGCGGAACCCCCTTTCACGAAAAATCAATATGATTTAAAAGAAGCCCACCGGTCGTCCGTACTGCGACCGGTGGGTTTGGCATTATGTCAAATCAAGCGTTTCCCCGAAGGAGCGGATCGTGATCGGATCGCCGGAGAGAAGGCGGTATTCCGCGCCGCCGGCCGTGACCCGGACCTCGACCGTCCGGCCGCGGAAGCGGACGCGGAAGGCGTAGCCCTGCCACCGGGGCGGACAGACCGGCGCAAAGCACAGCACACCGTCCCGCACGCGCATGCCGCCGAAGCCGCGGGTCACACAGTTGAAGGTCCCGGCCATGTTGGCCATGTGCAGACCGTCCCTGGTGTTGCGGTGCATGTCGTCCAGGTCCAGACGCGCCGAGGACATGAAGTAGTCGTAGGCCGTCGACAGCTCGCCGATCTCGTTGGCGAGAATGGAGAACACCGCCATCGAAAGGCTGGAATCGTGCGTCGTCACGCTGTCGTAGAAGGCGAAGTTCCGCTTCTTTTCCTCAAGCGTGTAGTGCTCGCCGTACTGGGTCAGGGCGAGGATCAGGTCGGCCTGCTTGCACACCATGTGCCGGTAAATGACCAGACCGTGGTAGTGCATCAGCAGGGGGTGGTTTTCTTTCGGGATGCTCTCGAGAGGCCAGGGCTTGCGCTCGAGGAAGCCGTCGTCCTGCGGGATGACGCCGTCGCGGGCCGGGGGATAGTACATGCGCTCCGCTGCCTCAAGCCACTGCCGCGGCTCGTCCGCCTCCAGCTTCAGCTCCCGGCACAGGCGCGCGTACTCATCGGGACAGCGCGCGGCGAGCAGCTCCAGCGCCGCCGCCGCGCTGCGGAAGTTCTCCTCCGCCACGCGGTTGGTGTAGACGTTGTTGTTGACCAGCACGTTGTATTCGTCCGGCCCGGTCACACAGTTGAGCACAAAACGCCCGCCCTTTTCCGCGCTGAAGAAGCCCAGATCGGCGTACAGCCGCGCGGTCTCGACCAGGATCTCCGCGCCGCAGCGGGCGAGAAAGTCCAGATCCCCGGTGGACTGCCAGTATTCCCACACCGCGTGGGCCACGTCGCCGTCGATGTGGTACTGCGCCGTGCCCGCCGGGAAGTAGGCGCTGCACTCCTCGCCGTCGATGCTGCGCCAGGGGAAGAGCGCCCCGCGCGCATGACCCATGATGCGGGCGCGCTCGCGCGCCTTCGGCAGGGTGGCGTAGCGGTACTCGAGCAGGCGGCGCGCAAGCGTCGGCTCGGTATACAGGAACACCGGCAGGATGTAGGCCTCGGTGTCCCAGAAGGTGTGGCCCTCGTAGCCCTCGCCGGTCAGGCCCTTGGCGGCGATGTTGCGCCTGCCGTCGCGCCCGACGGACTGGAACAGGTGGAAGAGATTGAAGCGCAGCCCCTGCAGCAGAGCGTCGTCGCCCTCAATGTCGATCCCGGCGCGGTCCCAGAAGGCGTCGAGACAGGCGCGCTGCTCGGCGCAGAGGGCGTCGAACGCCGGGGCGGAGCGGGCTTGCGCGGCCGTGTCGTCCCAGCGGTCGGCCTCGCCGTCCCTTGTTGCGGTGTAACAGATGCTGCGCTCGAGCGTGAACGTATCGCCCGCCCGAAGCGTCTGTTCCGCCGTCCAGACCGCGCGGTCGCCCGTGACGGAGACCTCGCCGGAGATGGCGCAGCGGTGTTCCACGGCGCAGTTGATCGTGAAGCCCGAGCGCTTGGTGAGCTGCCGCATCCGCAGGAGCGTCCCCTCCGCGCGGATCGCGCCGATGCGGAGGCTCCGGTCCTTGCCCGAAGCGCCCCGCGGGTCGTTCGGGTCGCCCTGTGCGATGACCGCGGGGGCGAGGAAGCTGTCCGCGCGCAACGTGCAGCCGCCCGCCTCGCAGCGGACCCGCAGCCGGGTCGCGGCGAGCTCCTGCCGCGTCAGGCTGACCAGACGCTCCGTCTCCACGCGCAGGGTGCAGCCGCTTTTTGCGTGCCACACGAAGCTGCGCCGCAGCAGCCCTGCGCGCATGTCCAGCACGCGGCGGTGCTCCGTCACGTCGCACAGCCCGAGATCCAGCTTCTCCCCGTCGGCGGATAGATACAGGCTCTTTGCGTCCATGACGCTGCAGATCGTCTCGTGGTTTTTGGCGTAGCCGTAAGCGCTCTCGCCGTAGACGATGGGCTCGGAGTCGAAGACCCCGTTGAGATAGCAGCCCTGAATGCTCTCGGCGCCTGTCGCGCCGAGCTCCTCCAGGTTGCCGCGCATGCCGATCAGACCGTTGGCGAGGGCAAAGACAGACTCGCTCTCACGCAGGGAGGCGGCCTGAAAGCCGTCCTCGGTGACGGTCCAGGGCTCATAGGGAAAACGTGCGCCGCTCACAGAATCATCCCCCTCTCAGTCCACGCAGGCCAGCAGGTCGGAGAAGCGCTCCAGATCGTAGGTCGCCAGGCCGCAGCCCGCGGCGTCGCCGATCGCGGCGGAGTCCATGCCCGCAGCGGAGGCGGCCTCGATCCCGGCCTTCGCGTCCTCGACCACGAGGCAGTCCGACGGCTTAAGGCCGAGGTATTCCGCAGCCTTGAGAAAGACCTCGGGGTCGGGCTTGGAGCGGGTGATGTTGGTGCCGTCGGAGATCTTGTCAAAGTAGTCGCCGAGCCCGATCCGGCTCAGGATGAACTTCGTGTTTTTGCTCGAGGAGCCGATGCCCAGCAGCAGGCCGCGAGAGCGCAGCGCGTCCAGCGTCTCTTTGACCTCCGGGGAGAGGTCGGCGGGGGACATGCATTTGAGCAGCTCGCGGTAGGTGCTGTTCTTTTCCTCGGCAAAGGCCGCCTTCTCCTCGGGCGTGTACGCGCGCTCGGAGCGCTCGAGCACGATGTCGAGACTCGCCATGCGGGACACGCCGCGCAGGCGGTTGTTGATCGTCTCGTCAAAGTAGACGCCCAGCCGGTCGGCCAGCGCCTTCCAGGCCAGATAGTGGTAATGATCCGTCGAGCAGATCACGCCGTCCAGATCGAAAATGATCCCCTTGTATTTCATAAGAACACCCCTTGGCGTTTTGATACTATTCTCTGATAGAAAGGTTGAATCAGATTTGCGAGATGGATTTGTGTCAGGCTAGGCGCTTCCCGCAGAGCATAATGGAGATATATGGTCAAGGCCTGGACTCCCGTCAAAACGCCTGTTTTGACGGGAAGAGGAGGCGCAGCGGAGGGAGCGAGCTTTCGTGACGCTTCACGGAAGCGAGACGATCCGGAGCTTGTGCCGACGAAACGAAGCATGGCGCAAATCCAGCCGCAAAGAATTCAAGATTTCTATTAGAGGATAGTATGAGTTTGTGCGCTCCATCTTAGCGTAGTTTCCCGGGAAAGTCAAACGGTATATGGGAGAACGGAAGAAGAAACATAAAAAGTTTACATAATAAATAATCGCCGCCCGAAGCGCGGCAGGGAACCAATTTCTTTCCCAAAACGTCATACAGACGGCGCGGCTTGCGGGAATCGAGAGGCTGTGCTATACTGGGATACAAAGAAAAGGGCGGCCTGTCAGGGCTGCCCGGCTCGCAGGGAGGGAGAACAATGGCAGAGAAAAAGATCAACGGCAAGGCCGCGGCTTCTGCGGTCGCCGCGGTCACCGCGGCGGGCGTGCTGGTCGGCGGCGCCTTTGCCTCGCCCGACGAGCTTCTGGAAGACGGGCCCGGCCCGCTGGTCCAGAGCCTTGATGCGGACGCCTCGCCCGCCGACGACGGCGGCGGGAGCGCGGACGAAGAGGGGAGCGAGACCGGAGAGGAGAAGCGCAGCCTTCGCGGCGGGATACGACGGATGGTGCGCTCGGCCCCCACGGGCGTGCGCGCCCTGGTGTTCGTCCCGCTCTGGGCGCTCGGCACGGTCGTGACCGCGCTGGTCACCGCGCTGTGGTCCTCGGTGCTGTCGCCGGTCGCGGCCGCAGTGCTCGGCTGGCTCGCCATCGCGCTGCTGGCGGTGATCATCTTTACCCTCGCGGCGAAGACGGTCTTCCCCGATCTGCCGCTGAAAAAGATCCTCAACCGGCACAGCCTGCGCACCATCGTGCTGCTGTGCCTCGGCTTCGGCATGATCGACGCCCTCCTGCCCGTGTTCTGGGACAGCTACGAGACGGTGTCGAAGCTGCTGAAGGTGTTCGGCTCGCTGATCGCCGCGGGCGTGCCGCTCATCTTCTTCATCAGCCGCCGCAAACGCAGGATGCTCGCGGAGGTCGAGGGCGAGCCCGTCGAGCTCGAGACGCCCGCGCAGAGCCCGGAGGAGTGCGAGCGGGCCGCCCGGAAGCTCGTCGAGGATCTGGCCGACAGCGTCTGCCCCAAGCTGCGATAAAACGGAAAAGAAAAAAGCGGAGGCTTTTGCGCCTCCGCTTTTTGCCGCACAGTTTTTCCTACGCCAGCACGTCGATCACAGCGATCAACAGGCCCACGAGAAGCAGCGCAGACGGATTGTAACGAAGATCGTCCATGATTTGCTCTCCTTTGTTTTTGACTTTATGCCCCTTAGACGCATGCCGCGCAAAAAAAGTTCCCGCGTCTTTCACACGGGCTCCGCGGCTTTACAAACGGGAGAGGATCGTATATAATCACAGAGATCGAAACATGCCGCGGAAAGGAGCGTGACGGCGGATGCATGAGGAAAGACAGAACAGACGGGCGGCAGCGCTGCGGGCGCTCGCCTGCGCGCTGCAGGCCCTTTGCCTGGTCGGCGCGTTCAACCGCTATTTCTTCCGGAATACGGCGTTTTCCGCCTTCAACGACAGGCCGTTCCACGCCTCCTCCATCCTGAATGTCTTTCTCTTCGCCGCGGGCTGGCTGCTGTTTCACCGCGCATGGGAGGCGGACCGGCGCTCGCGCCGCTTCTCCGCCCTGTACGGCGTGGTGACGGCGGGCGCGCTGGTGCTCGGCCGGAGCCTGTATCTGACCGACCGGCTCGCCTCCGCCTTTGTTCCGGCGGAGAACCTGCTGTCGAGCGTTGTGGTCTTCGTCGGCTTCGCCTCGCTGATCGCGGCGGTCTGCGCCGTCCTGCTGCCGCTGCTTGAGGACGAGCGCTTCCCGGCGGGACCGGAGGGGAAGTCCCGCTTCCTGATCTTCTGGGGCGTGATCTTCCTCGCGTGGCTGCCCGCCCTGCTGGCCTACTGGCCGGGCGTGCACAGCTACGACGCGTGGGTCCAGACACCGCAGGCGCTGGGACCGATCACGGACTGCTCGCGCCTCCATCCGCCGCTGCATACGCTGTTCTGGGCGCTCTGCATCCGCGCCGGCAAAGCGAGCGGCGTGAACCCGCTGACACTGTACGCCGTCGTACAGATGCTGGCGGTTTCCGCAATTTTCGCCCGGGTGACGGATACGATGCGGCGCCTGCGCGTCAACCGCTTCCTGGTGCTGGGCGCCCTCGCCTGGTTCGCCCTGAACCCGGCGCTGGCGATCTTCTCCCTGACCATGACCAAGGACGTTTTCTTCGGCGCTCTCCTGCTGCTGCTGTTTGTGAAGAGCATCCTGCTGGTGCGCGACCCCGCGGGCTTTCTGCACGACAAACGCGCAGCGGCGGGCTTCGTTCTCAGCGGCGCTCTGACGCTGCTGCTGCGCAACAACGCCCTGTACATGCTGCTGCTGGCCGCACCCTTTTTCCTGATCGTGCTGCGCCGACAGCTCGGCAGGACGGCGCTGCTGCTCGCGCTGACGCTCGGACTCTTCTGGGTGGTCAACGGCCCGGTATACGACGCGCTCGGCATCCAGCCTGCCTGGGAGACCGAGGCCCTGTGCGTCCCGCTCTCGCAGATGGCGAACACCGTTCTCAACGACCGCGACACGCTCGAAGGGGAGGAGCTCGAGGCCATCGACCGCTATTTCCCGACAGACCGCATCGAGGAGATCTACAACCCCCGCTTTGCCGATTACATTAAATACAACTTCGACCAGGCGGCCTACTACCGCGACCGCGGGGCCTTTTTCCGACTCTGGCTGTCGCTCTTCCCGAAGCATGCGAGCAGTTATCTCTGCGCCTTCCTGGATCTCAACCTGCCCTACTGGTATCCGGACGCCGCGACGGTGGACTACTGGTCCGGGCGCGCGTACATCGAGGTTGAGAACACCGGGACGGACGCGTTCTCCGTCGAGCGGGACAGCAGGCTGCCGCGCCTGCTCCGCTTCTATGACAGTGTCGCGGACTTCTCCGCGTTTGAAAACCGGCCCCTTCTCAATACGCTCTTCTCCATCGCCACGCCCGTCTGGCTGCTGCTGTTCTGCGCGGCGGTGCTGGGCTGGAAAAAACGGTGGAGCCTCCTGCTGCCGCTGTCGCTGCCCTTCTTCCTGTGGGCGACCTATATGGCCGGACCGGTCAGCAACTTCCGCTATGTGGAGCCGCTGTTTGCCATGTACCCGGTCTGGATCAGCATGGCGCTGCAGCCGGGGAGGTGGCTGGACAAAGGAGGCGCGACGTGTCAAAAAGCGTAAAGCGGGGCCTGCTTGCCCTGCTGCTGGCCCTGCTGACGATCGCCTGCTTCCGGATCAGCATGACGCGCCGTCGGGAACAGACGTACCGGGAGGCGGTCAACGCGGCGCGGGAGCTGGCCGCCGTCGGCGACTATGCCGCGGCGAAGGCCGCCTATGAGGCGCTCGGTCTGACGGACGAGGCGGCGGACTGCGAGGCGCAGCTCGAGCTGCTGGAGAAGCAGGAGCGTCTGCGGGAGGCGGAGAAGCTGCTGGACGCGGGCGAGTACCTGGACGCACGGGACGCCTTCCTTAAGCTGGGCGACTTCGAGGACGCGGCGCAGCGCGCGGTCGAATGCGAGCTCCGGCGCGCCAGGGAGATGCTCGCGGGCGGTCGGTACCGCGAGGGGATCGCCCTGCTGGAAGAGCTGGGGGATTATCCGGGCGCGGCGGAGGCGATCGTGGAGGCGCGCGAGGCGCAGTATGAAAAGGCCCTCGCGGCCACCTATGCCTGCCGCATGGACGAGGCCATCGCGCTGTGGAACGAGCTCGGCGACTACCGGGACGGCAAGCTTCTCCGGGACCGCTGCCTCGCGCGCGTGGCGGCGATGGCCGCGGGCACGGACGAGCCGATCCGGGCCTCCGAATACTCCGGCAAGGATGTCGGCGGCGGCATGCTCTACTGGGTCCGCCTGGGTCTGGTGTATGTGCCGAAGGACGCGGGACCTCAGACGCGCTGCATGATCTTCTGGCCGGGCGGCTACGATGAGGCGCTGGCCAACAGCTATCTGTCGGAATATGCCCACTCCCCGGAGCTGCCGAATGCGATCATGCTCCTGTGCTATGCCAACGGCTACTCCGACCCTGCGGAAAAGATCGAGGAGTGCTACCGGACGCTGGAGCAGGCGGGGATCGAAAATAACGTCTTCCTGCACGATCTCGTGCTCTGCGGAGCCAGCATGGGCGCCTACACCGCCTGTCAGGGCGCGGCGGAGCTCTACCGCAATCACGGCCTGGCCGCGCGCCGGGTGCTGACCTTTGACGCCGGCAACCACTGGGAGGAGCCCAGCCGCATCATGACCCCCGAGCAGTGCGACGCGGCGGCGGAGGCCGGGACCTCGTTCCTGCTGCTGGAGTTCGGCGGGATCGGCATGAACAAGCGCGCCATCGAGCTGATGGTCGCCCACGGGGATGACGTCACCATCGTGGAGGTCGCCGAGGGCGGACACTACAGCATCATCACCGACGCCATGCGCGCGGGCATGATCGACTGGGCGCTCGGCAAGGGAGAACGGCCAGACAACGGGAATTACAAATACATCCCGCTCGACCGCAATTCGACCTACCCGCGGGGACAATCGTAAAACCAAGAAACAAGACAGAGCTCATTCCTGTCATCTTGAGCGAAGGCGAAGCCGGAGTCGAAAGATCTCAAGCGTTGGGGATTCGTACGTTTGAGATCCTTCGACTCGCTGACGCTCGCTCAGGATGACAGACGATAGGGGTTATCTGCACATGGAACGAGGCCGCGGCGTTTTCGCCGCGGCCTCGTTGTCATATTCTTGTTATACGCGCTTCCACTTCGCGCCGTGGGGGATGTCGGTCAGCTCGATCCCGGCGGCCTTGAGGGCGTCGCGGATGCGGTCGGCCTCGGCGAAGTTCTTCGCCTTCTTGGCGTCCTGGCGGGCGCGGATCTGCGCCTCGACCTCGGGGTCGCTCTCGCCGGACTCGGAGACGATGGTGAACTCGCCCGCGGCGACGGTCTGCTTTTTGAGCTCCTCGCGCTTGGCCTCGGCCCTCTCAATAAGGCTCAGGCTCAGGACCCGGTCGAAGTCGGCCAGAGCGGCGAGCTTCGTGGCGTCGTTGGTCTGGGCCTTGAGCACGTCGTAGACCGCGGTCACGGCGAGGGAGGTGTTCAGGTCGTTGTCCATGGCGGCGCAGAACTTCTCCTTCAGCGCGGCGAAGGCGGCCTCGTCGACCGGGCCGTCCTCCGGCTTGAGCGCGGCGATGCGGGCGATCAGCTTGTTGTAGGCGCCCTGCGCATTCTTCAGGTTCTCCTCGGAGAAGACCAGGATCTTGCGGTAGTGGCTCTGCAGGCAGAAGAAGCGGTAGGCGAGGGGATCAAAGCCGTTCTTCTCGAGCACGGAGACGGTCAGGAACTCGCCGCTGGATTTGCTCATCTTGCCGTCCTTGGTGTTCAGGTGGAGGACATGCATCCACCAGTTGCACCAATGATGGCCCAGATAGGACTCAGACTGGGCAATTTCGTTGGTGTGGTGGGGGAAAGCGTTGTCGATGCCGCCGCAGTGGATGTCCAGATCCTCGCCCAGGTGCTTCATGGAGATGCCCGAGCACTCGATATGCCAGCCGGGATAGCCGACGCCCCAGGGGGAGTCCCACTTGAGGGCCTGATCCTCGAACTTGGACTTGGTGAACCAGAGAACGAAGTCGTTCCGGTTGCGCTTGTTTAAGTCCTCCTCGACCCCCTCGCGCACGCCGACGTTCAGGTCGTCCTCCTTGAAGTCGTTGAAGATGTAGTAGCGCTCGAGCTTCGAGGTGTCAAAGTACACGTTGCCGCCGGCAAAGTAGGCGTAGCCGGTGTCCATGAGCTTCGTGATGATCTTGATGTAGTCGTCGATGCAGTTGGTGGCGGGCTCGACGACGTCCGGGGTCTTGATGTTGAGCTTGGCGCAGTCGTCAAAGAAGGCGTCGGTGTAGAACTTCGCGATCTCCAGCACGGTCTTGTGCTCGCGCCGGGCGCCCTTGAGCATCTTGTCCTCGCCCTCGTCGGCGTCGGAGGTCAGGTGGCCGACGTCGGTGATGTTCATGACACGCTTGACGTTGTAGCCCAGATAGCGCAGGTACTTCTCCAGCACGTCCTCCATGATGTAGGAGCGGAGGTTGCCGATGTGGGCGTAATGGTAGACCGTGGGGCCGCAGGTGTACATCTTGACGATGTCGGGGTGGTTGGGGACAAAAAGCTCTTTCTTTCTCGAAGCAGAATTATAAAGATACATGTCAATCTCCCTTATCAGTCGGCGTCTTTGAAGACGTCCTTATTTTTAACAAAATACTCAATGCCGGAGTACACGGTGGTGATCAGGATCACGGCGGTGACAAAAACGTTCATCCACGGATATTTCCCGAAAACCAGCATGAAGCACAGGCCCACCATCGTACAGGTGGTCTTGAACTTGCCGGACCAGGCGGCGGCAATGACGCGGTTCTTCTCCGCGGCGACCAGACGCAGACCGGAGACCGCAAACTCACGCAGCAGCACGATGGCGAGGGCCCAGCCGGGCATCTGCCCCTTCTCGACGAAGAAGCACATCGCAGAAAGGACCAGCATCTTGTCGGCCAGCGGGTCCATGAACTTGCCGAAGTTGGTGATCTGGTGACAGTGGCGGGCGATATAGCCGTCGAGCAGGTCGGTGAGGCTGGCGATGATGAACACCGCGAGCGCGGCCCAGCGCAGCTCCAGATAGGCCAGGACGAGGAAGATCGGGATCATCGCAATGCGCAGCAGCGTGATTTTGTTGGCGGTGGTTTTCAGCATGTCCTCGCCTCCTCCCGGCGTCCGTAGAGCAGCCCGTCCTCCGTACGTTCAATGAACACGGGGACGATCGTACCCGGGGCGCTGTCCCCCGTGAAGTATACCTGCCCGTCAATGTCGGGCGAGTCCGCGTAACATCGGCCGTAAAGCAGGCCGGATTCCCCGTCGAAGCCCTCGCACAGCACGTCCAGCGTTTTCCCGCAGAGGCTCTGACAAAAGCCCTCCATGATCGGCGCCTGCAGCTCGAGCACAAGCTCGGCCCGGCGCTGCGCCTCCTCCTCGCTGACATGCTCCATGGCGGCCGCGGGCGTGCCCTCCTCGGGGGAGAAGGGGAAGACCCCGACGCGCTCAAGCTTTGCCTCGCGGAGGAATTCGCACAGCTCCTCAAACTCCGCCTCGCCCTCGCCGGGCAGACCCGTGATGAGACTGGTGCGCAGCACCAGACCCGGCACGCGCTCACGCAGCGTCTTGAACAGGCGGCGGATGTCCGCGCCCGTGCCGCGGCGGTTCATGCGCTTGAGGATGCCGTCGTTGATGTGCTGGATCGGGATGTCCAGATACTTGACGATCTTCGGGTTGTTGGCGATCTCGTCGATCAGCTCGTCGTCGAACTGGTCGACATAGAGATAGTGCAGACGTATCCACGCCACGCCCTCAATCTCAGAAAGGCGGCGGCAGAGCTCGGCCAGACAGCGTTTGCCGTACAGGTCGGTACCGTAGCGGGTGATGTCCTGGGCGATGACGATGAGCTCCTTTGCCCCGTGAGCGGCGAGGTCGCGCGCCTCCTCGAGGATGTTCTCCATGCTCCGCGAGCGGTAGCGGCCGCGGATGAAGGGGATGGCGCAGAAGGCGCAGAAGTTGTTGCAGCCCTCGGCGATGCGCAGCCAGGCCCAGCCCGGCCCGGTCGTGACGACGCGCGGGAGCTCGTCCACCGGAGCGCTCTGATCGCCGAAGAGGGCGGTACATCGCCCGTCCAGCGCGGCGTCGGCGGCCTGCACGATGTCCTTGAAGCTGCCCACGCCCAGCACGGCGTCGATCTCCGGCAGCTCCTCGAGGATCGAGTCCTTGTAGCGCTCGGCCAGGCACCCGGTCACGATCAGCGCGCCGAGCCGTCCGGCCTTCTTCAGCTCCGCCATCTCAAGGATGGCGTCGATGGCCTCGCTCTTGGCGGCGTCGATGAAGCCGCAGGTATTGACGATGGCGAGGGCGGCGCCGTCCGGCTCGGGCACGAGCGTGTAGCCCGCCTCGTCCATCAGATAGAGCATCTGCTCGGTGTTGACCAGATTCTTGGCGCAGCCGAGCGAGATCATGGCAAAGGTTTTTTCCATAGATCAATATTCCTCAAAATCCGCCTGTACGCGCCTCAACGCGCTGCGGATCTCCTCCGCGGAGAAGCCGCGGCGGTATAGTGAAGCCGAGAGCTTTCGCACTTCGTCCCGGTCGCCCGGGTCTTTCAGACGCGCGGCGATCAGGCGGTCGAGCTTTTCCTGCCCGTCGGGCATGGCCTCGAGCGCCGCGTCCGCAAGCTCCCGTGTGACGCCGCGGCGCATCAGCTCCGCGCGGACCTTTCCCGCACCGCAGCCCTTCGCGGCATAGTGCCGCACGACGGCGGCGGCGTAGGCCTGCTCGTCCAGAAGCCCGCGCTCCGTGAGCCAATCGGCGCACCAGGCGGCGGTCTCGGGGTCGACGCCCTTCTGCCGCAGTTTTTCGCGCAGTTCTTTTGCGGACATCTGACGACGCGACACGAGCATCAACGCCCGCTCGCGCGCGAGAGCCCGCATGGATTCCAGACGAAACGCCTCCAGCGCCTGCGCGTCGAGCTCGCGCCCGACAAAGAGCCGCAGGGCGGTCACGGCGCCGGGGGTGCTTTTGATCTCCTCCCCGTCATCGAACAGAACGCTCAGACGGTCGGGGGAGTCCTGCCGGATCGCGGTAACGGTCATGTGTCAGTCCAGCTCGAAGTCGGCGGCGCTGACGTCGAGCGCGGGCGCGGCGGCGCGGCCCGCTGCCTGCGCGGCCTTCATGGCCTGCGGGCTCATCAGCTTGTGGGCGTTGTCGCGGATCTGTTTTTCGAGCTCGTCACAGACCTCGGGGTTTTCGGTGAGGTAGGTCTTGACCCCGTCGCGGCCCTGGATGCGCTGGCCCGCGACCGTGTACCACGCGCCGGCCTTGTCGATCAGCTCGAGCTTGGCGCCGAGGTCGATGATCTCGCCGATCTTGGAGATGCCCTCGCCGTACATGATGTCGAACTCCGCCTCCCGGAACGGGGGCGCGACCTTGTTCTTGACGACCTTGGCGCGGGTGCGGTTGCCGACCATCTCGCCGCCGACCTTGAGGGTCTCAATGCGGCGCACGTCGATGCGCACCGAGGCGTAGTATTTGAGCGCGAGACCGCCGGGGGTGGTCTCGGGGTTGCCGTACATGACGCCGATCTTCTGCCTGAGCTGGTTGATGAAGATGACGGTGCAGTTGTTCTTGCTGATCGCGCCCGCGAGACGGCGCATGGCCTGACTCATCAGCCGCGCCAGCGCGCCGACGACCGTGTCGCCGACCTCGCCCTCGAGCTCGACGCGCGGGATCAGGGCCGCGACGGAGTCGATGACCACCACGTCCACCGCGCCGGAGCGCACCAGAGACTCGGCAATGTCCAGCGCCTGCTCGCCGGTGTCCGGCTGGGAGATCAGCAGGCTGTCGATGTCCACGCCGAGGGCGCGGGCATAAGCGGGCTCGAGCGCATGCTCGACGTCGATATAGGCGGCGTCGCCCCCGGCCTTCTGGGCCGAGGCCACCGCGTGCAGGGCCAGCGTCGTCTTGCCCGAAGCCTCGGGCCCGTAGATCTCCACGATGCGGCCCTTGGGGATGCCGCCGATGCCGAGCGCCAGATCCAGAGACAGGGAGCCCGTGGACAGCGCCTCCACGTTGACGGAGATGTCGTCGCCAAGGCGCATGATGGTGCCCTTGCCGTAGTCCTTCTCGATCTTCGCGATCGCAGTCTCGAGCGCCTTCTTCTTGTCGCTGCCGGAGGGCGCGGCGACCGCGGGGATTTTCTTCTTGTCGGCCATGTTGTGACCCCTTTCCTTATCTTCTATGTATGATGGGTGTTGTGTTCAGATCCGTCCGATCACGACGCGCTCGACGCCGCGGGCGTCCCGGCGCACCGCCGTGGAATTGAAGCCCGCCGCCATCAGCATTTCGCACACGTCGTCCGCCTGCCCCTCGCCGACCTCGAAGACCAGCGCGCCGTCCGGCCGGAGCAGGGATTTCCAGTACTTGATGATGGCCTTGTAGAAGCGCAGGCCGTCCGGCCCGCCGTCAAGAGCCCAGACGGGCTCGTAGTCGCGCACCGAGCGGTCAAGCTGCGGGATCTCGTCGCTTCGGATGTACGGAGGATTGGAGACGATCACGTCGAAGGTGCCGATCCCGAGCGGAGGCGAGGCCGTGGCGTCCGCCTGCACGCAGATCACGCGGGAGTTAAGGCGGTTGAGCCCCACGTTCTCGCGGCAGACCTCAAGAGCGCTGGCGCTCAGGTCGACGGCCACCAGCTTGGTGGCGGGCAGCTCGTGCCCCAGCGCGCAGGTGATGCAGCCGCTGCCGCAGCAGAGGTCCAGGATGCGCGCGTCCATCTTGCGGCCCACAAGCAGCTCCTTGACCGCGTCGACCAGGGTCTCGGTATCGGGGCGGGGGATCAGCACGTCGCTCGTCACCTTCATGGGCAGACCGTAGAATTCCCAGGTCCCGGTGATGTAGGCCACCGGCTCGCCCTGGAGCCTGCGCGCAATGGCGTCGGTGACGGTGCCCTCCACCTGCGGCGTGGTGTAGAGGTTCAGATCCTTCAAAAGCTCCTGCACGCTCTTCCCGGCGGCGCAGGCGACCAGGATGCGCGCTTCCAGCGCGTAGGCCTCCACGCCGTGGCGGCGCAGGGTGTTGCGCGCGGAGAGATAGATGTCGTTGTAGGTCTTCATGTCTCAATTCCCCCAGGCGTCGCTGCCCGCTTCCTCCGGAATCACGAGCTGCAGCGCGCGGATCGCGCACTCGATCATGCCGTCGTCGGGCTCGTTGGTGGTGATGCGCTGCAGCCACTTGCCCGGCGCGCTCAGCGCCGCGGACAGGGCGTTGTCGTGCAGGCCGCACCAGCGGTTGATCTCGTAGCTGATGCCCACGACCAGCGGCAGCAGCAGCAGGTGGGCGCCCATGCGGGCAAAGCTGTTTTGAAGCCGCACCACCGAGTTGACCAGAATGCTCACCGCGACGACCACCAGCAGGAAGCTCGTGCCGCAGCGCGGGTGAAAGCGGGACTCGGGCCGCACGTTTTCCACGGTCAGCTCCTTGCCGTGCTCATAGCAGAAGATGGTCTTATGCTCGGCCCCGTGGTAGCTGAACAGGCGCTTGACGTCGCCGGAGAAGGTGACGAGCTTCATGTAGCCGAGCAGGATCGCAATGCGGACCAGACCCTCGGCCAGGTTGCGGACCACGAAGCTGCCGGTCAGCGGCTTGATGAGCCCGACAAAAAACGCGGGCAGGAAGATGAACAGGAACAGACTCAGCGCCACGCCCGCCACGACAGCCACGCCGATGATGAGCTTCTGCGCCGTGTCCTCGGGAAAATGCTCCTCGATCCACTTGTCGACCTTGTCGGGCTCGCCCTGCTCCTCGAGCGGGACGAGATTGGCCGACCAGGTCAGGGCCTGCATGCCCTTGACCATCGAGGAGATAAAGATGGCGCAGCCGCGGATCAGCGGCCAGCCCAGGATGGGATAACGGTCTTTGATGAATTTGAGCTCCTCGGTCTTCTCCACGAGGCCGTCGGCCGTGCGGCAGACGATGGCCTGCTTCTTCGGGCCGCGCATCAGGATGCCCTCGATCAGGGCCTGACCGCCGATGGAGGTGCGGAACTCGCAGCTTGCGTTTTCTTTCAATACGGGATACTCCTAAATATACAGATTAAGCGTTTTTCGCCATCGGCAGCGCCACCGAGACCAGACAGCCGCCCTCCGGCGCGTTGGAGACCGTGAGCGTCCCGCCGTGGCGGGTGACGATCTCGTCGCAGACCGCGAGGCCGATGCCCGTGCCGCGGTTCTTCGAGCTGCCCTTGTAAAACTTCTCCTTGACGTGCGGAAGCTCGGCCTCGGGGATGCCGTGGCCGTAGTCGCGCACGTTCACGCGCACATGCCCGTCCTCCTGCCGGAGGCTGACGTCGATCCGCCCGCCGTCACCGCCGTGCTTCATGGCGTTGTCCAGCAGGTTCAGAAAGACCTGCTTGAGCCGCTCGCTGTCGCCGGGGATCAGCGGGATCTCCGTCACGGGCGGCGTGTACTTGACGGTCATGCCCGCCTGCTTCATCAGCTCCCCGTAGGTGAACAGCGCGTCCTCCAGCTCGGCCGCGATGTCGATCAGCTCGATGCGCAGGTTGAAGCGTCCGTCCTGAATGCGCGTGAACTCCAGCAGCTCCGTGACCATGTTGGTCAGGCGCTCGGCCTCCTTGGAGATGATGTTGATGCCGCGCAGCGAGTCGCCCTTGACGTCGGGGTCGAAGGCGATGGTCTCGGCCCAGCCGGTGATGGCCGTCAGCGGCGTGCGCAGCTCGTGCGAGACCTGGGAGATGAACTCCGTGCGCGTCTTCTCCGCGATGGCGGCCTTCTCGGACATGTTGTTCATCTGGTCGGCCAGCTCCCCGATCTCATCGTCGGCGAAGCCCTCGATCTTCGTGCCGTAGCTGCCCTCGGAGATGCGGCGGGCATGCTCGGTCAGCCGGGACAGCGGCTGCGAGACCGCGGCCCAGAACCAGATGTTCACCATGATGACGTAGGCGCAGATGACGATGAGGATCGCCGTGGCCCAGCCCATCAGGGCGTGGCTTGCGGCCCAGATGCCCATCAGCAGCAGAGCCAGCGCCGCGATGGCCGAGAGCAGGAGCTGGGTTTTCAAATTGCCAAACATACAGAATACTTCCTATTAGTAACCCCATTTATAGCCGTAGCCCCAGACGGTCGTCAGGTACTCGGGCTCGGTCGGGTCGCTCTCGATCTTGATGCGCAGACGGCGGATGTTGACGTCGACGGTCTTGAGCTCGCCCGTGAAGTCGCCGCCCCAGACGGCGGCAAGGATATCCTCGCGGCTCATGGCCTTGCCGGGGTTCTCCATGAAGAGCTTGATGAGCAGATACTCGATCTGTGTCAGCTTCAGGCGCTGGCCGTCCTTCTCCAGCGTGCGGTTGCGGGTGTTGAGCAGGAAGGGACCGCTGACGATCTCGTTGGCGCTCTTCTCGTCCTCGTCCACGCCCAGACGGCGGATCAGCGCGTCGACGCGCGCGGTCAGCTCCGCCGGGGAGAAGGGCTTGGTGACGTAGTCGTCCGCGCCGGTCATCAGGCCTGTGACCTTGTCGATCTCCTGATTCTTGGCGGTGAGCATGATGATGCCCATTTTCGAGCCGGAGGCGCGGATGCGGCGGCAGACCTCGAAGCCGTCGATGTCCGGCAGCATCACGTCCAGAAGAGCCAGACAGATATCCGGATTGACCTTCAGCTTCTCGAGCGCTTCCTCACCGCTGGCGGCCTCAATGGGCTCAAACCCGCTGCGGCGCAGGTTGATGACCACGAAACTGCGGATATTGGACTCATCCTCCAGAACGAGAATCTTCTTCATAATGGCAAACCCCTTTATAGAAATCTTGTGTTTTCAATGATAATTGCAAACTATCAACTGATTATATCATAGTCTTTACAGAAAATACAGGAAAAGTTTCAGAAAAGCTGAAATTTTTTTATGGAAAGACGGAAAGGTTACATAACACCGATAACAACGGAATTGATTCTTCCCCAAAAAACTGATACAATAACAGCCATGAGAAAAGCGGACAATACGGTATTCGGCATCCTCGCCCATGTGGACGCGGGCAAGACGACCCTGTGCGAGGCCATGCTGGTCCTTTCGGGAAAACTGAAAAAGCCGGGGCGCGTCGACCACCGGGACAGCTACCTCGACACCCACGGGCTCGAGCGGGCCCGCGGCATCACGATCTTCGCCAAGCAGGCGCAGACGACGCTGAACGGACGGAGCGTGACGCTGCTGGATACGCCGGGGCATGTGGACTTCTCCGCCGAGGCGGAGCGGACGCTGCGGGTGCTCGACTGCGCGGTGCTGGTCATCAGCGGCACCGACGGCGTGCAGGCCCACACCGAGACGCTCTGGAAGCTGCTCGAGAACGCCGGGGTGCCGACCTTCGTGTTCGTGACGAAAATGGACCTGCCCGGACCGGGGCGCGGCGCCGTTCTGGACGAGCTGCGCGCCCGCCTGTCCGAGCGCTGCGTCGACCTGTCGGACGACGGCGCCCTCGAGGAGATCGCCCTGGGAAGCGAGGAGGCGATGGAGCGCTTCCTCGCGGAGGGGACGTTCGACGATGCGTTCCTCGCACAGCTGATCCGCGGGCGGGAGCTGTTTCCCTGCTTCTTCGGCTCGGGACTGCGGCTCGAGGGCGTGGAGAGCTTCCTCGAAGCGCTCGGACGCCTCGCCCCGCAGGGGGAGTACGGCGACGCATTCGCGGCGCGCGTGTTCAAGATCTCCCGCGACGAGGCGGGCAAGCGCCTGACCTGGATGAAGATCACGGGCGGCGAGCTGCGCGTGCGCGCGCCGATCGCCTACCGCGGGGCGGACGGCGGGATGCGCGAGGAGAAGATCAGTCAGCTCCGCATCTACAGCGGCAGCAAATACGAGAGCGCGGAGACGGCGGGACCCGGGACGGTCTGCGCCGCGCTGGGCCTGACGGAGACCCGGGCGGGCCAGGGGCTCGGCGCGGAGAAGGACGCGGAGGAGGCGGAGAGCGAACCGGTGATGAGCTGCCGGCTGCTCCTGCCGAAAGGCTGCGACCCCATGCTCCTGCTGCCGAAGCTCCGGGAGCTCGATCAGGAGGACCCGCAGCTGCACGTCGAATGGAACGCGGCGGCGGGGGAGATCCGCGTCCGGCTCATGGGAAGAATCCAGGGGGAGGTCTTCCGAAGCCTCGTAAAGGAACGCTTCGACACGGAGATCGCGCTCGGCGAGCCGCAGATCCTCTACCGAGAGACCATCGCGGACACCGTGGAGGGCGTGGGCCACTTCGAGCCCCTGCGCCACTACGCCGAGGTGCATCTGATCCTCGAGCCCATGCCGCGCGGCAGCGGCCTGAGCTTCGACAGCATCTGCCCGGAGGACGAGCTCGACCGCAACTGGCAGCGGCTCATCCTCACCCATCTGGCCGAAAAGGAGCACCGGGGCGTGCTGACCGGCGCGCCCATAACGGATATGCACATCACCCTCGCCGCCGGGAAGGCCCACCTCAAGCACACCGAGGGCGGGGACTTCCGGCAGGCCACCTACCGCGCGGTGCGGCAGGGCCTGATGCAGGCAAAAAGCGTCCTGCTCGAGCCGTGGCGCCGCTTTGCGCTCGAGGTCCCGACCGCCGAGATCGGCCGGGCCATCAGCGACCTGCGCGCTATGGACGCCGACTTCTCCGCCCCGGAGGAGCTGGGCGGCATGTCGCGCATCGAGGGCGAGGCCCCGGCGGCAAAGCTGAATCCCTACGCCGAGGAGCTGCTCGCCCGGTCGCACGGGCGGGGACGGCTGAGCGTGTCAGCCGGAGGCTGCCGGCCGGTGCCGGATCAGGACAGACGCGTGGCCGAGATCGGCTACGACCCCGAGCGGGACACGGACGATCCGGCGGACTCCGTCTTCTGCGCGCACGGGGCGGGCGTCAACATCAAATGGAACGAGGTGCCGCGGTACATGCACCTCGAAAGCTGCCTCAAGCCCCGCGCGGAGGCCGCGGACGTGCCGCGCCTGCGCAGCATCAGCATCGACGAGCGGGAGCTCGAGGCCATCATGGAGCGGGAGTTCGGCCCGATCCGCCGCCGGGAATACGCGCAGCGGCGGGAAAACCGCGCCGAAGCCCCCGCAGCCCTCCCCGCGGCGGCAAGGCGGGAGACCGTGATCATCGACAGCTACAACCTGATCTTCGCCTGGGACGAGCTCAAAGCTCTGGCGTCCCAGCGCCTCGACCTCGCGCGGGAAAGGCTCTGCGATCTGCTGTCCGGCTACGCGGGCTTTACGGGAAAGGACGTCGTGCTGGTCTTCGACGGCTTCCGCACGGCGGGCAACCCCGGCTCGAAGAGCGAGCTGCACAAGCTCCGCGTCGCCTACACCGCCGAGGGCGAGACCGGCGACGCCTACATCGAGCGGCTGGTGGGCGAGATCGGGAAGAACGAGGCGGTGCGCGTCGTGACCAGCGACAATCTGATCCGCCTGTCGGCCCTGCGCGCGGGCGTGCTGCGGTCCTCGTCGAAGGAGTTCGCGGCCGAGGTCGGGGACGTCTGGGAGCAGATCGGCGCGCTGCTGGAGAAAAGCAATCAGGGCGCGCACAAGGCGAAGGTAAAGGAACAGCTTCATGGACATGCGGGAACTGATTCGGCGCGGTGAGGATCTGGCGCGGCGCAGCGGGCAGAAGAGCTGCCTGACGAAAAGCGGCTTTCTCAGCCCCGCGGAGCGCTGTGCCCTCGAGCATGCCCCGGCGCTGCGGGCGAGCCGCATGGTCTTTGAAGGCGGCCGGGCCGACGCCGAGCGGACGATGGCCTTCTTCCTGCCCGACTGGATGGAGGAGGGGGAGCTCGACCCGGCGGAGCATATCTGCTGCCTGCGCATCCGCGCCGCCTTCGGCGAGCCGGGACACCGCGACTACATGGGCGCCATCCTCGGCATGGGCGTGGGGCGCGAGTGGGTCGGGGACATCCTCGTGCAGGGCGATACGGCGTATGTGCTCTGCCAGCCGAGCGTCCTGCGCCACCTCGAGAGCATCGACAAGGTCGGGCGCTTCGCCGTCAAAGCCGAGGCGATCGCGCTCGGCGAGCAGCCCGCGCCGGAACGCGAGACCGAGGAGCGCCGCTTCACGGTGATGAGCGCGCGGCTGGACGCGGTGTGCGCGGGACTGTTCCACCTCTCCCGCACGGAGTGCGCGCGGCAGATCGGGGCCGGGACCGTGAGCTTGAACTACGCGGAGTGTCTCAAGGCCGACGCGCCGGTGAAGGAGGGGGACGTACTCTCCCTGCGCGGCGCGGGCAAGGGAAAGATTCTGGAGATCGGCGGCAGCTCCCGCAAGGGACGGATGTTCGTCACGGCGGAGCTGTACAAATAATAGTGAGGTATGAAAGCATGAGAGCATACGAGCGGCTGCTGCGCTATGTGACGGTGGACAGCCAGAGCGCACATGAGGCGGGAAAGACGCCCAGCACGATCAAGCAGATCACGATGACACGCCTTCTGAAGGCGGAGATGGAGTCGATGGGACTCAAACGCGTCTACGCGGACGAGCACGCCTACGCCTACGGCTTCCTGCCGGCGACGCCCGGACGCGAGTCGGAGCCCGTGATCGGACTGATCGCCCACATCGATACGGCCCCGGATTTCAGCGGGAAAAACGTCCGGCCCAGGATGCACCCGGATTACGACGGCAGAAGACTCCCGCTCGGCCACAGCGGACTGGTGCTCAATCCCGCGCAGTTCCCGGATCTCATGGCCTGCCTCGGACAGACCCTCATCACCACCGACGGCACGACCCTCCTGGGCGCGGACGACAAGGCGGGGGTCGCGGAGATCCTGACGGCCTGCGAGCGCCTGATGAAGGAAAATCGGAGCCACGTCGGCGTCGCGGTCTGCTTCGCCCCGGACGAGGAGATCGGACACGGGGCGGCGCTGCTGGACCTCGAACGCTTCGGCGCGGCCAGCGCCTATACCGTGGACGGCGGCGCGCTCGAGGAGGTCAACTGCGAGACCTTCAACGCCGCGGCCGCCACCTTCAGGATCCGCGGCGTGAGCGTCCATCCCGGCTCCGCCAAGGACGTGATGATCAACGCCTCGCTCGTCGCCATGGAGATCAACGCCATGCTGCCGCCGGACGAGATCCCCGCCAGGACCGAGGGCTACGAGGGCTATTTCCACGTGACCGGGATCACGGGGGACGTCAGCCGCGCCGAGCTCAAATATATCATCCGCGACCACGACGCGGCGCGCTTCGACGAGCGCTGCGACAGGATGCGCCGGATCGCGGCCGCCATGAACGGAAAATACGGCTACGGCACGGTGAATCTCTCGCTCTGGGTGGAATACCGCAACATGGCCGAGGCGCTCAAGGGACACGAGGACGTCGTGGACCGCGCCCTGCGCGCCGTGGAGGCGGCGGGGCTCAAGCCGGTGATCCGCCCGGTGCGCGGCGGGACAGACGGCTCGCAGCTGAGCTTCCGCGGCCTGCCCTGCCCGAATCTCGGCACCGGCGGCGCGGCCTTCCACGGGCCCTATGAGCATATCACGGCCGAGAACATGGACAAGGCCGTGGAGATCCTGATGAACATCGTGTGCGGATAAGACGCGGGAGGAGAGGGAAAACGATGACGACGACAAGGCTGGGCGCGCGCAAGTGGGCGGCGCTGATCCTCATCGGACTGTTCGGACAGTTCGCCTGGACCATCGAAAACATGTACTTCAACGTGTTCCTCTACAACACCATCTCCACCGACCCCGGCTATATCGCGGCCATGGTGGGCTGGTCCGCAGCGGCCGCCACGCTGACGACGCTGCTGATGGGCGCGCTGTCGGACCGCCTCGGCAAGCGCAAGGCCTTCATCTGCGCGGGCTATCTGCTGTGGGGCCTGTCCACCGCAGCCTTCGGCCTCATCACCCCGGAAAACGCCGCGCGGCTCTTCCCGAAGGCCAACGCCGCCGCGGCCGCGGCCACGCTCGTCGTGGTCATGGACTGCGTGATGACCTTCTTCGGCTCGACCGCAAACGACGCGGCCTTCAACGCCTACGTCACCGACGTTACCGACGAGACCAACCGCGGGCGGGCCGAGAGCGTGCTGGCCATCCTGCCGCTCGTGTCCATGCTCATCATCTTCGGACTCTTCGACGGGCTAACGCAGCAGGGGAAGTGGAAGGAGTTCTTCGGCATCTGCGG
>JAUNNC010000003.1:0-1915 GCA_030531585.1 Eubacteriales bacterium | reverse complement strand
ACTTCGACGCGCCCCCGCCGCAGGTGCCCTGGCCCGCGGTCATCGGCACCTGCGCCGCGCCGGTGAGCGCCGTCGGTCTGATCGCCGTCTTCCTCGTGAAGGACGAGGCGGTCAGAAGCGAAAACGCCGGCGGTCTGAAAAGTCTGCTCTACGGCCTTTCGCCGAATGTCGTGCGGGAAAACCCCGCGCTCTACCTCTCGTTTGCGGCCTTCTGCCTGTTCTCGGTGGCGGTGCAGGTCTTCTTCCCCTTCCTCATCATCTATCTGCAGAACTTCCTCGGCATCAAAGACTACGCGATCGTGCTCGGGGTGGTGCTGATCCTCGCCTCCGCCGCGAGCGTCGTGTCCGGCCGCTTCATCGACCGCGTCGGCAAGCTGCGCTTCGTGTTCCCCGCGGCGGGCGTGATGCTCGCGGGGCTTGCCGGGATGTACTTCGTGCGCAGCGGCCCGGGCGTGATGGTGGCCGGTACCGTGATGATGAGCGGCTACATGATGTGCTCCGCCGCCCTCGGCGCCGAGATCCGCGACTGCACACCGCCCGACCGGGTCGGGCACTTCCAGGGCATCCGCATGATCTTCGCGGTGCTGCTGCCCATGATCATCGGCCCGGCGATCGGGGCCGCCGTCATCCGCGGCAGCGACAGCACCTACATCGAGCTCGGGCAGGTCAAGACCGTGCCCACGCCGGGCATCTTTCTGGCCGCGGCGGCCGTGCTGCTGCTGTGCTTTATCCCGGTGCTGGCGCTGAAAAAGCGGGAGGGCCGGACGTAAAAAAAACAGAAAAAAACCAGGGGCCGCTGCAAGATGAAAAGCTTGCAGCGGCCCCTGAGTTTCGGGTTATTCCCGCTCGGCCGGGAGCGTGAGCTCGGCGGCGAAACGGCCGTCCTCGGTGCGCGTTTGAAAGCTGCCGCCCAGAGCGGACAGAATCTTCTCACAGGTGCGCAGGCCGATCTTTGTGCTCTCCCGCCGCGCAAGGTCGGGGGAGACGGCGTTCGACACCGTAATGCTGAGCCGACTGTCTCCGAGCTCGGAGAGGAACACGACGGGCTGCAGCGGGTCGGCGTACTTCTTGATATTGGAGACCAGATTGTCCGTGACGCGCTTGAGCTGGATCGGGTCCACCACGAGCGTGCAGTCCCCCTCAAAGTCGATGCGCTGCACGGTGAAGCCCGCCTCCGTGAGATCGAACTCCGCCTCGCCCAGAAGCTGCCCGAGCAGGACGAGAGCGTCCGTACGCTCGAGCGCAAGCTCCGGCTCGGCCTTGCCGTAGACCAGAAAGTAGCGGAAGAGCTGGTCGGTCAGGTCCTTGAGCTCGATGGCCTTGCCGTAGGCCGAGTCAACGAACTGGCGGCGGGTCTCCGCGTCGGAGTCCCGCTCGCGCAGCAGCTCCAGATAGCCGATCAGCGAGGTCATGGGGGTGCGGATGTCGTGCGAGACGGAGGTGATCAGCTCGGCGTTGGCCTCCCAGGCGCGCTTCTCGCTGCCGAGCCGCTCGATCACCGACTGGCGCATCTCCTCCATCGAGGCCGCGAGATCCGCGAGCTCGTCCTCCCCCCTGACGGGGATGTGCCGGTCCAGCTCGCCGGAGCTGACGGCGTTGGCCTCCCGCGACAGCGCGATGATGCGCCGCGTCAGCCGGTCCGTGTACCAGAATTCGACGATCAGGAGGCAGAGCCCCGCGCCGACAATGGAGACGATGTTCACCACCTGCCGCTGGCGGAGCTGGCTGGAGTCGTCAATGGCGATCTGGTACAAACCGTCGGCAAAGCGGACCGGGAAAAGCTTGCCGTGTACCGCGGGATCGTAACCGTCGGCCCCGCGGCTGATGATCTCCCCACCCGCATACAGCTGCTGGCTGCGCCCGGTGTCGAACAGGAAGATGGTCACATATCCGTGCGAGGCCGTCCAGCGCGCGA
>JAUNNC010000070.1 GCA_030531585.1 Eubacteriales bacterium | reverse complement strand
CCTGCTGAATGTGGTTGTCCAGCATGGCGGCCAGCAGGTTGTTGGCCGCGCCGATGGCGTGGAAGTCGCCGGTAAAGTGGAGGTTGATGTCCTCCATGGGCACGACCTGGGCGTAGCCGCCGCCCGCGGCGCCGCCCTTGATGCCGAACACCGGGCCGAGCGAGGGCTCGCGCAGGGCGACGATCACGTCCTTGCCGATGCGGCGCAGGCCATCGGACAGGCCGATGGTCGTCGTGGTCTTGCCCTCGCCCGCGGGCGTGGGCGTGATGGCCGTCACGAGCACCAGCTTGCCGTCCGGTCTGTCGCTGCCGCGCAGCAGAGCCGGGTCGACCTTGGCCTTCCAGCGCCCGTACTGCTCGAGATACTGCTCATCGATATGCGCCCGCGCCGCGACCTCGGCGATGGGCTGCATCCGGCACGCCTGGGCAATTTCAATGTCGGTTTTGTATGCCATATTCATCCTCCTTATCGAAAGTAGCGGACTGCCGCTTCAAACATCCGGATATCGTAATTGCCGGGGACGTTTTTGTACAGACCGGCACCGATGCGCTCGGCGTGGCCCATCTTGCCGAAGACGCGACCATCCGGCGAGGTGATGCCCTCAACCGCAAAGGCCGAACCGTTGGGGTTGAAATGCACGTCCGCGCTCGCGTGTCCGTCAGGATCGACGTACTGCGTGGCGATCTGCCCGTTTTCCGCCAAAGCACGGACGCAGTCCTCGCTCGCGAGGAAGCGCCCCTCGCCGTGGGAGATGGGCACGCTGTAGATCTCGCCGGGTTCGGTCAGCGAAAGCCACGGGGACTTGTTCGAGGCCACGCGCGTGCGCACGATGCGGCTCTGGTGCCGCGCGATGCGGTTGAAGGTCAGGGTCGGGCAGCTCTCGTCGGTGTCGATGATCTTTCCGTAGGGGACGAGGCCCAGCTTGATAAGCGCCTGGAAGCCGTTGCAGATGCCGCAGATGAGGCCGCCGCGCCTGTCCAGCAGCTCGGTCACGCCCTCCCGCACCGCCGCGGAGCGGAAGAAAGCCGTGATGAACTTGGCGGAGCCGTCCGGCTCGTCGCCGCCGGAGAAGCCGCCGGGGATGAAGATCATCTGCGCGTCTTTGAGCGCATCGGCGAAGCGCTCCACGCTGCGGGCGATTGAATCGGCAGAGAGGTTGTTCACGACGAGGATCTCGGCCTCGGCGCCCGCGTCGCGCATGGCCCGGGCGCTGTCGTATTCGCAGTTCGTGCCGGGGAAGGCGGGGATCAGGACCTTCGGCTTTGCGCAGCGGAGTACCGGGGCGGGCCGGGAGACGGCGCGATAGGTGAAGGTCTCCGTCGGCTGATCGGCTGTCGGGATGTTGCAGGGATACACGCTTTCGAGCTTGTCCTCATAAAGTCCCAGAAGCTCCCGCGCGGAGACGGATTCCGAGCCGAGGGTGAACAGCCCGTCGCCGGTGACCGTACCGAGCGCCTCGCCGGGCACATCCTGGGTGACCTCGAGCAGGAACGCGCCGTAGTCGTAAGCGAAAAGCCGCTCCGGCGTGACGCCCTCCGCGAAGCGGAAGCCGAGGCCGTTGCCGAACGCGGACTTCATGACCGCCTCGGCGGCGCCGCCCATGCCGGGGGTATAGCAGCTCACGGCCTTGCCGGAGCGCAACAGCTCTGTCACGCGGTCAAAGAGAGCGAGAAGAGACGCGGCGGTCGGCAGCCCGTCCGGACCGTACTCCGGGGCCAGGCGGATCACGCGGTGACCCGCGGCTTTGAACTCCGGCGAGACGATGTCGCCGGTCTTTGCCGTCGTGACGGCGAAGGAGACCAGCGTGGGCGGCACGTCGAGCTTCTCAAACGAGCCGCTCATCGAGTCCTTGCCGCCGATCGCCGCGACGCCGAGGCCCATCTGCGCCTCGAACGCGCCGAGCAGGGCGGCGGCGGGCTTGCCCCAGCGCTTCGGGTCTTTTCCGAGGCGCTCGAAATACTCCTGAAAGCTCAGATAGACGTCGCGGAACGCCGCGCCGGAGGCGACCAGCTTGCAGACGGATTCCACAACCGCGAGGTAGGCCCCGTGATAGGGGCTTTTTTCCGTGATAAAGGGGTTGTAGCCCCATGCCATCAGCGAGCAGTCATCCGTGCGGCCGTACTCCACCGAGACCTTCTGCACCATGGCCTGTACGGGCGTGAGCTGATTCTTCCCGCCGAAGGGCATGAGCACGGTGCCGGAGCCGATGGTGGAGTCGAAGCGCTCGCTCAGGCCGCGGCGGGAGCAGCAGTTGAGATCGGAGGCCAGCGCCCGCATCCCGGCGGCGAAGTCCTCCGGCACGCTACGGCCAAAGGGCCGGGGCGCAGCAAGCTCGGCGCTGACGTGCTTTTCGGCGCCGTTGGTGTCGAGAAAGGCGCGGCTGAGGTCCACGATGCGCTTCCCGTTCCAGTTCATGACGAGACGGGGTTCTGCTTTGACGACGGCGACGGGGCAGGCCTGCAGGTTCTCCGCGGCGGCGAGGGCGAGGAAGCGCTCCACGTTCTCCGCCTCGACCACGACGGCCATACGCTCCTGGCTCTCGCTGATGGCGAGCTCGGTGCCGTCCAGCCCCTCGTACTTCCTGGGCACGGCGTTGAGGTCGATCTCCAGTCCATCGGCCAGTTCGCCGATGGCGACGGAGACGCCGCCCGCGCCGAAGTCGTTGCAGCGCTTGATCATGCGGCAGGCCTCGCCGCTGCGGAACAGGCGCTGAAGCTTGCGCTCCTCGGGCGCGTTGCCCTTCTGCACCTCGGCCCCGCAGGTCTCGACCGAGTGGGCGTTGTGGGCCTTGGAGGAGCCGGTCGCGCCGCCGATGCCGTCGCGGCCCGTGCTCCCGCCGAGCAGGAGCACCACGTCGCCGGGGGCGGGGGTCTCGCGGCGGACATTCGCGGCGGGGGCCGCGGCGATGACCGCGCCGATCTCCATGCGCTTGGCAGCGTACCCGGGGTGATACAGCTCGTCCACGATCCCGGTGGCGAGCCCGATCTGGTTGCCGTATGAGGAATAGCCCGCGGCGGCGGTCGTCACCAGCTTGCGCTGAGGCAGCTTGCCGGGGATGGTCTCGCTCACGGGGGTGAGCGGATCGGCAGCGCCGGTGACGCGCATCGCGCCGTAGACGTAGGCCCTGCCGGAGAGCGGGTCGCGGATCGCGCCGCCGATGCAGGTGGCCGCGCCGCCGAAGGGCTCGATCTCGGTGGGGTGGTTGTGGGTTTCGTTCTTGAACAGCAGCAGCCAGGGTTCCGTCACGCCGTCTACCGTCACGTCGATCTTCACGGTGCAGGCGTTGATCTCCTCGCTCTCGTCGAGCTTGTCGAGCTTGCCGGCCTTTTTGAGGGCCTTCGCGGCGATGGTGCCGAGGTCCATCAGAGAGACCGGCTTTGTGCGCCCGAGGCTCTCGCGCGTGCGCAGATAGTCCTCATACGCGCGCTGGAGCAGGGGATCGTCGAAGCGGATGCTGTCGATGACCGTGTTGAAGGTGGTGTGTCGGCAGTGGTCCGACCAGTAGGTGTCCAGCACGCGGATCTCGGTGACGGTCGGCTCCCGGCCCTCGGAGCGGAAATAGCTCTGGCAGAAGGCGATGTCGTCCGCGTCCATGGCAAGGCCCCAGTCCTTGACGAAGGCCTCGAGTCCCGCGCGGTCCAGCGCGTTGAAGCCGTCGAGCACCGCGACCTCGGTGGGAACAGCGTAGTCGACCGCGAGCGTCGCGGGCTTTTCCAATGACGCCTCGCGCGCCTCCACGGGGTTGATGACGTACTTCTTGATCTCGGCCAGCTCCGCATCGGTCAGCGACCCGTACAGCGCATAAACCTTGGCCGAGCGGATCAGCGGGCGCTCACCCCGGGAGATGATCTGGATGCACTGGGCCGCGGAGTCTGCCCGCTGGTCGAACTGACCGGGCAGGTATTCCACGGCGAAGACCGCGGCGGCGTCATCCGCGTCGGGCTCGGGGTACACAAGGTCGAGCTGTGGCTCGGAGAAGACGGTGCGGATGGCGTAATCGAAGAGCTCGGGCGTGATGTTCTCCGCGTCGTAGCGGTTGAACAGACGCACCCGCTCGAGACCTTCGACGCCGAGCAGGCCGTGCGCGTCGTTCAGCAGCGCGCGGGCCTCGTTGTCGAGCCCGGAGCGCTTTTCCACAAAGACTCTGTATACCATCTCATTCCCCCCAGAGGGCGCGCAGGGCGCGCTGCCCGATGTCGGTGCGGCAATAGGCGTTTTCAAACCGGATCTGCCCGGCGAGGGCATAGGCCTGCGCGACGGCCTGCGGCAGCGTGTCCGCCACGGCGGTGCAGCCGAGCACGCGCCCGCCGCTGGTGACGAGCTCGCCGTCCTTGAGCGCAGCGCCCGCGACGTAGACATGCTCGCGCACAGCCTCGGGGATCGTGAGGGGGAAGCCCTTCTCGTAGTGCTCGGGGTAGCCGCGGGAGGCGAGGATCACGCAGCAGGCGTACTGCCTGCGGAAACGGACCTCGACCTCGCTGAGACGGCCCTCGGTGACGGCCCGCATGATCGTGAGCAGGTCGCTCTCCAGCAGGGGGAGCACCACCTGCGTCTCGGGATCGCCGAAGCGGCAGTTGTACTCAATGACGCGCGGCCCGTCCTTCGTGAGCATCAGACCGAAGTAGAGGCAGCCCTTGAAGGTTCGGCCCTCCGCGTTCATGGCGCGGACCGTCGGGAGGAAGATCTCCTCCATGCAGCGCGCGGCGACCGCCTCGGTATAGCAGGGGTTCGGCGCGACGGTGCCCATGCCGCCGGTGTTGAGACCGGTGTCGTTGTCGCCGGCACGCTTGTGGTCCATCGAGGAGACCATGGGCACGACGGTCTTGCCGTCCGTGAAGGCGAGGACCGAGACCTCGGGACCCTCCAAAAACTCCTCGATCACGATCCTGTCGCCGCTTTTGCCGAACTTGTGGTCCCGCATCATCTCCACGACGGCTTCCTTCGCCTCCGCGCGGGTCTTTGCGATGAGCACGCCCTTGCCGAGCGCGAGGCCGTCGGCCTTGACGACCGTGGGCATGGGCGCGGTCTCGAGAAAGCGCAGCGCCTCGTCCATGTCCGAAAAGCTCTGATACGCGGCCGTGGGGATGCCGTACTTCTTCATCAGATCTTTGGCGAAGACCTTGCTGCCCTCGATGGCGGCGGCTTTGGCGCAGGGACCGAAGCAGGGCACGCCGACCGCCTCGAGCGCGTCGACGCAGCCGAGCACCAGCGGGTCGTCGGGCGTGACCACGGCGTAGTCGATCGCATGCTCCCGCGCAAAGCGGACGATGCCCTCAATGTCCTTGGCCCCGATGGGCACGCAGGTCGCGTCGGCAGCGATGCCGCCGTTGCCGGGCAGGGCGTAGATCTCCGTGACGTCGGGGTTCTCTTTCAATTTGCGGATGACGGCGTGCTCGCGGCCGCCGCCTCCGATGACCATCAGCTTCATGCTTGACACCTCAATGGTGGAACAGGCGCATGCCGGTGAAGGCCAGCACCATGCCGTAGCGGTCCGCCGTGGCGATCACATGGTCGTCGCGGATGGAGCCGCCGGGCTCGACAATAAACTGCACGCCGGACTTGCGGGCGCGCTCGACGTTGTCGCCGAAGGGGAAAAAGGCGTCGGAGCCGCAGGTCACGCCGCTCTGCGTGGCGATCCAGGCCTTTTTCTCCTCAGCCGTCAGTACCTCGGGCCTGACCTTGAAAACGCGCTGCCACTCGCCCTCGCGCAGCACGTCCTCGTACTCGTCGGAGGTGTAGACGTCAATGGCGTTGTCCCGGTCGGGGCGGCGGATGCCGTCGACGAACTGCAGCGCGAGCACCTTGGGATGCTGGCGCAGATACCAGTTGTCGGCCTTCTGTCCGGCCAGGCGCGTGCAGTGGATGCGGCTCTGCTGGCCCGCGCCCACGCCGATGGCCTGCCCGTCCTTGACGTAGCAGACGGAGTTGGACTGGGTGTATTTGAGCGTGATGAGGGCGACGATGGCGTCGATCTTCGCCTGCGCGGGCAGCTCTTTGTTTTTGCTGACGATGTTCTGCAGCAGGCTTTCGTCGATCCTGAAATTGTTGTGTCCCTGCTCGAAGGTGACGCCGAAGACGTCCTTGCACTCCTGCTGGGCGGGGATGTAGGCGGGGTCGATCTGCACGACGTTGTAGTTGCCCTTCTTCTTGGTGCGCAGGATGGCGAGGGCCTCGTCGGTGTAGCCCGGGGCGATCACGCCGTCGGAGACCTCGTCCTTGAGATAGGCGGCGGTCGCGGCGTCGCAGGGTTCGCTGAGCGCGGCCCAGTCGCCGTAGGAGCAGAGCCGGTCGGCGCCGCGGGCGCGGATGTAGGCGCAGGCGATGGGGCTCAGTTCGGCGTCGGGGGCGACGAAGTAAATCCTCTTGTCCGTCTCGCTCAGCGGCAGGCCGACGGCCGCACCGGCGGGGGAGACGTGCTTGAAGGAGGCGGCGGAGGGCAGGCCGGTGGCCTCCTTCAGCTCCTTGACGAGCTGCCAGGAGTTGAGCGCGTCGAGGAAGTTGATGTAGCCGGGGCGGCCGTTGAGCACGCTGACCGGCAGCTCGGAGCCGTCCTTCATGTAGATGCGCGCGGGCTTCTGGTTGGGGTTGCAGCCGTATTTGAGTTCAAATTCTTTCATCGCTCAATCTCCCAGATGTTTATTGAAAAGCTTCACGGTACCGCCGATGTTGCTGTACAGCGAAACCTTGTTGTCGCCGTTCAGGGCCTCCCAGACCGCCTCCGGCTCGGGCATGTCGATGGGCATCGGCTCGCCCTCAAAGCTGGGCAGCGGGGAGCCGTCGCCCTTGTAGGTACTGATGAAGTAGCCCTTCCCCTCGTCGCAGCCCTCGTAGTCGTAGCAGCAGCGCAGGCAGCGCCCGTCGACGCGTTTGAGGATCGAGATCGAAAAGCTGCCGTCGGCGTTGAGGATGGCGGAGATGCGGGGCGTCCAGTTTGGCCCGTCGGGCTCGTATTCCCGGGTGGCGAGGGCCGCGCGGAAGTCGCCCGTGTCGCGGATGGTGTCGGTCTGGTCGCCGTTGGTGACGATCAGGCTGTCGCCCATTTTGCGCACCGGATGGTAGATGATCAGGCTCGGGTCGGTGAGCCTGGAGGCGTCATAGGCCTCGGTGCGGATGCCGTCGTCGGTCAGAGAGAAGATGCGGTTGCGGCTGTTCTCGCTGCGGCCCATGATGAAGTAGTAGACGCGGCCGCGGCCGACGGCGATGCCTCTGCCGGGATAGGGGTTGCTCCTCAGAAACGCGAGAAAATCCGTCATTGTCTGTACTCCTTTTCTTTGATGATCTTGGAGGAGACCAATTCGGCCGCCTCGGGCAGGATGATCCATTCCGCCCGCTCCATGACGCGCTTCTGCAGGGCGGCGGGCGTATCGCCGGGCAGAACGGGGACGGCTTTTTGCAGGAGGATCCTGCCGCCGTCGGGGACCTCGTTGACGTAATGGACCGTGGCGCCGGTGACCTTGACACCGTAGGCAAGCGCGGCCTCGTGTACCTTGAGGCCGTAGAAGCCCTTGCCGCAGAAGGAGGGGATCAGCGAGGGGTGGACGTTGATGATACGCCTCTCATAACGCGAGACGAAGCGCTGGCTGAGGATGCTCATAAAGCCCGCAAGCACGATCAGGTCGATCGAGCGCGCTTTGAGCGCCTCGAGCATTGCGTCCTCAAAGGCCTCCTGACCGCCGCAGTCCTTTTTCGTGATCGTCAGCGCCTCGATGCCCGCCTCCCGCGCCCGGGTGAGCGCGTAAGCGATGGCGTTGTTGGAAATCACCAGCACGATCTCCCCGCTGCGGAGCACGCCGTTTTTCTGCGCGTCGATCAGCGCCTGCAGGTTCGTGCCGCCGCCGGAGACCAGCACGGCGATCCTGGCTTTCTTCATGTCGGTCGGTTCCTTTCCAATAATCAGCAGAGCAGCAGCTTTTCGCCGCCTTCAACGATCTCGCCGAGCACATAGGCATCGACGCCGTTTGCCCGCAGCGCGCCGAGCGCGTTGTCGGCGGTCGCGGCGGAGACCGTCATGCACATCCCGACGCCCATGTTGAAGGTGTTGAACATGTCGCGCCCGGGGATGGCGCCGAGCTTTTGGATCAGGTCGAAGATCGGCGGGACGCGCACCGCGGCCTTTTCGACCTTTGCGCACAGCCCGTCGGGGATGGAGCGGGGGATGTTCTCATAGAAGCCGCCGCCGGTGATGTGGCTGACACCGTGGACCTCGGCGGCTGAAAGCGCTGCGAGCACGGGCTTGACGTAAATGCGCGTCGGGGTGAGCAGCGCCTCGCCCAGCGTCGTGCCGAGCGCGGGGACGAAGCGGCCCAGATTTGCGTGCTCCACATCAAAGACCTTGCGAACCAGCGAGTAGCCGTTGGAGTGGACGCCGCTCGAGGGCAGGGCGAGCAGCACGTCGCCCGCGCGCACGGCGGACGGGTCGAGGATCTTCTCCCGGTCCACGACGCCGACGGCGAAGCCCGCGAGATCGTAGTCGTCGGGCCGCATGGTGCCGGGATGCTCGGCGGTCTCGCCGCCGATCAGGGCGCAGCCGGCCTGCACGCAGCCCTCGGCCACGCCGGAGACCAGCGCAGCGACCTTCTCGGGCACGTTGCGGCCGATGGCGATGTAATCGAGGAAGAACAGGGGCCTTGCGCCGCAGCAGACGATGTCGTTGACGCACATGGCCACGCAGTCGATGCCGACGGTATCGTGCCGGTCCATGAGCTGGGCGATGCGCTGCTTGGTGCCGACGCCGTCGGTGCCGGAGACCAGCACCGGCTCGCGCATGCCGTCGAGCTGTGGGGCGAAGAGCCCGCCGAAGCCGCCGATCCCGGAGACGACGCCGGGAATGAAGGTGCGCTCCACGTGCTTTTTCATCAGGCGCACGCCCTCGTAGCCGGCCTCGATGTCGACGCCCGCGGCGGCGTAGGATGCGGAATGCGAGTGTTCCATGGCTTACTCCTTTCCGTTCCAGCAGTAGGTGCAGACCTTGTCGCGGTCGATGCCGATGGCCTCGAGCAGCCCGTCGAGAGACTGGTAGCCGAGCGAGTCGAAGCCCAGCTTCTCGCAGATCGCGTGCAGCAGACACTTGCCGCGCTCGGTGGAGGCGTCGGCGTATTCGCTGAGATGCTCCTCGCCCTCGTCGCCCTCCAGCTCGCGGATGACGCGGCGGGCGAGCAGGTCCATATCGGAGTTGTTGCGCGAGAAGTTCAGATACTTGCAGGCGTACATGATCGGCGGGCAGGCCGAGCGCATGTGCACCTCGGCCGCGCCGGACTCGTAGAGGAAGTCCACCGTGCTCTGCAGCTGCGTGCCGCGCACGATCGAGTCGTCCACGAACAGCAGCTTTTTCCCCTCGATCAGCTCGGGCACGGGGATCTGCTTCATCTTGGCGACCTGATCGCGCATGGCCTGATTGGAGGGCATGAAGGAGCGCGGCCAGGTCGGGGTATACTTGACGAAGGGCCGGGCAAAGGGCTTGCCGCTGCGGTTGGCGAAGCCGATCGCGTGGGGCACGCCCGAGTCGGGCACCCCGGCCACAAAGTCCACCTTGGGCAGGCTGCCGTGGGCGACCTCGTCGCGGGCCATGATCTCGCCGTTGCGCATGCGCATGATCTCCACGTTGACGCCCTCGTAGTTCGAGTTCGGGTAGCCGTAGTAGGTCCAGAGAAAGGCGCAGATCTTCATCTCCTTCCCCGCGGGGGAGAGCGTCTCGTAGCCGTCCGCGTCGATGCGCAGGATCTCGGCCGGGCCGAGCTCGTAGCAGGTGTGGTAGCCGAGCTTCTGATAGGCGAAGCTCTCAAACGAGACGCAGTAGCCGTCCGCGTCCTGGCCGAGCAGCACGGGCAGCCTGCCGAAGCGGTCGCGCGCGGCGACGATGGAGCCCTCGGAGGTCATGAGCAGGATGGTCATCGAGCCGTCGATCACGTCCTGCGCGTGGCGGATGCCGGAGGCCAGGTCCTCACACTCGTTGATGAGGGCGGCGACGAGCTCGGTGCTGTTGACCTTGCCGGAGCCCATGGCCATGAACTGATGGCCGTGGTCGGAAAAATAGGTGTCCACCAGCGCCTCGCCGTTGTTGATCTGGCCGACGGTCGTGATGGCGTAGAGCCCCAGATGGGAGCGCACCAGCAGCGGCTGAGGGTCGGAGTCGCTGATGCAGCCGATGCCGATGTTCCCGGCAAAATCGGGCAGATCCTTCTCAAAGCGCGTGCGGAAGGGGATGTTCGCGATGGAGTGGATCTCGCGGACGCAGCGGCCCTCCGGGTTCCAGACGGCCATGCCCGCCGTCCGGGTGCCCAGATGGCTGTGGTAATCCGTCCCGAAGAAGACGTCGGAAACGATATCGCGGTGCGAGACCGCGCCGAAGAAACCGCCCATTATGCGAAGAAGAGGGCAGAGAGCGTCATCGGGTCGATGTACCGGCCGTCCTTGTACACGCGCATGTTGCCGGAGGCGATCTCGTCGATGAGGATGACCTCGTCGCCCACATAGCCGAACTCGAACTTGATGTCGTAGAGCTCCATGCCTCTCGCCGCCATCTCCCCGGCGACGATGGACGTGATCTCCTGGGTCTGCTCCTTGAGAGAGTCGTACTGCGCGCCGTTCATGATGCCGAGCGCGATCAGGCCGTCCTTTGTGACGAGGGGATCGCCCAGAGCGTCGTTTTTGAAGGTGGTCTCCACATAGTAGGGCAGCTCAGCGCCCTCGGCGATGTACTCGCCGTAGCGGCGGAAGAAGCTGCCGACGGCCCGCCTGCGGCAGATGACCTCGAGGCCGTGGCCGAAGACCTTCGCGGGCAGGACCTCCATCGTGACCGCGTCGAGATCGGCGGAGACGTAGTGGGTCTTGATGCCGGCGGCGCGGAGCTTTTCGAAGAAATAAATGCTCATGCGGAGATTGACGCGGCCGACGCCCTCGATGGTGAGGCCGATCTCGTTCATGCCCGGGTCAAAGACGCCGTCCTTGCCGGTGCAGTCGTCCTTGAACTTGAGCAGATAGTTTCCGTTTTCGAGCGCGTAGACGTTCTTGGTCTTGCCGGTGTACACAAGTTTCTTTTCCATGGTGATGCTCCTTTATCTGTGAAGTCAATGGTTTACATAATTCTTACAGCCGCTCGGCGATGCCCGCGTCCTTGCGCAGCACGGCTTCGCGGTCAGCCTCGCGCTTTTTCGCGAGCCTTTCGGCGAGCGCGGCGTCCTCCACCGCGAGGATCTCGGCGGCCAGCAGGGCCGCGTTTGCGCCGTTGCCGATCCCGACGCAGGCAACGGGGATGCCAGAGGGCATCTGCACGGTGCTCAAGAGCGCGTCCAGACCGTCCAGCGCGGGGCCCCTGCAAGGGATGCCGATCACGGGCAGGGTGGTGTTGGCAGCGATGGCCCCGGCCAGATGCGCGGCCATGCCCGCCGCGGCGAGGATCACGCCGAAGCCCGCCTCCCGCGCGCCCGCGGCGAAAGTGCGCGCCTCGTCGGGGGTGCGGTGGGCGGAGAAGACGTGCGCCTCGAAGGAGATATCCAGCTCACGCAGGAGCTTGACGGCCTTTTCGATCACGGGCAGGTCGCTGTCGCTGCCCATAACGATCCCAACTTTTTTCATCCCTGTGCCCCCTTACTTGATCGTGGGGGAGGTGTCCTTCTGGATGACGTCGTGCGCGCCGCCCTCGACGATGGAGGTCGGGGAGACGAGCGTCAGCACAGCCTTCTCCTGCAGCTCGGGGATGGACATGGCGCCGCAGTTGCACATGGCGTGGCGGACCTTGCTGAGGGTCAGCGCGACGTTGTCCTTGAGGGAACCGGCGTAGGGGACGTAGGAGTCCACGCCCTCCTCGAAGCTGAGCTTCTTGTCGCCGCCCATGTCGTAGCGCTGCCAGTTGCGCGCGCGGGCCGAGCCCTCGCCCCAGTACTCCTTGTAGTAGGTGCCGCCGATGTTGACCTTGTTCGTGGGGCTCTCGTCGAAGCGGGCGAAGTAGCGGCCCAGCATGACGAAGTCCGCGCCCATGGCCAGCGCCAGCGTGATGTGGTGGTCGTAGACGATGCCGCCGTCCGAGCAGACGGGGATGTAGACGCCGGTCTCCTCAAAGTAGCGGTCGCGCTCGGCGCAGACGTCGATCAGCGCCGTGGCCTGGCCGCGGCCGATGCCCTTGGTCTCGCGGGTGATGCAGAT
>JAUNNC010000069.1 GCA_030531585.1 Eubacteriales bacterium | reverse complement strand
CGCGTTGTTGCCGTCCATCGTCTTGTAGTGTCTCTCCATTCGCTCATCTCCATATATGTTTTTTGCTCCGTTTATGGGCATTTGTTATTTTATCATCATTCCCGTCTTTTGTAAACCGATTCCTCTGTGAAATTTCTTGTCACTTTTTCAGATAAGGAAGGATGTGAGGCCGACGAAGTGGGGAATTCTTTCCCCATAATTCGACATGATTCTCGGGTTGGTGGGGGCAGAATCACGTTTTTGCGGATAGAAAAGAAACAAAAGATTGACAAATTACCGCACATGTGCTAGAATACGTCCAGCGCTGGAAAAACACCCATTTTTTTGAAAGAAAGGTGCTGTATATGATCTGCTTGAATTGCGGCAAGACCGTCGACGACGATATCCGGGTCTGCCCCTTCTGCGGCAGTCTGATCGAGAGCGCCGAGGACGCCGCCTATGAGGCTGCGCCTCCCGCCGAGGAGGAGCCGCTTGCTCCGCCCCCCGTCCCCGACCGCATCCCCGACGAGGATACGGAGGAGACCTTTTACGACGACGACCCCGTATACCCGGAGCCCAGGAAAGCTGCCGGCGGCACATCCCTGCTGGGAAAGCTTTTCAGCCCCGCCGCCATCCTCTCTCTGATCGCCTGCCTGCTGTGCGTGGTCTGCCTGGTGTCGGTCTCCAATCTGCGGCGCGAGCTCAAGACCCAGAACGAGACGCTGCTGGGCACCGTGAGCGGACTCAGTTCGTCCGTCTCCGCGCTTGACGCGCGCCTGAACCAGCTCGACTCCACGCTCTCGGGCGTCCAGTCCGAAGCCTACAACCAGTATGCCAGCCAGGCCATCGCCATCACCAAGGACATCACGCCTCTGGTCGGCCCGGTCGACGCGGGGAAATACAACCGCATGTTCATCATCAGTGCCAAGGGCAATCTGGACATCAACGACTCCTTTGACTGGCAGAAATACAACGAGACCACCGGCGGCTGGGTCTCCCTGGTCTTTACCGGCGACGCGACCACCAACGAGCAGTACGGTCTGCGTCTGGAAAACACCTTTGACCGGAGCGCGAACACGTATACCTCCATCCTCTGGGCAAACGGCATCACCGGGGAGGCCAACGGCACCTACCGCTGCGTCATCACCGACGCGACCGGCGTGACCAAAACCAGCGCCGAGGCGACCGTCACGGTCAACTGACCGTTCGATACAATATGAAACACCGGCCGGGTCCTTTCGGATCCGGCTGGTATTTTGTCGATTCAGGTTCTCCGGTACAGCGTATAGCCGCAGCGGCAGTTGATGTGGATCTTCCCCTTGCCGCGCGGGACGCGCAGCCAGCAGCCGCAGCCGGGACACTTGAAGTACTTGTACTCTTTGCTGTGGGCCCGGCGGTCCTTCGCCGCCTCCCGCTCACGCTTTTTTCTGTCCCGCCAGCGCAGGAGCAGGAGGTTCTCCGCCTCGCGCCGCGGCAGGTCCCGGGAGAAGGCACGCAGGAACGCGACCGCCAGGAACATCGTGGCAAAGGAGCTCAGCAGGGCGCGCAGCGCGCCCGGCAGCACAACGGCCAGCGCATAGCCCCCGATCGCGCACCAGAACAGCAGCTTGGACAGCTCATCCATGCCCTGTCTGCCGCGAAACAGATTTTGCAGTTTCTCTTTCATGGCACGGCCCCGCCTGATTCCCGGATTGTTGACTTCATTGTAAAAACTTCGTCGAAGCCTGTCAAGGGACGCGGGCCATTGTTTACGCCGCGTTAACAGTCTTGTCTCCGGCCTTGCCGGTCCGGCACAGGTTCCGGTACAAGCACACGACCAGAGGCATGCCGTAGCTCGCCGGGAAGATGAAGCGCGGATCGACCACCGGGGCGAGGAAGATCGTGCCCACCGTCAGAAGACCGGGCAGGGTGTAGAGCAGGAACTCCCACCTTCGCCTGCGGATCGCGCCGCAGCACAGCAGAATGAGCAGCAGCGTCGTGCCCGCACTGTTGACGCACAGGCCGGGGAAGGGCAGCATGCAGAGGACCTCGTCCAGTCCGCGAAGGAAATCCTCCAGATCGTCGGCCACGTTGACGTCGTGCAGGCCCAGCGGGCCCGAGATGTGGGTATGCCGCGGCGAGTCGGTCCTCCCGTGGTCCTTGGTCCAGACCATCCACGGAGAAAAGAGCGGATAGTTCTGGTTCATCGTCGCCTCGAGATAGGTCATCGGGTGGCGCAGGCCCATCCGCAGCCAGGCGCCGAAGTAGCGCATCAGCTCGGGGATCCCCGTCTCGTCCCGGTAGAACTGCTTGACCCCCGAGGAATCCATGGGCCAGTAGTATTTGGTGATCTCCTCGCAGTCCAGGATCGCGTTGATCGCCTCGTACTCCTCTGCGGTCACATCGTCGCCGTGGTGGATGAGGCAGCGCGCCGTCTGCTGGAAGGGGACGGACAGCGCCTCCCGCCGGCTGCCGGGGATGATGTCGTAGCGCAGGTCCACCGCTTTGGCAATCGCCAGGGCGAGCACGATCGGGCAGAGGAAGAACACCAGCGCGCTCCTCAGCGAGCGCCGCTCCCCGCCGCCCCGGCGGGACCGGACCAGCAGGACGATCCCATAAACCAGCGTACAGACGTAGATGAGATACTTCCCGTTCTGCCGCAGGAGCATGGTCATGACGATCGAGAGCGCCAGCAGCAGCCTGTGCGTCCGGCTCTTCCAGTACGCGTCCCCCAGACGGAACATCCACACGATCTCCAGCAGGTACAGCAGCACCGCGTAGGAGTACGGGGTATCCTTGCTGACGAGCGCGGCCTGCACGATATGGCTCGGGCTGATCACGACCGTCAGGAACGCGAAGAGCTTCAGCCAGCGCGGCGCGCCGAAAGCGTCCAGCGTCTTCATCAGATAGGCCGACAGCGCGCACAGGCACAGCATCTGCATGCACACGACGGAATACAGGCCGAGGTTGCCGCTGCCGACCGCGCGCCCGATGCGGACCGGGATGCCGATCAGCAGCGTGTGGACCGGCGGGAGCTGCCCGGCGAATTCGTAGATCTGGAAATAGTAGGCCAACTGGACATAGGAGTCGGTGACCATATAGCCGGGATAGCAGAGGATCCAGGTCGGCAGGCAGAAGATCAGGAAGCAGACAAAGTACGCGGCAAAGGGCCTGCGCCGGAAGAGCCCGCACAGCTTCCCGCCGCACGCCGGCAGGTCCGCCCCGGAATCCAGAAACAGCAGGAGCGCCCGCCCGGCCAGCTCGAGCAGGAAGATGCTGCCGATCAGGTACAGCGCGCTCTTGAGCAGCTGGCCCGCCGGAGCCTTCAGCACAGCGAGGGAATTGCCGCGCTGGAAGCCCTGGGCCATCAGCCAGACCCCCGCGATCAGCGCGCAGCAGATATGGAACAGCGCGCCCGGCTTCTCCGCCTCCTTCCCGCGCAGGAACAGGGCCAGCGCAAGGCAGGCGGCAAAGCAGGCCGTGAAGGTCAGCATCCGGGTATTCAGGCTCATGGCGAGGTTCCCGAGGGCCTGTCCCGCGCGGCTGATCAGAGATTCCGGCACGGCGGCGGGGGCAAAGTCCATGCTCAGGGCGCAGGCGGCGCAGAAGCACAGCAGCGTGAGCGCCGCGCCCGACATCGCTTTTTTCCTCATGGCTGTTCTCCTGTCAGGCGTTGTCATGCAGCGGACGAACGCCGTATTCGCAGCGCGCGGGGTCGGCGAGGAACCAGGCCTCCAGCGCGTCGCAGATGCGCGAGGCGACCACGATGTTGCCGGTCTTGCCGAGATGCGGATTCTGTTCCAGATCCGCGTGCAGCTCCGGGTGCTCCGGCGCGCCGAGGTCGGACATGTCCGCGACCGGCAGGCCGTAGTGCGCCGCGATGGCGGCGATGCCGCGGTTGACCTCCTCCGCCTCGTCCTTGGAGGCGTAGACGTTCAGCAGCAGGATCAGACAGTCCGGGTTCTCCGCGCGGATCTTCTCGAGAATGCGGCAGTACCAGCCGGTCTCCGTGGGCGCGTAGTCCGCCGGATCCGTGTAGGGCAGCACGTCCTCCGAAAGCGTGTCCAGAGGGCCGTTGTTGGTGCCGAGCCAGACCGTCACCGTGTCGTAGGCGGAGAAGTCCAGCTCGTCGGCAAAGCGCGGATACCAGTCCGAGGCCGAGTAGCCCGGGACGGCGGCGACGTCGACCTCCGCAGAGAGCATCCGGCCGAGATAGTACGCATAGCGCTGCTCGGTATCGGCGCCGCCCAGGCCGGAGCCGAAGCAGGTCCCGCTCGTCAGGCTGTCGCCGATGCACAGCACCCGCCCGGCCGCATAGCGCAGGCGCGCGTCGCCGCTGCGCTTCGGCGCGGGGAAGCGCGTGCCGAGCAGGAAGGCGCCGGCCAGCCCCAGCAGCACCAGCACGGCGATCAGCAGGGCCGTAAGCCGGGGTTTTCTCTTCTCCATGCTCAGGCCTCGCCGGCGGCGCGCTTGGCCGCCTCCTCTTCCTCGAGCTGGCGGTAGGCCACCTTGCCCACGAGGGTCTTGGGCAGCGTCTCGCGGAACTCGAGCTCCTTGGGCATGGCGTACTTGGCGATGCGCTTGGAGGCGTAGTCCATGATGGCCTTGCGCGTCTCGTCGTCGGCGGGGATGCCGGGCTTGAGCGTCACGAAGACCTTGGGCCGCTGCATGCGGTAGGAGTCGGGCACGCCGATGACGCAGCTCATCTGCACGAACTCGTTGGAGTCGAAGACGTTTTCAAGCTGGGCGGGGTAGATGTTGTAGCCGGAGGAGACGATCATGCGCTTGGAGCGGCCGCGGAAGTAGATGAAGCCCTCCTCGTCCATGACGCCGAGGTCGCCGGTGTAGACCCAGGTCAGGCCGTCGGCGTGCCTGCGCAGGGTCTGGGCCGTCTCCTCGGGGTGCTTGATGTACTCCTTCATGACCGTGGGGCCGGCCAGCAGGATCTCGCCCTCCTCGCCGTAGGGCAGCTCCCGGTCGGTGCCGGGCGCGACGACCTTGATGTAGGTGTCCGGGAAGGGGATGCCGATGCTGCCCTCCTTGGCCTTGTTGACCGGCGTCAGGCAGCAGGCGGTGACGGTCTCGGTCGTGCCGTAGCCCTCGCGCACCTGGATGACGGCCTTGTGGTCGTAGAGGAACTTGTCGAACTTTTTCTTGAGCTCGACCGAGAGCGAGTCGCCCCCGGAGAAGACGCCCTTGAGGCTGCTCAGATCGGCCCCGTCCATGTTCGGCAGGCGCAGCAGCGCCTCGTACAGCGTCGGCACGCCCGCGATGAAATTGCAGCGGTACTTGGTGATGAGCCTGGAATAGCTCTCGGCGGTGAAGCGCGGCACCAGCACGCAGCGCCCGCCCTGCGCGAGCATGGTGTGGATGCACACGCCCAGACCGAAGCCGTGGAACAGCGGCATGGCCGCGAGCATCTTGTCGCCCGGGCGGTACATCGGGTTGGTGGCGCGCACCTGCTGGCCCAGGGCGTTGAAGTTGAGGTTCGTCAGCAGGATGCCCTTGGTCGTGCCGGTGGTGCCGCCGGAGTAGAGGATGACTGCGGGATCGTCGTCCCCGCGCGCGACCTTGTAGTTCCAGAAGCAGGCCTTGCCGAGACGCATGAACTCATCCCACAATATGACCGGCGCGTCCTCGGGGATCTTCTTGATCTTGCGGCCCTCGGTGAGCATGTAGCCCATACGCAGCGGGCGGGAGAGCGCGTCGCGGATGCGGGCGATGACGATGTTGACCACGCAGGTGTTCTCCCGGATGGCCTCGAACTTGTGATAGAACTGATCGAGGGTCACGACCGTGACCGACTCGGACTCGTTGATGTAGAACTCCAGCTCCTTCTCGCTGGAAAGGGGGTGGACCATGTTCGCCACGGCGCCGATCATGTTCACGGCGTAGAACATGTAGATGGCCTGCGGGCAGTTCGGCATGGCGATGGTGACGCGGTCGTTCTGGCGCACGCCGATGGTGCGCAGGCTGCGCGCGCATTTTTCGATGTTCGCGACCATCTCGCGGTAGGTGGTGGACCTGCCCATGAAGTCGAAGGCGATGTAGTCGGGGTACTTCTTCGCCGCGTCCTCGACCATGTCCACCATGGAGCCGTGGAAGTACTCCAGCGTGGCGGGCACGTCGCCGAGGCTCGACAGCCAGGGTCTCTTTGCGGTGATTTCCATTGTCTCTGTGTTCCTTTCCGTTCAGTACTCCACCGGCGTGGAGAAGGGCAGCTCGAGCAGCTCGGGGTTCTCGAGGATCTTCGTGAACAGGCGCATGGTACCCGCGTAGTAGTAGCCGTCGCCGATGCGCTCGTCCAGCGTGAAGCCCAGGCTGATGACCGGGCGCACGGTGTACGTCCCGTCCTCGTGCCACTCGGGCGCGAGGTGTTTCTTGCCGATCATGGCGAAGAAGGAGTTGGTGCCCCAGTTGTTGAGGTGGTGGTAGCCGCTGTCCATCCCGATGGAGCCGAGGTTGGTCATGAAGATGGAGGAGTAGTTCGGGTCGGCCTTGATGAGGTCGTACGGCACCTTGCCCTTGCGGTCGAGGGCGAAGAGGATGTTCACGATGATGTGCAGCAGCCAGCGCGGCAGCCTGAGCAGCTTCGTCATCATGTCGGTGGAGTTGTCCAGCACGTCCTCGCGGCGGCACTGGTGGATCTCCTCCATGATGGACTCGTGCAGGGTGTCGACGGTGTCGTTCTCGTCGTAGCGCTTGTAGGCCAGGCCCTCCTCGGCCTTGTCCTCAAACTTCTTTTTGACGACGAAGGACACGGAGATGTGGTCGCGCATATACAGGCGGTTGCCGGAGATGAAGCGGTTCATCCGCGGGCGCAGCACAAAGCACTTGACCGCCGCGGCGAGGAAGAGGTGGAAGTAGGTGTATTTGTCCTGCGTCCGCCCCGCGTTCTTTTTCGCAAGAAAGGCGTCCAGCGGGCGGCAGTCCACGTCGAGGCTGATATGCGCCTCGTTGTCGGCGCGGTTGGGCATGAGATAGGCCATGAACTGGCCGAGGGCCGGGGCCTCGTCGCGCAGCCAGTAGCCGTCGAAGCGGTCGCCGCGTTTCTTGGGTCTCTGTTCCATTGACAGCTCTCCTTTTTCTGTTCTCACTGTACGTCAGTATAAAGCCGCAGCGGCGCAATTGCAACAAAATCTTTAAGCGCCCGCCCTTCTCCGGCAGCGTTTGACAGGGCCGGGATTGTTTGCTAGAATGGGAAAAAACCTGCGGGAGGCTGTGTTATGAACGAACCCTTCCTTTTGCTCGCCGCGCCGGAGAAGGCCGCCGCTCTGATGGACGGGAGGTGCCTGCGGCCGACGCCGTCGATGCTGCTGTCCCCGGCGGAGCGGGTACACCGGGACGGGGCGCTGCTGTGCGTGTTCCGCGGCTGCATCTACCGCTGCGACGACGCCTCGCTCCCCTGCACCAGCCCGGAGGAGACCGTGCTGGCCGCCTGGCGCAAGTACGGCGACGGCTTTCTCGACGTCTTCGAGGGCAAGTTCATTCTCGCCCTGGCCGACACCGAGGCCAACACCCTGCTGCTGGCCCGCGACCACTTCGGCGGCTTCCCGCTGTACTACTGCTGCGGGGAGGACTTCTTCGCCTCGGGCGAGCTGCGCCGTCTCGCAAACTGCGGCCTGATCGAAAAAAAGCTCTCGACCGCGGGTCTGTGCGACTATTTCTCTCTGCGCTTCATCCCCGCGCCGGACACGGTCTTCGAGGGCGTCCGCGCGCTCATGGCCGGGCACCTGCTCAAGGTGCGCTTCGAGGGCGGCCGCGTCATCACGGAGGACCGCTGCTGGTGGGACGTGGACTGCCGGAGCGAGAACATGCTCCATGACTACGACGCCTGCCGGGAACAGCTGCGCGAGGCGCTGCTGGCCGCGGCGGACGAGCGCTGCTTCGACGGGCGCAACGGCGTATTCCTCTCCGGCGGCATCGACTCCACCATCCTCACCGGGGCGGCGTCGACCCTGCTCGGCCGCGAGATCGACAGCTTCACCGTCGGCTTCCGGGAGGAGGCCTACGACGAGAGCCCGCGGGCGAAGATCGCCGCCGAGGCCCACCACACCGAACACCACGTCTACGTGCTCGACTACAACGAGGCGCTCGGGGAGCTCGACAGGATCATCGCGGGCTTCGACCAGCCCTTCGCGGACGACTCCGCCGTGCCGACCTGGGTCATCAACCGCTTCGCCGCGGAGCAGGGGCTCGTCAACGTCCTCACCGGCGACGGGAGCGACCAGATCTTCGCGGGCTCGAGCAAGTATTTCATCCGTCATTACGTGGATAAGATCATGAAGTTCCCCCGGCCGCTGCGCGCGCTCGGCAAGGCCGCGGTGTTCGCGCTGCCGGACCGCTCGGCCGCCACGCGCAAGATGCGCAAGGTCATGGCCTGCGTGGACATGGACCCCTATGAGATGCGCAGGCGCATGCTCCAGCTCGGGCTGGACGAAAAGGGCCTCGCGGCGCTTTTGAAGGGCGAGGTCGCCGACCGGGAGACCGACGCGGTGGCAAGGCTCTACGCGGTCAACCGAGACAGCACCGACGAGCTGACCAACACCCTCTACGTCGATCTCAAGGTCGTGGCCGACGGGGCCATGATGACCAAGATGGGCTCGATGAGCCGCATGGCCGGGATCGAGACGCACATGCCCTTCCTGTCGAAGGAGGTCCTGGAGCTGGCCTTCCGCATCCCGCCCGAATTCAAGGCGCAGGGCTCGAACGGCAAGCTCATCCTCAAGGACGCCTTCCGCGACGTGATCCCGCCGGAGCTGATGACCGCCTCCAAAAAGGGCTTCATGCCCCCGGTGGCGGACTGGTTCCGCGGGCCGCTGCTGGACGATCTGCGCGGGGCGCTCTCGCCGGAGAAGCTCGAGGCCATGGGCATCTTCGATCCCGCCTTCGTCGCCTCGCTCATCGACGAGCACGTCTCCCTGCGCTGCAACCGCGCCGTCCCGCTCTGGGCCCTGTACGTGTTCAGCAAGTGGTACGATACGGAGTTCTGAATAACGAAAAAGCATCCGCCGGCCGGCGGATGCTTTTTCGTTATTCCGTGATGCGGTAGATCGGAAGCTCCGTCTCGGTGCTGAGCGGTTCGATGCGCTCCGCCTCCGCGCCGGGCGCGTACCAGCGCCGCAGATAGCGCAGCGAGCGCTCCACGTCCTGATCGATCAGCCGGATGTCCTCCCGGCCGATCAGGTCGCGCCAGGGGTTTTCGACCCGCCATTGCTCGAGCAGCTGTTCGATCGCGGGGTGGTGCATGCTCCAGCCGCCGATGTGCACCAGCCTGTCGGCGTAGCCCGCGGGCGGAGTCTCTAGCGGTCCGTAGAGGTTGTGGTCCATCGCCCAGAGCTTGACGAAGTACAGGTGCTCCTCGTCGGCGAGCAGGCGTTCGACGGCGGCCTTGTCGAAGCTCTTGTCCTCGATGGTGTTGTGGGGGTCGAGGCGGCAGTACGGGCGGTTGGCGCGCCAGGTGACGAAGAGGCTCAAAACCAGTACCGCCGTGAGCGTCAGCTTCTCCCGGTCGAGCTTCTTCTCGTCCAGCAGGAAGCACAGCCCCGCCGCCATCGACAGGAACAGGCCGATATCCACGCGGTTGGCGAGGGTGCGGTCGTTCAGGATGAACATGTAGTAGATCCCGTGGAACACGGCGAGCAGGTACAGAAAGCCGATCCAGTCCCGCGCCCGGCGCTTGCCGCAGGCCAGCCACAGCGCCAGCAGAAAGGCAAAGCCCGCAAAGGGCCGGTCGAGCGGGAAGCCCGGCAGGCATTTCTGAAGATAGAAGCCCAGCGCCTCGCCCGGGGTCTTGCGCGCGACCTGATCGCCGCGCGCCGCGATCAGGGTGTCCAGCGCATGGGTCGTGAACTTGTCCGTGTCGTAGAAGCTCCAGTTCCCGATCATGTAGGCGAAGTCCTCGTCGATCCCGAGCGCCTCGTAGGTCTCGGCAAGGTCCTCGTATTTGTAGGTGCCGTAGTCCAGGAAGTAGCTGCGCCGGTAGTCAAAGCGCGTGTATTCCCGGATCTCCGGCCGGTACCAGGCGAAACGGTCGACGCCGAGCAGGCCCAGCGCCAGCGCCACCAGCAGCACGAAGGGCGCGAGCGTGCGCGCAAGCAGCGTAAAGCGCTGCTTTTTCTCCAGCTCCGGATGGTCCGCCCAGAGGCCGACGAGCGCGGCGAAGCAGCCGCCCGCCGTCAGCGCTCCGCAGAGGAAGAAGGGCTCCATGCGCCAGCAGTAGCCCGCCAGCGCGAGCAGGATCCCGAGCGTCAGCGGCACCTTTTGGAAGCGCCCGCTCTGAGGATCCAGCGCCTGCAGCATCAGGCACATGCCGCCCACAACGCCCACCGCGGCGGGCTTGGAGAAGTTCATGCTCAAATAGCAGTCCGTGCCGAAGGCACCGAGCAGCACCGCCGTCAGCGCCAGCGCCGGGAAGAGCCGGAAGCGCCGGAGCAGCACCCAGGTCATGGCCGTAAAGCCGCACAGCAGCACCAGGTACTGACAGGCGCTGTACCAGTTGAAGCCGTCCCCGAAGACGGTATACAGGGTCTTGAACAGGATGCCCAGGAAGATGTGGATGTAGGGGGCGTAGACCGTCTTATGGCTGAGCTGGCCGTCGAAGAACTTTGAGATCAGCAGATCGTCGTTGGTCTCCCACGCGGGGGCGAAGGCCGTCAGCATCACGGCGAGGAACAGGAGGTTCAGTACGAAGGCCAGCACGACGCGCGGCCAGCTCCGCTTCTCCCAGGTCTTGTGCAGACTCATGCCGCGCCCCCTTTCCGGATGCGGTAGATCTGCAGCCCCGTCTGCGTGCTCAGGGGCTCGACCCGCTCCGCCCCGGCGCCGGGGTCGTAGTGCTCATGCAGATAGCGCAGCGTCAGCTCGACGTCGTCCTCGATCAGATACACCCGCTCGTTGCCGATGCAGTCGCGGTAGGGGTTTTCCACCCCGTACCGGCGCAGGTTGGCCATGACCGTCGGGTGGTTGAAATCGTAGCCGGCGAGCAGGACGATTTTGTCCCAGTAGCCCTTCGGCGCGGTCTCAAAGGGGGAATACAGCCGGTCGCTGATCGTGTCGAGCTTGGCCAGATACACATGCTCCGAGTCGGCCAGCAGCATTTCGACCGCGGCGCGCTCGGCAGAGAAGTCCTCGGTCTGCGCGCTGCGAAACGACGGGCGGGCCAGGAAAAAGCCCGTCGCCAGCGCGAGCAGCAGCAAAAGCGCGCTCAAAAGCCGCTCGGCGGCGAGGCGTTCCCGGTCCAGCAGGTACGCGCAGACCGCGGCCAGCGAGAAGAGCAGGCCCATGTCCACGCGGTCGACCAGATAGCGGCCGCGCCGGATCAGATAGAGATAGGCGGCAACAAAGACCAGCACGGCGAAGGCCAGCGCGAGGAAATCCCGGAGATCATGCTTCCCGCCGCACAGCCACAGGGCCAGCAGCAGGAGCAGGCCGTAGATCCCGTAATTGAGAAAGAAGCCCGGGATGCAGCGATCGAGGAACTCGCCCAGGCACTCGCCCCAGGAGCGGGCGGGGAACTTTGCGTCCCGCGCCGCCGAGATCGCCTGCATCAGCTCGCCGGTGAAGACCTCGGGGTCGAAGTAGTTGCCCTCGTACAGCATGCGCACGTCGGTCTCGGACAGGCCGAGCGCGTCGTATTCCTCGGGCATCTCCCCGTATGCCGGTCTGCCGTAGTCGGAGTAGGCCACGCGGACGGCGTCGAAGCGGGCATAGGACGCCCAGGGCTCCTTTGACCAGGCGGCCTTGTTGACGCCCCAGAGCCCGGCGGCGAGCAGCACGATGACAGCGAAGGGCAGGCAGAAGCGGGCAAGGCGCCGCCCCGTCCCTTCGCCGCGCGCGCTCAGGATCGTCCAGACCCGGCGCAGGCAGAGCGCCGCCGTGATCGCAAAGCAGGGCAGAAATTCCCGGTCGCGCAGCAGAAAGCCGAAGAGGCAGAGCGCGCCGCCGCACAGCAGCGCCGCGCGCTTTCCGCCGTTTTCCGCGGCGTACACGGTCAGCACCATGCCGCACACCGTACAGACGGCTGCGGTCTTGGTATAGTTGATGAGGGTCAGCGCGTCCAGACCGAAAAAGAGCAGCAGCCCCAGGGTCACAAGACTCCCGCGCAGCACGCCGAGCCGCGCGTTCAGCACCGCCCCCAGCGCCGTGAAGCTCGCAAGGAGCAGCGCGTACTGGCTGAGGGTGTGCCAGGGCGCGCCCTGCCCGAGGACGCGGTAGACGCCCTTGAGTAGCGCAGCGGCGACAATGTTGAGATAGGGGATGTGCGCGGTCGGCACG
>JAUNNC010000222.1 GCA_030531585.1 Eubacteriales bacterium | reverse complement strand
GCAGCTGATGGATTGGAACAAGATCAAGGACCCCAACTCGCTCACGGCCAGTCATCAGCTGAAGATAAAGTTCTGAGAAAAACAGAAAAAACAGATAATCTGTCGGCAAAATGTCGGCAGCTTATTTGTTTTTTCCGGCAAAGAGTCTGGACATTCGGCAAATTTTGTGTATTATAATATAATTGACATAATGTGAGGAAGCACTCACGGAATCCGCTATGTTTGAAGCAGGAGGGACATATCCATGAAAAGAACGTTAGCGCTCATTCTGGCAATCGTCATGGCCCTTGGCCTGTGCTGCGGCACAGCCTTCGCCGACGGGCCCAAACAGGAGTCCGCCGCGCCGCAGGAGAGCGCGGAAACCGTCGCGGAAATGCTGACGGAGGAGCTCTCGAACGTCGAGGAAGGATACAGCTACGCAGACGCCTTCGCCGATCCGGAGGGGAGCGGGGAAGACGCCGCGGACATGCCGACGGACGAATCCACGGACCCCGGGGAAGAGGAGGCCGATGAGGACGTCTTCGCCGACTGGAACGAAGACGCGCCGGCACTCAACACGCTGATCGAGTACGTCGAGGCCGTCACGGACGAGGAAAGCCCGGATTACATCCCCGTGTCCGACCGCATTGCGGTCTTCGACATGGACGGCACCCTCTACGGCGAGCTGTTCCCGACCTATCTGGAATACTACCTGCTGGCCTGGCGTATCCTCAAGGACCCCAGTTATGAACCGGACGCCGAGATGCTGGAGTTCGGACGCATGCTGCGCGACCACGCGATGGACAAGCAGTTCCCCGACCATATGGATCTGCTGCACGCCAACCATGCGGCCTCCGCCTACGCCGGGCTGACGCTCAAGGAGTTCGCCGCCTTCGTCAACGAGTGCCTGATCCGGGACGTGGACGGCTTTGAGGGCATGACCTACGCCACCGCGTTCTATCAGCCCATGCTCGAGGTCATCGACTATCTGCAGGACAACGACTTCCGGGTCTATGTCTGCAGCGGCAGCGACCGCGCCATCTGCCGCGCGCTGCTCGAGGGCATGATCGACATCCCCTATGCGAACATCATCGGCATGGACGTCGTCTACGACGCGACCGGCCAGGGGGACGCCGACGGCCTGGACTATGTGTTCAAGGCCGACGACGACGTGGTGCGCACGGATAAGCTCATCATCAAGAACCTCAAGATGAACAAGGTGCGGCAGATCGTCCAGGACATCGGTCAGCAGCCGGTGCTCTCGTTCGGCAACAGCAGCGGCGACGTCAGCATGCACATGTTTACCATCAGCAACAACGCCTATCGCAGCGCCGCCTTCATGCTGATCGCCGACGATGAGACGCGCGACTACGGCAACGAGCAGAAGGTGCAGTCCCTGAAGGAGAAGTGGGAGGACTACGGATTTCATGTGATCTCCATGAAGAATGATTTTCGTACCATTTACGGCGATGAGGTCGTCAAGACCGGCAGCTTCCGCTGGGCGGAGGAGATGGCGGAGGACCGCGTCCCCGTGGAGTATTCCCCGGACTGGGTCGCTGCGCTGCCCGAGGCGCAGGACGCAAGTCAGCTCTTTGTCGCGGCGGGCGTCGGCGAGACGACGGCGACCGTCTCCCTGCATGAGAAGGACAGCAGCGGCAAATGGAGACAGGTCCTGACGACGCCCGGCTACATCGGCAAAAACGGCCTCGGCAAGGAGGTCGAGGGCGACGGCAAGACCCCTGTCGGGACCTTCACGTTCAACGCCGCGTTCGGTATCGCGGAGGACCCGGGCTGCGCCATTTCGTACCATCAGGTCACCGGGGACGATTACTGGTCCGGGGACCAGCGCAAGGGCTATCATTACAACGAGATGGTCAGCATCAAGGATCTGCCCGACCTGAACACCGCGGACAGCGAGCACCTCGCGGACTTTGACCCCGCCTATCAGTATGCCCTGAGTCTCAGCTACAACGCGGAGGGGACGCCCGGGCTCGGCTCGGCGATCTTCGTGCACTGCCTCCGGCCGGACCGGCCCTTTTCCAAAGGCTGCGTGGTGATCCCGGAGGCGCAGATGCGCGCGCTCATGCAGCGTGTGCGCCCCGACTGCGTCGTGGTGATCGACTCGCTGGAGAAGCTCAGCCCCGAGACCTGGAGCGACTGGGGACTGGCGCCGACCGAGACTGCCGCGGCGGACGCATCGGCCGCACCGGAGGCGGAGACTGCCGCGTCGGAAGCATCGGTCGATCCGGAATCCGAGAAAGCAGCAGCGGAAGCAACCCCCACAACGG
>JAUNNC010000221.1 GCA_030531585.1 Eubacteriales bacterium | reverse complement strand
GGTCAACTGGACGAAGATCCGCGCCCATAAGGCCCGGTTTCTCCTCGCGCAGGGCGACGGGGCGGACTGGGAGGCGGAGTTCAAGCGCTTCACCTCGGACAGGGCCAACTACCGGGACGTGCTGATCGTACTCTCGGAGGGGCCGTACAGCGCCGTACCGGCGCAGCGCGCGGGCTATCCGGAGTCGGAGTGGCTCCGGCTGTCCCACACCATCCGCAAGACCCATGAGTGCACCCACGTGCTCTGCCGCAGACTGTTTCCGGACAAGAAGGACGCGGTCTGGGACGAGTTGGTGGCCGACGCCGCGGGCATCGCCGCCGCGCTGGGCCGCTATGACCGGGCGCTCTCGGAGCTCTTCCTCGGTATCGAGGGGGAGCGATACGTCGGCGGGCGGCTGGAAAACTACGTGCCCGAGGGCGAGGACCGCGCAGAGCGCCTCTCCGCCCTGGCCGGGAAGATCCACAATACGCTGCTTCGCTTTGAAGCTATCGCGGCGGAGAGGCCCGCCGCGGGACCCTATGACCTGGCGATCCGGCTGGAGGAGGAGATCGAATGCTGGAATCAGCAATAAGAGATTTGTTTGATTATCAGCGCTTCGAGCCGACCGCCGCCTTGCAGAGCGTGATTGACGAGGTGCTGGACAAGTACGCCCAAAATCGACCGGTGGCCATCCCGGACGAAGAGCTGGCCATGGCGGCCGGGGGCGTTGAACTGCCGACAAAGGACGCAACGGAGCCGGAAAATGACGAACGCGGAATGGTTTGACACTGTTTACCGCGAATACCGGCCGAAGGTCCTTGACTACATCCGCAGCCACGTCAGCGACGCGCGGGACGCGGAGGATCTGTGCAGCGAGGTATTCCGGAAGGCGCTGGAGCATTTCAGCTCCGAGCGCGGGGAAGGTGTTTCCTCCTACATATATACGATCACCCGGAACACGGTCGTGGACTACTACCGCACCCGGCGCGTCCACGCGCCGCTGGACGAGGAGCTGCCCTCGCAGGACAGCATGGAGGATGCGCTCGTCACCGCCGACGGGCTCGAGGCCCTCGCGCGCTCGCTGCGCGCCCTGCCCGAGCCGGAGCGGGATCTGATCGTGCTGCATTACTACGCAAACAACTCGCTGCGCGAGATCGCAGATAAAATGGAGCTCAGTTACGGCGCGGCAAAGCGCCTGCACCAGTCGGCCCTGCGCCATCTGCGCGGGGCGCTGGGCGAGGAGCCTTGAGGTGAGGCAAGTATGAAGAAGATCGCCATGAAGGATTTTGCACAGCTCATCGAGCAGGACGCCTCCCTGCGCGCGCAGCTGCGTGCGTGCTCCGATACCGACGAGGCCGAGGCGACGCTCCGCCGCCTGGCCGGCGAGCTGGGCTACGAGCTGGAGGACCCGCGCACGGCGCGCAAGCTGGCCCTCTCCGACGACGATTTGAGCGCCGTCTCCGGGGGCGTCACCGCCGCGCTGCGTGACAGCGCCCAGCAGCTCAACCCCTACTCCTGGTTCGTCTCCCTGCTGCGCCGGCTGATGGGGGAGGACGACGAGACCACCTCCGCGCCCTTTGACCCGAGCGGGCTCTCCGGCAGGGGAGGAGCCCCGGGCGGCAGATGATTCCACGCGGACGCGCCTGATGGGCGCCCGCAAAAGGCAGTGAGAACTTGCGCGCAGAAGCGGCGAAAAAGCATCCGAAGATCTACGGCATGGCGGGATTGACCGCCTGCCTGTTCGGCGCGCTCTTTTTCATCGCCCGCAACGAGAATGCCGACTGGCTGGCCTGGGCCAACGCCGCGCTGACGGTGTATTTCTCGCTCTCGGCCGGGATGCTGTTCTGGGCCTTCCGAAGGCAGGCCAAATCAGACCCCTACTCCTACAACACCATCTTTTACTCCGGGTTTTCCCTGTTCGTGCTGTCCCTGGCCGTCACCCACGGCTACGCCTGCGGGCTCTATTTTGCCAACCCCGGCGTGTATGACGACCGGCAGATGCTCTTTACGCTGATCAACTCGGCGAAGAACTACATGTTTTTGACCACGCCGTTCCTGCTGGGGTTTTCCGCGGCGCTGCTGATCGCCAATCTGCGGCTGATCAAAATCGAGGGGCGGCGGTTCGTGAACGTGCTGGGTATTCTCCTGTCGCTGCTGCTGGTGCTCGGCGAGCTCGGCATCGGGATACTGGACGTGTGGACCTCGCTGCCCGGCGGGCTGCGGGTCGTCCCGGTCATCGCGGTCAACCTTCTCGCTGCGCTCTACCTGTACTTTGAGTGCATGGTCATA
>JAUNNC010000220.1 GCA_030531585.1 Eubacteriales bacterium | reverse complement strand
CGCGAAGCGAAGAAGGGAGTCTGAGGGATGAAATCCCTCAGGCAGGTTTTAGGGCGGCAGCCCTAACGTTTCCCCTTGCAGAAAGAATGCAGTCTCAGAGCAGGCTGCGCAGCAGCCTACGATTGAGACGGGTTTGATTTGCAAAGGCGTTCATATCGCTGTTCTCCAATCAAATCGGACTTGCAGATCATCCCCGTCAGGTAACGCTTCGCTCCCTGACTGCATTTTTCCTGTTCGCTGCGCGATGGAGAACGTTGGGCTGCCGCCCAAACCCGCTTGGGGATTTCATCCCCAAACCCCTTCTCCGCTTCGCGCGTATCAAAGCCACTTAACCTCCCTATTGTTCAGGAAAACATCATTCCTTCTGAATCTGATTCAGCTTTTCATTGAGCTCCAGCAGCTGCTCCCGTGTGAACTTGACGTCCATGGAGCTCATCAGGCTGGTCAGGCGCAGCACGGTAAAGCCGCCCATCATCTTCATCATCTCCGGGGTCATCTCAAAGCCCATCGCCTTCTGGTGCATCATGGACTGCATCAGGCCGCCGAAGAGCGCGCTGCCCTCCTTCGACTTGAGGATGTCGCTCAGCCTGTCGTTGAGCGAGTAGTGCCCCTCCACCTCCGTGATGTCAAACCAGTTGAGCACCGCGCCCTTCTCCCGCAGGCGGTATGCCTCGTTGAACGTGTCCACCTTGCGGATCTCACTCTCGTCAACGCAGTCGCCCGCGACGGCCCGGAGCTTTGTGGTGCCCGCGTTGGGCACGTCGAAGCGGAAGAAGTGATCCTCCGCCGTCTGTTTGCCCAGCGAGTTGCCGTTCGCAAGCAGCTCCACCTCCGGCAGGTTGGAGTAGACGGTCACCCTCGTCACGTCTTCCACGCGGTCAACGTAGCGCTTGCCGCAGATGTGCACGAACGGCTCGTCCGACAGCCAGGCCTTGTAGGCGTAGAACGCGTCCTTTTTGTATTTGCGGTCAAACGTCACCAGGCCCTTGTGGTTCTGACCGTTCTCGCCGCCCTCCGCGCGGTTGTCCGCGCCGAAGTCGAACATGTTCCAGACGTGCGTCGCCCAGAGGTACTTGCGGGTGAAGAGCTGCTTAATAAGCTCCTCGTGGTAATACGCCTGGTATTCCTCGGTGTAGTCGCCCATCGTGGGATTGGAGGTGTGCCAGTTGAGCGCCTCGCAGCCGTACTCGGAGACGCCGATGGGGATATCCGGCAGCTCCGCGTGGAACTTGTCAAACCACGGGCCGTTCATGCTCGTGTCGCCGCCGTACCAGCCGAAGTAGTGGTTGTAGGAGATCACGTCCGGAATCTTCAGATAGTCCGCGTGCATGTCGCACATGGACACCACCGCGACGGTCGTCAGGCGGGTCTTGTCCATCCCGTGGCACAGGTCGTTCAGGATGCGGTGGTTCTCGATCAGGTCGGGGTCCTCCGCGCCCTTCATGGTGATCTCGTTGGAGAGGCCCCAGACGACGATGGACGGATGATTGTAGTTCTGGACGATCAGCTCCTTCATCTGGGCAATCGTGTTTTCGCGTCCGCCCGGCATGTGCTGGGAGATGTACGGAATCTCCGCCCAGACGACCATGCCGGTTTCGTCGCACAGGTCGTAGAAATACGCGTCGTGCTGATAGTGCGCCAGGCGGATGGTGTTCGCGCCCATCTCGGCGATGAGTGCCATGTCCTCCCTGTGGTGCTCCGGGAGCAGCGCGTTGCCGATGCCCCAGCGGTCCTGATGGCGGGAGACGCCGTGCAGCGGATAGGGCTCGCCGTTGAGAATGAAGCCCTTGTTGGCATCGATGGCAAACGTCCGGCAGCCGAAGCGCGAGGAGACGCTGTCCAGCACGCGGCCCTCCTCCATCAGCTCGACGGTCGCGGTGTACAGGTACGGGTCCCTGCGGCCGTGCCACAGGTGCACGTCCGTGATGACGGCTTCAAATTCCGTCCGGTCGGCGGGCGCCTCGGCCTCGGAGACGACGCGGCCGTCCGCGTCCTTAAGGATGCAGCGCAGCGTCTGGCCTTTCTTCGCATCTGTCACATAGACCTGCGTGCGGATATGCGCGTCCCTTCCCTGCACCACCGGCGTGACCGCGATGCCCGGGCCGCCGAAGTGCATCAGATCAAAGTGGGAGGCCGGTACGCCGATCAGGTTCACGTCTCGGTAGAGGCCGCCGTAGAACGTGAAGTCCGCCATCTGCGGATAAACCGTGTCATTGGGCGCGTTGTCCACCATCACGACGATCAGCGTATCGCCGGTGCGGCTGACGCT
>JAUNNC010000068.1 GCA_030531585.1 Eubacteriales bacterium | reverse complement strand
GCCGCTGGAGAACTTAGCTCAACTCCCCCATCCCCGACCGTTTTCAAGCGCCGGTGAATATTAATTCTCACTCCCCGATTTGACAAACGGCCAAACTTGTGCTATAACATGCCAAACTCAACAGAGAAAGAAGGGATTGGTTGAGTAATAATAAGACCATGATGCAATACTTTGAATGGTACCTGCCCAACGACGGCCTGTGGTGGAAACGCTGCGCCGCGAAAGCGGAGAATCTCGCCGCGCTGGGCATTACGGGAGTCTGGCTTCCGCCGGCCTACAAGGGCACCTCGCAGGAGGACGTGGGCTACGGCGTTTATGATATGTACGATCTCGGAGAGTTCGACCAGAAGGGGACGATCCGAACCAAATACGGCACCAAGGAGGAGTACCTGGCCGCGATCCGCGCCTTCCACGCGCAGGGCATCCGCGTGTACGCCGACATCGTGCTCAACCACCGCATGGGCGGGGACGAGCTGGAGGAGATCACCGCCGTCACCGACGATCCCGAAAACCGCTGCGAGCAGATCGGCGGCGCGCGGCGCATCCGCGCCTGGTCGAAGTTCACGTTCCCCGGCCGGGGCGGCATGTACAGCCGCTTCACCTGGGACCACCGGCATTTCTCCGGCACCGACTGGGACGACAAGAGCCGGGAGCCCGGCAATATCTACCGCTTCAAGGGCAAGCACTGGGCCCCGGAGACCGATCCGGAGAACGGCAACTTCGACTACCTGATGGGGATGAACGTGGACATGTCCAACCCCCAGGTCGTGCGCGAGACCAAAAAGTGGCTCGACTGGTATCTGCGGGAGACCGGGGTCGACGGGCTGCGCCTCGACGCCGTCAAGCATATCAGCTTCCCGTTCTACCGGGAGCTGCTGCGCGACATGCGCGAGGACAAGCACCGCGAGCTGCCCGCCGTCGGCGAATACTGGAGCGGCGAGCTGGACCGCCTGCTGCACTACCTCGAGGCGGTGGACTTCCAGATGTCCCTGTTCGACGTGGCGCTGCACTACAAGTTCTTCGACGCCTCGCAGGCGGGCGAGCACTGCGATCTGCGCCGCATCCTGGACAACACGCTCGTGAGCGCGCGGCCCGAAAACGCCGTGACCTTCGTCGACAACCACGACACGCAGCACGGCCAGAGCCTGCAGTCCTTTGTGGACGACTGGTTCAAGCCCCTCGCCTACGCGCTGATCCTGCTGCGGCAGGACGGCCTGCCCTGCGTGTTCTACTCGGACTACTACGGCAACCCCGTCCAAAACCGGCCGCTGGTGCCGAATCTCGGCAAGCTCATCAAGCTGCGCCGCTCCTACGCCTACGGCGAGCAGGAGGACTGCTTCCGCGACGAGCACCTGATCGGCTGGGTCCGACGCGGCGACGAGGAGCATGAGCACTCCGGCCTCGCCGTGGTGATGTCCAACGCCGAGGGCGGCAGCCTGCCCATGTACATAGACAGCCGCTATGCCGGAGAGCGCTTTTTCGACGTGCTCGGCAACTGCACGCAGCCCGTGGTCATCGGTGCGGACGGCCGCGGCGACTTCTCCGCCGCGGCGCGCAGCGTCGCCGTCTGGGTGCGCGAGGGCGCGTTCGAGGACCTGATCGTCAACGAGTGAGCCCGCTGTTTTCGGCTGTCCGGCGTCGTCGGTTCTTGACGGCTCCGGCGCGGACGTGGTATGCTCTTGCCGATGGCGCGGCCCGTCCGCGTCCGATGCGCAAAAAACCGTATCAAATCGTGAGGAATGACTGCCATGAAAAAAGTGATCTGTCTGCTGCTCGTGCTCGTGCTTCTGTTCGCGCTCTGCGGCTGCTCAAAAAAAGCCCCTGCGCCGACCCCCGCCGCCGCGCCCGCCGTCGAGGCCGCGCCCGTTCCCGCCGCCGAGTCCGCGCCCGCCGCGACGCCCGAGCCCGCTCCCGCCGCCGGGTCGGAAGCGTCCGCGCCGGCCCCCGCCGGGGCCTTCGACCCGGACTTCACCTTCTCGGTCACCGGCCGGGACGGCACGGTCTACACCGAGCAGGTCTTCGCCGAGCACGCGCTCACCGTCATCAACTCCTGGACCGTCTGGTCCGAGCCCAGCATCGCCGAAATGGCGACGCTGGCAAAGCTCTGGGAGAACTACCGCGACAGCGGCTTGATGATCCTCAGCGTATACCCGATGAGCGCCACGGACGCGGACATTGAGAATCTGCAGGCCAAAACCGGCGCGGGCTATCCGTTCGTCCCCTACGCGCCCGCCTTCATGGATTACCAGTCCGGCATGTTCCCGAACTCGATCCTCATCGACCGCGCGGGCCATGTGGTGACGCACATGCCGGACCCGGACGTGCTGTCGGACCTCCGGTATCATTTCGACCGGGACTGGGCCGACTTCCTGGGCGAGCGCGTGTACACCGAGAGCATGAGCTACGAGGACTGGGAAGCCATCGTCCTTCCGTACCTGACAAAGTGATTGCAGAGAAAAGCAAAGCCCTCCCGAAGCCGGGAGGGCTTTGTGTCGTTCGGAGAAACCGGATCAGCTGCCGTAGCCGCGCAGGAACTGGCGCGTGCGCTCCTCGCGCGGGTTCTCGAGCACCTGGGCGGGCGGCCCCTGCTCGACGATGCAGCCGCCGTCCATGAAGATGACCTGATCGGACACGTCGTGGGCGAAGGCCATCTCGTGGGTGACGATGATCATCGTGGTGTCCTTGTCGGCAAGGCCGCGGATGACGCGCAGCACCTCGCCCGTCAGCTCCGGGTCGAGGGCGGAGGTCGGCTCGTCAAAGCAGAGGATGTCCGGCTCGAGCGCCAGCGCGCGTGCGATGGCGACGCGCTGCTGCTGGCCGCCGGAGAGCTGGTGCGGATAGTACCCCGCCCGGTCGGCAAGGCCCATCTGCCCCAGCAGCGCCATGCCGCGCTCCTCGATCTCGCGGCCCAGAGAAGCGGCCTTCTCCTTGTAATCCGGCCGCGCCTTGGCCTGCAGGCGCGGCGCGAGCGTCACGTTGCCGAGAGCGGTGTACTGCGGGAAGAGGTTGAAGCTCTGGAACACCAGCCCGAAGTGCAGGCGGTTTTTGCGGATCGCGCTCTCGGAGAGGGTCTTCGTGTTCTGATCGTCAAAGAGGACATGCTCTCCCGCCGCGGTGTTGACCACGATGCGGCCGGAGGAGGGCATCTCCAGAAAATTCATGCAGCGCAGCAGGGTCGTCTTGCCGCTGCCGGAGGAGCCGATGATGGACAGGGCCTCGCCCTTTTCGAGCGAGAAGCTGATGCCCTTGAGCACCTCGAGGCTCTCAAAGCTCTTGCGCAGGTTTTCAACTTGCAGGATCGCCATAAGCGCACCCCCCTCAGCGGAAATAGTCCAGGCGCTTCTCCAGCCTGCCGAGCAGGAGCGTCAGGATGCCGGAGAAGAGCAGGTAGTACAGGCCCGTGAAAAACAGCGGCCAGATGATGCCGGAGATGCCCTGCGAGCCCTTGAGGAAGGACTGTCCGGCCCAGATGACCTCCTGCAGGGAGATGATGCGCGCAAGCGAGGTGTCCTTGACCAGGGTGATGATCTCGTTGGACATGGGCGGGACGATGCGCTTGATCATCTGCAGCAGGGTCACGCGGAAGAAGATCTGCCCCTTCGTCATGCCCAGCACCTGCCCGGCCTCGTTCTGGCCGAGCGGCACGCCCTGGATCCCGCCGCGGTAGATCTCGGAGAAATAGCAGGCGTAGTTGATGATGAAAGCGATGGCGGACGCGAGAAAGCGCCCGACCTCGCCGCCGCCCCACCAGTTGTTGCCCATGAGGCCGGGGCCGTAGTAGATGATGATGAGCTGGAGCATCAGGGGCGTGCCGCGGATGATCCAGACGAAGGTCCGCGTGAGGATCGACAGCGGCCTGAAGCGCGACATCGAGCCGAAGGCGATGACCAGACCCAGCGGGATCGCGCCGATCAGGGTCACGGCGAAGAGCTTGAGGGTCTGCACAAAGCCCACGTTCAGGGAGTGGAAGACGATGGGGAATTGTTGGGCAAACACGGCGACACATCCTAACGATCAGATTACGGCAGAAAAGCCTCCCCGCCCGGGGAGGAAAAGGAAGAGGGTGCGCTTTTCGTGCGAAAGGCGCACCCCGTTTTGGATTGCGTAAAGCGGCTTATTGAGCGATGACGGAGCCGGTGAGCCCGTAGGTGTCGGCCAGCTTGTCGAGCGCGCCGGCCTTGAACTGCTCGGCGAGGAAGGCGTTAAGCGCCTCGGTCAGGTCGGAGCCCTGACGGAAGGCGACGCCGTACTGCTCCTCGTTGAGGGAGAAGGTGTAAGTCAGATCGGCGTAGCTGGTGCCCTCGCCCACCATGGCGACGGCCATCAGCAGGTCGATGACGCAGGCGTCGGAGGTGCCGGCCTTGACCTCGAGCAGAGCGTCGGCCTGGGCGGTGACGGGCGTGGCCTTGAAGCCGAGCTCGGCCACGGCGCCCTCACCGGCGGAGCCGGCCTCGACCGCGAAGGTCAGGTCCTTCATGTCCTCGACAGAGGCGTACTTGCCGGCCTCGGCGGCGGGCAGGACGACGACCTGGGCGTTGCGCATGTAGGGGTTGGAGCAGGACGTGGCGCTGGCGACCTCCGGGGTGATGGTCATGCCGTTCCAGATGCAGTCGATGCTCTTGCCGTTGAGCTCCAGGACCTTGTTGTCCCAGTTGATCTCGGCAAACTCCACCTTCACGCCGAGGCTGTCGGCAAAGGCGGTCGCAAGGTCGGCGTCAAAGCCGATCCAGTTGCCGTCGGCGTCCTGGTAGTCCATGGGCTCGAAGTCGGTGATGCCGACGACGAGCTTGCCGTTGGCCTTCACATAGGCCAGATCGCTGTCCGCGGCGGGCTCGGCGACGGCGGGTTCGGCCGCAGGCTCGGCGGTGGCAGGGGCTGCGGCGGGTTCTGCGGCAGGGGCCGCGGCGGGGGCCGCCGCCTGCTGGCCGCAGGCGCACAGCGCGAAGAGCATCGTCAAAGCAAGCAGCATAGCAAGTGTCTTTTTCATTTTTCTATCCTCCATTGCGTGAATTCGGCGCGGCGAAAGCCGCGTCAGTATAATAACACATTAGTGAAATAAAGCAAGACCTTTTTTCTGCTGTGCGTTTTTTGCACAGCGGAAACGGAAGGCGCTCCGCCTCCGTTTCCGCCCTGACAGGCTGCGGAGAAGCTTGAATAATCGCCGCGCAGCCTGTATAATACAGGTATCCACATTACGGGAGGGATTTCCATGGATCTGGAAAAAACGCGCCAAAACCTGGAACTCCGCGGCTTTAAGGTGAGCTGCTTTGACACCGGGGCGGAGGCGTCGGCCTACCTCGCCTCGCAGATCTCCGGCTGCACGGTCGGCTTCGGCGGCAGCAAGACGCTGGAGGCGCTGGGCCTGTTTGAAATGCTCAGCGGGAACAACACGGTATACTGGCACTGGAAGGCGCCGGGGAAGGAGACGCTGAAGGCCGCGGCCTTCGCCGACGTGTATCTGTCGAGCGCAAACGCCGTCAGCGAGGACGGCGAGATCCTCAACATCGACGGCACGGGCAACCGCGTCGCGGCGACGCTCTACGGCCACCGCAAGGTCTACATCGTCGCGGGCACGAACAAGATCTGCCCCGACTTTGACGCGGCGCTCTCCAGAGCGCGCAACACGGCGGCGGTCAAAAACTGCGCCCGCTTCGGCAAGAAGACCCCCTGCCAGGTCGACGGGAGCTGCCACGACTGCCGCAGCCCGGAGCGCATCTGCCACGCGCTGACGGTGCTGTGGGGCCCGATGGGCGGCATGGAGACGGAAGTGGTCCTCATCAGCGAGGACCTCGGCATGTAAGGAAAGGAGAAACATCCATGAGCTTTGTCAGACGCAGCGGCGACCTGGGCGTCGACGTCAGGCCCAAGTTCAACGGCGCGGGCGAGGTGGAGAGCCGTCTGCTCCTCAACGGCGCGGAGGAGATGTCCGGCAAGGGCCGGATGTTCAACCATGTGGTGCTGCGTCCCGGCTGCGAGATCGGCCCGCACGTCCACCACGGCGACAGCGAGACCTATTACTTCCTCCGCGGCCGCGGCGCGTACGACGACAACGGCACGGCGGTCGAGGTCGGCCCCGGCGACGTGACCTTCGTCGGCGACGGCGAGGGGCACTCCCTGCGCTGCCTCGGCGACGAGCCGCTCGAGTTTATCGCGCTGGTCCTGTATTCGTGATCCCGCTCCCGCCGCCCGTCGAGTTTTCGGCGGGCGGAAGGTTTTTCCGATTATATCGTTGACTTTATGTCCCCGGGCGGGTAAAATAAGAATGTTGCAGGAAGGCATTTCCCGCATGGAACCTACTATAATATACCAGATTGAGGTGTGTTCATGTACAAGGTAGTAACCAAACGCTTTCTCAACGACGCCAAGACGATCTGTCTCTTCGAGATCGAAGCGCCTCTGGTGGCCCGCCATGCGCAGGCCGGCCAGTTCGTCATCTTCCGCCTGGATGAGCAGGGCGAGCGCGTCCCCGTCTCCGTCGCGGGCTGGGACCGCGAGAAGGGCACCGTGTCCGTGATGGTGCAGGCCGCGGGCCGCACCACGAAGATGCTCCACACGGTCGAGCAGGGCGACTATATCTCCGACTTTGTCGGCCCGCTCGGCAAGGCCACCGAGATGGACGGCCTGAAGAAGGTCTGTGTCGTCGGCGGCGGCGTGGGCTGCGCCATCGCCTACCCCATCGCCAAGGAGATGCACAAGAAGGGCATCGACGTGACCTTCATCGGCGGCTTCCGCTCGGCCGACATCGTCATTCTCAAGGACGAGCTCAAGGAAGCCAGCGACAAGCTCATCATGTGCACCGACGACGGCACCTACGGCGAGAAGGGCTTCACCACGGTCTTCCTCAAGCAGGAGATCGAGGCCAACATCGCCGAGGGCAAGCCCCAGTTTGACCGCGTCATCGCCATCGGCCCGGACATCATGATGAAGTTTCTGGCCGACGTTACCCGCCCCTACGGCATCAAGACCATCATCTCCCTCGACCCGATCATGGTCGACGGCACCGGCATGTGCGGCGGCTGCCGCGTGATCGTCGGGGGCCAGACCAGGTTCGCCTGCGTCGACGGCCCGGACTTCGACGCGCACGAGGTCGACTTCGACTCGCTGCTCAAGCGCGCCGCCTTCTACAAGGACGAGCAGGACGCAGCCGCCCAGCATATCTGCAAGATGACGGGAGGAAAGAGAAATGGCTAATCTGAAAGTCAACATGAGCCCGACCAAGAACGAGATGCCCGAGCAGGACCCCGTGGTCCGCGCCGGCAATTTCGACGAGGTCGCCCTCGGCTACGACGCCGAGACCGCCAAGAAAGAGGCCGCCAGATGCCTCGACTGCAAGAACTCCCCCTGCCGCGAGGGCTGCCCCGTCGCGGTCAAGATTCCGCGCTTCCTCGAGAAGGTGCGCGAGGGCGACTTTGAGGCCGCCTACCAGATCGTCACCTCCACCAACTCCCTGCCCGCCGTCTGCGGCCGCGTCTGCCCGCAGGAGAAGCAGTGCGAGTCCAAGTGCGTGCGCGGCATCAAGGGCGAGAGCGTCGGCATCGGCCGGCTCGAGCGCTTCGTCGCCGACTGGCACATGGCCGAGCAGGCCAAGCTCAAGAACCCCACGGTGGAGGTCCCCGCCTCCAACGGCCACCGCATCGCCATCGTCGGCTCCGGCCCCGCGGGTCTGACCTGCGCGGGCGACCTGCGCAAGCTGGGCTACGACGTGACCATCTTCGAGGCCCTGCACAAGTCCGGCGGCGTGCTGGTCTATGGCATCCCCCAGTTTAGGCTCCCCAAAGAGATCGTCGCCAAGGAGATCGACAACCTCAAGGCCATGGGCGTCAAGATCGTCAACAACGCCATCATCGGCAAGTCCGAGACCGTGGACGAGCTGTTCGCCGACGGCTTCGAGGCCGTGTTCATCGGCTCCGGTGCCGGCCTGCCCCAGTTCCTGCACATCCCCGGCGAGAACCTGCTGGGCGTGTACACCGCCAACGAGCTGCTGACCCGCGTCAACCTCATGAAGGCCTACCGCGACGATTACGACACCCCGATCAAGCACTTCCACCGCGTGGCCGTCGTCGGCGCCGGCAACGTCGCCATGGACGCGGCGCGCGTGGCCAAGCGCCTCGGCGCGGAGCACGTGTACATCTGCTACCGCCGCGGCCGGGACGAGCTCCCCGCCCGTAAGGAGGAGGTCGAGCACGCCGAGGCCGAGGGCATCGAGTTCCACCTGCTCAACAATCCCACCCGCATCCTCGCGGGCGACGACGGCTTCGTCACCGGGATCGAGCTGCAGCGCCAGGAGCTCGGCGAGCCCGACGCGCGCGGCCGCCGCTCCCCCGTTCCCGTGCAGGGCAGCGAGTGGGTGCTGGACGTCGACACCGTCATCATCGCCATCGGCACGAGCCCCAACCCCCTGATCCGCAACACCACCGGCGGCCTGACCTTCACCCGCAAGGGCGGCATCGAGGCCGACGAGGGCGGCGTGACGGCGCGCGAGGGCGTGTTCGCCGGCGGCGACGCCGTGACCGGCGCGGCCACCGTCATCCTCGCCATGGGCGCGGGCAAGGCCGGCGCCGTGTCGATCGACAAGTATATCAAGAGCAAGGCCGCGGAATAATCCCAAGCCATGAAAAAACAGGCAGCTCGCACGAGCTGCCTGTTTTGATAGTATCGACGAAGTACCCTTACCGTGTCATCTCGACCGAGCGAAGCGAGCGGAGAGATCTAAAAAAGCGTGGTTTTCCAACGTTTTAGATCTCTCGACTCCGGCTTCGCCTCCGCTCGAGATGACAACTGCCGGGGTTTGTCTACACATTAAAAACCGACAGCTCAATGTGAGCTGTCGGTTTTTTGTTCGGTGTTCTTATTTGTCCTCTTCGATCAGGCGCTCGCCGATCTTGTAGACGTCGCCCGCGCCGACGGTCAGCACGATGTCGCCCGGGTGGGCGATGGCGCGCAACGCGTCCTCGATCACGTCGAAGGTCGGGCAGAAGATCGCCCCGTCAATCTGTTTGGCAAGATCCGCCGAGGAGATGCCGATCGTGTTCTTCTCGCGCGCGGCGTAGATCTCCGCAAGGAACAGGACGTCCGGGCGCCTGAGCTGCGTCACGAAATCGTCGAACAGCGCGGCGGTGCGGGAGTAGGTGTGCGGCTGGAAGACCAGCACGGTGCGCTTGTAGTTGAGCAGCTCCACCGCGTCGAGCAGGACCTTCAGCTCGCCCGGGTGGTGGGCGTAGTCATCGTAGACGTCTGCGCCGTTGTACTTGCCCTTGAACTCGAAGCGGCGGCCCGCGCCGTTGAAGCCCGCCAGGCCGTACTTGACGGCGAAGGGGCGCACGCCGAGGCTGATGCAGGCGGCCGTGGCGGCCAGCGCGTTCTTGACGTTGTGGATGCCCGGCACGTGCAGGGTCACGTCGGTGAAGAGCCTGCCCTTGTAGAGGATCTCGAAGTGGGAATTGGCGCCGAGGAACTCGATGTTCCGGGCGGTGACGTCCGCGTCCTTGCTCAGACCGAAGGTGATGATGCGGCCCTGCACGCCCTTCACCGCGTCCATGGTGTTCTCGTCGTCGAGGTTTGCGACCACGTAGCCGTCCGCAGGCACGCGCGAGGCAAATTCATGGAAGGAGTGCTTGTAGTCGTCCAGGTCCTTGAAGAAGTCCAGATGGTCGGCCTCAACATTCAGCACCACGGCGACCGTCGGGTGGAAGGACAGGAAGGAGTTATAATACTCGCAGGCCTCCATGATGATAGTGCTGCCGTGGCCGACGCGGTGCCCGGCCTTCAGGAGCGGCAGGGTCCCGCCGATCATGACCGTGGGGTCCTTGTCGGCGGCCATCATGATGTGGGTGCACATCGAGGTCGTCGTGGTCTTGCCGTGGGTGCCGCAGATGCACAGGGCGTTGGCGTAGTCCTTGGAGATCGCCCCCCAGGCCTGGGTGCGCTCGAAGACCGGGATGCCGCGCGCGCGGGCGGCCATAATCTCGGGGTTGTCGTCGTGGACGGCGGCCGTGCGCACGACGAACTCCACGTCGGGCGCGATGTTTTCGGCCCGGTGGCCGATGTGGATCTCGATGCCCTTGCTCCGCAGGCTCTCGACGTTCGTGCCGTCGTTCATGTCCGAGCCCGTCACGACGATGCCCATCCCCTGCAGGACCTCCGCCAGCGAGGACATGGACACGCCGCCGATGCCGATCAGATGTCCCTTTCTTCCGGGAGACAGATAATTGTCAAATTCAGCCATAATGCTCTCCCCTGTTTCAGCATGTGCGCAGAATGCGCCCCTCCGCCCCTTGCGGACGGTACGAAAATGTGCTAGAATCGGTTCACATTGCCCGTATTATAATACGCGGCGGACGTTCTTGCAAGTGCTTCTTCCGCCGCGATCGAAAGGCTTCGGAGCAAGGAGGGACCATGGACTCCTGGGAGAACCTGAAACGCGAATGCGCCGCCTGCCGCGGCTGCTCGCTGTGGGAGACCCGGCACGAGCTGGTCTTCGGCGTCGGGAACGAGAGCGCCGAGGTCATGCTCATCGGCGAGGGCCCGGGCGAGCAGGAGGACCGGCGCGGCGTGCCCTTTGTCGGCCCGGCGGGAAAGCTGCTCGACGACATGCTCGCCATGATCGACCTCGACCGCAGCCGGGTCTACATCGCCAACATCGTCAAGTGCCGCCCGCCCGGCAACCGCGACCCGCTCGGGATCGAGCAGGACGCCTGCAGCGGCTGGCTCGAGCGGCAGATCGCCCTGGTCGACCCGAAGATCATCGTCTGTCTCGGCCGCATCGCCGCCATGCGCTTCGTCGGGCCGGACTTCCGCATCACGCGCGAGCACGGCAGATGGTACGACGTCGACGGCCGCCGCGTGACCGCCACCTATCACCCCTCCGCCCTGCTGCGCGACGTGACGAAGCGGCCGGAGGCCTTCATGGACCTTCGCAGCATCAGAAAGGAAATCAGAGCTGTCTGCGACAGCGTGTATCTATGATCGAATTCCACGCCATAACCCTCCTGGACAAGGAGTGGATCGGCCGGCACGTTATGTGTGAAAACAGTCCCAGCGCCGACTTCAACTTCGGCAACATGTTCATCTGGGACGCCCATTACCATCAGCTCGTCTGCTGCCACGGCGAGCGCACGCTCACCAAGGTGCGCCTGCACGGGGAGCCCGCCTTTGTCTATCCGATCGGCTGCGGGCCGCTGGCCCCGGCCATCGACGCGCTGCGCGAATACGCCGCCTGCAGAGGGTGGCCGTTCCGCCTGCGCGGCGTCACCGAGGCGCACCGCGCCCTGCTCGAGGAGCGCTGGCCCGGCCGCTTCACCTTCACCGAGGAGGCGCGCTACGCCGATTACATCTACGAGGCGGAGAAGCTCGCCACTTACGCCGGCAAGGCCCTGCACGGCAAGAAGAACCACTGCAACCGCTTCGAGGCCGAGCACGACTGGTCCTTCGTCCCGCTGACGCGGGAGCTCATCCCCGCCTGCGAGGCGATGCTTGAGGCCTGGACCGCGGACAACGCCGAGCGCCTGGACGCGAGCATCGTCTACGAGCACGAGGCAATCGAGCGCGCCTTCACGCACTACGAGGCCCTCGGCTTCGAGGGCGGCGTCCTTTTTGCGGAAGGGAAGCTCCTGGGCTTTTCCTTCGGGGAGATGATCTCGCACGACACCTTCGACACCCATGTGGAGAAGGCTGCGGCCGACGTCAACGGGGCCTATCCCATGGTATGCAGGGAGATGGCGCGGATGCTGCTTAAGCGGCATCCGGAGCTGCGCTTCATCAACCGCGAGGACGACATGGGGCTCGAGTCCCTGCGCCACTCGAAGGAGTCCTACAAGCCCCTGTACCGGCTCAAAAAATACACGGCGGAGTGGAACGATGACTGAGTATGCGCTTCGTGAATACATCCCCGCGGACGTGCCCGCGCTCTCGATGCTGTGGCGGGAGGTCTTCGGCGACCCCCTGCGCATGACGGCGGAGCTGTTTGCGCTGCTGCCCGACATGGGCTCCTGCGTCGTCGCCGAGCGGGACGGAAGGCTCCTCGGCGCGGCGACCGTGCTCAACGGCTTCGAGCTCGTCACCCGGCAGAAGAAGCGCCCCGTCGTGGGCTACCTCTACGGCGTGATGGTCCGGCCCGAAGAGCGCGGCAAGGGGATCGGCAAGGCCCTGACGCTGGAGGCGGCGGAGCTTGCGAAGCGGCGGGAGTCGACGCTGCTGTGTACGCTCCCGGCCGAAGCCCCGCTCTACGGCTGGTACCGGAAGCTGCTGGGCTTCGAGTGCGTGCTGCACCGCAGGCGCTTCGAGACCGGCTGCGCGCCGCGCGAGGCCGTCATGGAGATGAGCAGCACCGAGTACCTGCACTGGCGCGACGCGCTGCTGCGGGGAAAGGCCTATCTGCGCCCCTCGAATCCGACGATGGAAT
>JAUNNC010000219.1 GCA_030531585.1 Eubacteriales bacterium | reverse complement strand
ACCAGCTCCGCGCCGTAGGCCTTCATCAGCTGGCGGCGCTCCACGCTCATGGTCTCGGGCATGACGATGATGATGCGGTAGCCGCGCGCGGCCGCCACGGAGGCCAGGCCGATGCCCGTGTTGCCGGAGGTCGGCTCAATGAGCACGGAGCCCGGCTTGAGCAGGCCCTTGGCTTCGGCGTCGTCGATCATGGCCTTGGCGATGCGGTCCTTGACGGAGCCGGCGGGGTTGAAGTATTCGAGCTTGGCGAGGATCGTGGCCTCCAGCCCTTCTTCTTTCTCAATATTCGTCAGTTCAAGCAGCGGGGTCTTGCCGATAAGTTGATCGGCGGATGTGTAAATGTTCGACATGATGTTGTCCTCCTGTTTTTGATAGAATGGTTTCTGGTTATCTGATCAAACAGGTGGCAACATCGCTTTTTCAGCAGGAACATGGTGACATCTCCTTTTACAGGACGGTGTTCTATCTTATGCGCGGGGTGATGACGGTGCCGCTGCCACCGCAGTACCTTGTCGTCAGATCGAGGATCTTCTGCGCCGTCTCATACAGGAGCTCATAAGGCGTTGCCTCGTTGCCCTGGACGATATAGAAGACGTTTTGCGCCTGCTCGTCCACCTTGGTCTTTTCCACCTGACGGATCTCCAGTCGGCAGAGCACTTCGTTTGAATCGTCACAGTAACAGTACTCGTGCGCTGCGACCGGGATCGGCTCCGACTGCCCGATGGGGACGAAGCGCTCGCTGCCGTCGGTAAAGCGGAGCGTGACGTCGCCCTCCGTGCGGTCGATGTTGTGTGCGCCGAGCGCGAGCTTGCTCTCGAGGGAGATCAGGTTATAGATATCCACCGCCTGGTTGATGTAGAACATGCCGTGATTCTTCTTGAGCAGCCGGATGAGATTTTCGCTGGCGGGGATGTTCTTGCGGCGCTTGACGCCGGTCTTGTCGTGCAGGAGGTTGAAGCCCTCCAGAATGGGATCGGCGTGGACGTCCAGCCCGGCGTACGCCTCATACAGCTCTTCCAGCCGCCTGTCGCGGTACGCGGCCCATTCCGGGTCCTCGCCGTGATTGTCGAGCCCATAGACCGCCGCGAAAACGATCTTCACCCCTGCGCCCAGCACGGCCTGTTCCACATAGAAATCCATGACGGTCTCCTTTATTCGATCGCTGCCGCCGCGGCGAAGCCCTTTTCCAGATCGGTCAGGATATCGTCGATGTGCTCGGTGCCGATGGAGAGACGGATCGTGTTGCGGTGGATGCCCTGATCGGCCAGTTCCTCGTCGCTCAGCTGCGAATGGGTGGTCGTCGCCGGGTGGATGACCAGCGATTTGACGTCCGCGACGTTTGCCAGCAGGGAGAAGATCTCGAGAGCGTCGATAAAGGCGTGCGCCTCCTTCTGTCCGCCCTTGATGTCGAAGGTGAAGATACTGGCCCCGCCGTTGGGGAAATACTTCTCATACAGGGCATGGTCCGGGTGACCGGGCAGCGAGGGATGGTTGACCTTTTCCACCTGCGGGTGCGAGGCCAGGAACGCCACGACCTTCTTTGTGTTCTCCGCGTGGCGGTCGAGGCGCAGGGACAGGGTCTCCACGCCCTGCAGCAGCAGAAAGGCGTTGAACGGGGAGATGCACGCGCCGGTGTCGCGCAGGAGGATCGCCCGCAGATAGGTGATGAAGGCGGCGGGACCGGCCGCGTCCACAAAGGAGATGCCGTGATAGCTGGGGTTTGCGTCCGCGATGGGCGCGTATTTGCCCGACGCTTTCCAGTCAAATTTGCCGGAGTCCACCACGATGCCGCCGAGCGTCGTGCCGTGGCCGCCGATGAACTTGGTGGCGGAGTGGAGCACGATGTCCGCGCCGTGCTCGATCGGGCGGATGAGATAAGGCGTGCCGAAGGTGTTGTCGATGACCAGCGGGATGTCGTGCGCGTGAGCGATCGCCGCGATGGCGTCGATATCCGGGATGTCGGAGTTGGGATTGCCGAGCGTTTCCAGATAGATCGCCTTGGTGTTGGGCTGAACGGCGGCGGCCACTTCTTCCAGGTTGTGGGCATCGACAAAAGTGGTCTCGATCCCGTAGAGCGGCAGGGTGTGCGCCAGCAGATTGTAGCTGCCGCCGTAGATCGTCTTCTGCGCGACGATGTGGTCGCCCTTCTGCGCCAGCGCCTCGATGACATAGGTCACGGCCGCCGCGCCGGAGGCCAGAGCAAGCGCCCCCACGCCGCCCTCCAGAGCGGCGATGCGCTTCTCCAGCACGTCCTGCGTGGAGTTCGTGAGACGTCCGTAGATGTTGCCCGCGTCGGTCAGGCCGAAGCGAG
>JAUNNC010000002.1:54957-59158 GCA_030531585.1 Eubacteriales bacterium | reverse complement strand
AGCTGTTGATGTAGTCCTCGATCATGGCGCAATACTCCGGTTTTTTGTACTGCATGAGATTCCTCCTTTTGTGACGTGAACAAATGTTTCCAATAGGAATATTATTACATTTTGTTACCGAATGCAAGAGAAAAACGTGGTCAGCCCACGAGGTGAAGTCGATCGACAACACCTTGCGGGCTGACCGAAAATAGTTCTTGACACGGGGACCGGGGCTGCACGATACCAGCAAGCATCGCCTTTGTCATCCCACAAAGGTAGGTTGGGATGCTCCCAAGCCCTCGACGGCTGCAGATCCTGCTTGCAAATTGAAAGCATGGTTTTGCGTGACGCTATCAATTTGAAAGCAGGTTAAGCAAAGGAACACAGGGGAAGCGCAGCGTCCTCTGTGCTCTCGGCAGAGGCCACGATACTTTGCAGCCTTGGGGTGAAAGAATCATAGTGGATTATACACTTTCAAAGAAGTGCATAACCCGGAATCTCTCGTCTCATCAGCCCAAGAAAACTAAAGAAGATGCGATCAGGAATTGCGCAGCGTAATAGGTGATGTAGTTCAGCGCCAGGTCGATGGGGCGCTCCTTTCCCACACCAAAGTAGGTGCCGCTGAGGATCAGATCGGAAACGACAAAGAACACCCCGCCGATAAAGAGAAGGTTCAGCGGGATCTCTTTCCAGCCGCAGCTTAGCGCAAGACTGCCGGAGATCAGCACCATGGCGAACAGGATCACGCCATAAGCGATCACGACAGGTTTGAGTTTTCCGTAGTGCAGCTTCATCGGTTTTTCCATAAAAGCGTTCCCGGCGCTGAGCATCAGGGCGAGCAAGATCGGCACGATCACAGTCATAGGTCTGCCCGCGGGATAGTAGCTCAGCAGTGTGCCGATGATGTACAGAATGTGCCCGACGCCGAACACGCAAAAGCCTGCGTAGGTGAAGGGCTCATCTTCTTCCGGGAATACGTATTTGAGGTCCAGCCAGATGTCTCCCAGCAGCCCGAACAGCAAGCCCAACAGCACAAAGGGACAGAGTAAACTGGCATTCCCTTTTACGGCAGCGACCCATGCTCCGTACACGCCGACGGCAAGAAACAGCACCGATACGACAGATTTGATCAGCACCGCCTTTACTGAATACGCCTTGATCTTCTCCCGGATATACACAAACAGCAGCACCGCTCCGCATACAAGCAACAAAGAATACAGCATGCCATAATCTCCTTTTCAGCTGTTCTCGACTGCGTGCTTCAGCATCTTCTTATATTCGCGCTTCACCTTCGCCGGGCTTTTGATTTTTACCTTTCCGTCGAATCCAAAAGCCCAGCCGAAGAAGGGTTTGCTCACGGCGACGTTCACATCGGCGAGAAAGCTTTTGCTGTCCAGCGGCCGTGTCTCGACCTCGTCTCCGAAACGATCGACGATATAATCCATCACGCTGTTTTCGCAAACGAGCGTCACGCGCTGGGGCTCGCCGATGAACATTCCGAACATTGTGTTGATGCGCGAAATGTCAAAATCCTCCGGCTGCGGCACGGCGTCCTCATCTAAAATCTGCGGCGTTCCGGCTATGCGATCCACGCGAAACGGTGTGACGCCGTGCTCGTTTGTGAGGCTGAGCATGTAATAATAGTCGCCGTTCCATACCAGCATCCAGGGACTGCACACATATTCGTTTCCGCCGTTGCGCAGTTTTTTTGCTTTTTGCCGTTGTACTGGAAATAGGGAAACGCAATTTGCTTCCCGTTGTTGATGGCTTCATGGATGGCATCGACGATATAATAGATTTTCTCGTTTTCCGGCTTGATGCGCCCCTCGGCGTAGAGATTCCTGCGCAGGGCGTCGGCGCTGTGGCGGCTGCCCAGGCGGCCGATCTTCTCCACCAGCTCCTCGCTCTTTTTCGCGGTGATGAACTTGGAGGACTCCACCGCGTCGATGAGCAGCTTCAGCTCCGGCAGGTCGAAGAGCCGGGAGGCGAGATAATACCTGTTCTGGGTGGATTTGACAGTGTAGATATCCAGCCCGAAGGAGCGCAGCTGCTCCATGTCCTCATAGATCGTGACGCGGTGCGCGGAGATCCCGAACTCGTTTTTCAATGCCTCGATGAGCTGATTGGTGGTGAGAGGATGGTCCTCGTCGGTCTGCACATACAGAATTTTTGCGAGATACAGCGCGCAGATTCTTCGTCGTTTCCATTTTTGCTTCCTCTTTGCGACATGATTTTTCATGGAGATTGTATCAGATGCAGGATTTCCTTTCAAGCGGATCGCGGTAACAATCGCCTGTACTTGTCAATTATTTTTGACAGGAGACCACATGCGCGAACAAAAAGATGGCACAGATGACGCATTCGTGCCACAATGAAAAATGAGGATTACGATCTGGCAAGCAATGCAAGTGTGGCCACACTTTGCCTTTTTGCTTCCGGCAAGCAATGCGGACTTCATGAAGATTTGAAAAACCTCATTCCGTCCGCCTGCCGCCGTTCACAAAGACTTGTTGGTGCATTGCCCCAAGCCCCAATCAACATTTCAGATTTCATCTGAAAGCTGCGCGATGAAACATCGCTTTATGTAAAAGATAAAGTTGAAAGACGCCTGCGTTTTGGTTGTCTTGATTTAGAAAATATGGTAAAATAATATAAATGATGAAGCAATCGTTGAGGCTTTTACAGTGTATGGACGCGCTCAGGAGCAAATCAAGCGCCTGCAACGGGAGCTGGAAATGCTACAGAAATAGGAGTTGATCATGGGCTATTGCACTTGGGCTGGGATGAACGAGGCCAACAGAATATACCACGATACCGAATGGGGCATTCCAGTGTATGACGACCGGCACATGTTCGAGCATCTGACGCTTGAGTGTCTGCAATGCGGCCTGAGCTGGGATCTGATGCTGAAGAAACGTGAAATTTTCCGACAGTGCTTCGACAACTTTGAATATGACAAGATCGCTGCCTATGGCGATGATGATGTGGAGCGTATTCTAAATACGGAAGGCATGATCCGATCTCGGCGCAAGGTGCAGACGGTGATCAACAATGCCCGGTGCTACCAGAAGGTACGTGAAGAGCACGGCAGTTTTTGCGATTACATCTGGTCTTATTCTGGAGGCAAAACGATTCTGTATCAGGGACACGATGTCGGGGAAGTACCGGTCAGCAATGGTCTCTCTGATCGGCTTAGTAAAGACCTAAAAAAACGCGGATTCAAGTATGTTGGTGCGGTGACGATTTACTCCCACCTTCAGGCCTGTGGGATCATCAACGATCACGACAAGGAATGTCCGTGCTATCAGAGAATTATTAGTGAGTATCCAACCGTAAACAAGCGGCGGGATCATGAGGTGAAGTAATTATGAAATCGAGTAAGAGTATACAGACAGGAGGAAAAGCAATGACACCAATACCGAATGAACATTACAGGAGGCCGTTACTCAGGCTTTATTTCCTTGCCTGTGCGATTATGGTCATGTTTGCTTTCCTACCTGCTATCGCATATGCCGATACTGAAACAAAGACTGTTCGTGTGGGTTATTACGAGAATGAAGTATTTCAGGAAGGTGCGCGGGAGGGTGCTGTTAAGACGGGCTATGCCTATGAATACTACTGCAAACTATCCGAATATACGGGTTGGAGATATGAATATGTCTATGGTGATTTTAGTGACCTCTATCAAATGCTACTTGATGGTGAGATCGATTTACTTGCCGGTCTTGCATGGAGAGAAGATCGGGCTGAGCTAATTGGATATCCAGATGTCGAAATGGGTAACGAATCCTACTACCTTGTCAAACATGATACAGACGAAAATATCACTGCCGAATCCGATACTTTGAATGAATGCACGATTGGTGTACTGGATAGCGCTATGGTCGGGGTGTTGAACCAGTATTTGGATGACCATCATGTGAACGCAGAGGTCGTTACATATTCTGATTATACTCAGTTGTTCAGTGCTTTTGATAATCATCAAGTGGATGTACTCGCGGCGGAAAGCGATGGAGCTCATGGCAGAGACCATTCGGAAGTGCTGGGCATTTTCGGTGCGTCAGATTATTATCTGTGCGTCAATAATAATCGGCCCGACCTTTTGGCGGAGTTGAATACTGCGCAGACGCTTCTGGCGGTCGAGGAACCTAATTATCTAAACTCGCTTCGGGCAAAATATTATTCTGTCAGTGTTACAGCACGGGCTTTTTCACGGTCC
>JAUNNC010000002.1:0-54947 GCA_030531585.1 Eubacteriales bacterium | reverse complement strand
ATACCTCACTCAATGTCGGTTATCTGGATAATTACCTGCCATACAGCGATACGAATGATCAGGGTGAGGTGACAGGTATTGTCAAAGATATCATCCCATATATACTGGATACGTTGGGAATGAAAGACATCACTGTAAATTACTGCGGTTACAAAAGCTATGACGATATGATCCAAGGGATCAGCACGGGTCAGATCGATGTGGCGTTTCCTGTTGGAGGAGGCTTATATTACTCGGAAGAAAACGGGATCTATCAGTCTAATGCAGTTTCTTCCTCTCCTGCGGAACTGGTCTATAAAGGAGAATTTAACGAAGATACAACAAAGCACTTTGCTGTTAATGAAAACAACCGCATGCAGTATTACTTCGTCAAATCGAATTATCCCGATGCGGAGATCACGTTTTATCCGTCAAGCGAGGACTGTCTTAATGCTGTTCTTTCCGGTAAAGCCGGATGCGCTACTTTGAATGGACTGCGTGCAAATGATATACTGCGGAATCGACAGTATGAAGGCCTGTCCCTTTACCAGACAAGCTATAACGATGCCCGCTGTTTTGGCATAGAGATCGGTGATGAAGGCTTACTGAAACTTCTGAATCGTGGAGTCAATATTCTGGGCAGTGATTATGCTCAGAATATTTCATACCGATATACCGGAGGCCTTTATTCCTATGATTTTATTGACGTGTTGCGGGAAAATACGGCACTGTTTGGTGTAATAATTCTTGCTATAATTGCGCTCGTTGTTTTTCTGCTTGTTCGTGATATTAAGCATTCAAAGAAAGAAATCAGAGAAAAGGAAGCAGCCCGATTAGAGCTTGAGGAAAAAAATAAAGAACTTGCAGAGAGTCAGAAGGCGCTTTCTGACGCTCTGGCAGTGGCGGAGCATGCTAACCATGCCAAGACTACCTTTCTCAATAATATGTCCCATGATATCCGCACACCGATGAATGCTATCGTCGGCTTTACTGCATTGGCAGCCTCTCATATTGACAATAAAGAGCAGGTACAGGATTATCTCGGAAAGATATCTGTATCCAGTCAGCATCTTTTGTCTCTGATTAATGATGTGTTGGATATGAGCCGGATCGAAAGCGGAAGAGTAACCATCGAGGAAACAGATGTGCATTTGCCTGATGTGATTCATGATTTAAGAACGATCATTCAGTCAAATATTGCATCCAAACAGTTGGAGTTGTTTATTGATACACAAGACGTAATGCACGAGGATATCATAACCGATAAGCTGCGGCTGAATCAGATCTTATTGAATATCCTGTCCAATGCGATCAAGTTTACCCCTGCCGGAGGAACGATCAGCTTCCGGGTCATAGAAAAACCATCGCCTGTCGATAACCTTGCTAATTTTGAATTTCGAATAAAGGATAACGGAATTGGTATGAGTGAAGAGTTCCAGAAAACTGTTTTTGAAGCCTTCACCCGTGAAAAGACCAGCACTGTTAGTGGAATCCAAGGGACAGGGCTCGGCATGGCGATTACGAAAAACATCGTCGATATGATGGGCGGTGTTATTACGGTGCATTCAACTGAAGGCAAGGGTAGTGAGTTTATAGTGGAGCTTCCGTGCAAAATCAGCACCGTTCCCATTAAAATTGAGCCACTACCAGAGCTTAAAGGACTCCGTGCACTTGTAGCGGATGACGATACTAACACATGCCTCTCCGTATGCTCTATGTTGCGTGAGATTGGGATGAGACCTGATTGGACGAACTACGGCAAAGAAGCTGTGATTCGTGCTAAAGAGGCATTAAATCAGGCCGATGAATTCCGGGTCTATATCATTGACTGGCTAATGCCGGATCTTAATGGTATCGAAACTGTACGTAGAATCCGTAAGGTAATCGGAGATAATACACCCATTATCATCCTGACGGCATATGATTGGGCAGATATCTCTGATGAGGCAAAAGAGGCCGGAGTGACAGCGTTCTGTTCAAAGCCTCTGTTCATGTCTGAATTGAGAAACGTGTTGGCTCAGCCATTTATGGCATCTGAAGATACACGGTCTGAGAATAAGAATGAGCCTGCAGAGATGCCGGATTTCACCGGAAAACGAGTTCTGCTGGCAGAAGACAATGAAATGAATCAGATGATTGCAGAGGCTATTCTTACTGAGTCCGGGTTCATTGTTGAAATCGCATGTGATGGTATAGAAGCTGTGGAAAAAATGAAGACTGCACCTGCTGGATACTATGACATTATCCTAATGGATATTCAGATGCCAAAGATGGATGGTTATGAGGCAGCAAAACAAATCCGTGCACTGGATGATAAAAAGAAAGCAAACACTCCCATAGTTGCAGTAACGGCAAATGCATTTGAAGAAGATCGGCAGACTGCATTGGAGGCTGGTATGAACGGACATTTGGCAAAGCCGTATGATATTCCAGTAATTATGGAAACGCTAACAGAATTGTTGAGTTGATTATGGTGGTTGCACTTTTCAATTATCCCTTACACCTTTCAATTAACCTACCCACTTTTTAATTATCCCAAGTGGGCACAGGAAGGAGGGCTCGGTTTTATGACAGGCACTTCGGCGGCAGTTCAGGCCACTTGCCGGAGATCACCATACAGGCTGCACAGAACAGCCGGAAGAAAAGCGGAATACGGTCGCTTTTCCGTTTACTGCGCCCGGAGATTTACAGAAACCTTCGTATCAAAGACAGCGTTAAGATTGAAAACTGCACTACGTCTTTGATACGGATTCAGGCGGCATAATGGCGAGGGCTCGCTTTTCGGGCCAAAAGGGCTCGTTCGAGCCCTCCTGTGAAGTTAACAGAAATATGTTGAAGTCGGGTGTGGACCCAGCTATATTATTGCACAGGTATAAATCGGGATTTGACGAGGTGACCAACTATGAAAAACGGGAAAAACCCAGATCCAAATGTGATCCATCCGATCGCAGGATATGACAAAGAGATATATGTGAAACCAACCATTACAAATCCGAATATCATTGTCGGAGATTTTACCTACATTGCAGACTCCCAATTTGAAAGCCATGTCACACACTTTTATCCGTGGAGTCGAGATAAGCTCACAATTGGGCGGTTTTGCCAAATCGCTTCAGGCGTTGAATTTGTGATGAACGATGCAAATCACCAGATGAACGCTGTATCTACATTCCCGTTTTACACGCTGGAGGGTTGGGAGATGGAGCCTCCCGCTGCATCGGATATGCCGTTCAAAGGTAATACCGTAATTGGCAATGACGTGTGGATCGGTCAGAATGCCGTTATTCTGCCTGGTGTTCACGTCGGTGACGGTGCAATTATCGGTGCAAACAGTGTTGTGGGGAGCGATGTTGCACCCTATACCATCGTAACTGGGAATCCAGCGAAAGTCCTGCGGAAACGTTTTGATGATGAAGAACTAATCAATCTGCTTCTTTACTTCAAGTGGTGGGATAAGAGCATTGAAGAGATAAATAGTCTGATTCCGATCTTAACCTGTAGCGATATCCAAAAAGTCAAGGTTGAATTAAAGAAACGGCTGGATCGCTAAATTCCGGTTTCACGCGATGATCGGAGGTTCCCATGAAGAAGATATAGAATAAGGAATATGAGAAATACCAGCAGTACCAGACCGACAAGCTGCATGGCCGGATACTGACACCGGATGGGCTCCGTGTCGTCTGCGCTGGTCTGGACAATGATCCGGAGAAGATCGGCAAGCACATGCTGGAGATGCTGGCCAAGTTCAGGAATGAAGGAATCGTGGAATAAACGGAATGGCTTTGGACAGATCTGAACAGGAAATGACAGGAAGACTGCTCTTTTGTCAGATATAATAATCCCATCAAGGAAAGGAGGCGGCAACGATGGAGTGGCTTACCAGTATTCGAACGGCAATTGATTACATGGAAGAGCATTTGGAAGATAACATCAGTGCGCAGGATGTTGCCGAACGGGTGTATCTCTCACCGTTTTTCCTCCAGAGGGGCTTTTCGCTGATGACTGGCTACGGAATAGGAGAATACATTCGAAACCGCAGACTGTATCAAGCGGCACTGGACCTCAAGGAGACAGAAGACAAGGTGATCGATATTGCCCTTCGATACTGTTATGAAACTCCGGAGAGCTTCACAAAAGCCTTTTCTCGGTTTCACGGTGTGACACCTTCACAGGTTCGAGACGGAGCCGTCGGAAAAGTCTTTCTTCCCTTGACAATCAAATTATCTGTACAGGGAGGTAGTCAAATGGATTACAAAATTGCTCCAATGTTTCCTTTCAAAGTCATCGGCTTCCAGAAGATTTTTGATAATGAAACTGCTTATACGGAAATTCCAAAGTTCTGGAATGAAACCTGTGAGAAATATGCTTACGGCGTTTATGCTGGAAATGCACCGGCAAATCCCTATGAGCAGGCATTGGTGGACAACTGCATCGGTGAATACGGTGTCTGCATCGACGATATCGGCGGAGGCAAATTCCGCTATCTGATTGCTGGTAAGTACACGGGTGGACCCGTGCCGGAGGGAATGGTAGTTTATGAGTTTCCGAGAAATGAATGGGCAGTATTCGATTGCATCGGTCCGAATCCTCAGACACTGCAGAGTGTGAACACCCGCATCTTCTCTGAATGGTTACCCGGAAATCCGGATTATGAGCTGAGCGGAAACGCCACGGTAGAGTGGTATGACTGTATAAACGGAGAAATGACGGACCCGGATTATCATAGTGCAATCTGGGTGCCGGTAAAGAAAAAAGCATAGTTCCAGCAGCATGAAAAGGCTCCCGGTCACCGGCGAAAAATCCGATGATCGGGAGCTTGCTTTATATCTGGCTCAGCCCTCGAAGGTTGAGCCGTTTTTGAAGGTGAAGGTCAGGCTCGCGGCGGCCTTCTTTCATTATGGCGGCAAATTTTGGCTGCTTATAAAATTTAGCCGCAATTTCGATTGACTTTCGGGCTGCTTTCGGCTATAATGTGGGCATAGTAAAAAATAGCCGCAAACTGCGCATTTGGGTGGTGCTTTATGGAATACATCAATCGTCATATGGAAAAACGCATTCTGGAACTGAGCAAGTCGTATTCTGCGATTCTGCTGACTGGGCCCAGACAGGCAGGCAAGACGACCATGCTCCGCATGTTGGCGGAGAAAGAAAACATCGGCCGCCAATATGTGTCGCTGGACGATCTGACCGAGCGAGATATGGCAAAGAACGATCCCGCCCTGTTTTTGCAGCTTCATAAGCCGCCGGTGCTGATCGATGAGGTGCAGTATGCGCCCGAACTGTTCACCTACATCAAGATTCATATCGACGAGCACCACAATCCCGGTGATTTTTGGATGACCGGATCGCAGATTTTCCGGCTCATGCGCGGCGTACAGGAGTCCCTGGCCGGGCGCGTAGCCTTGCTGCATATGTCGCCCCTGTCTCAGAGGGAGATCATCGGCGCGCCCTGCGTTCCGTTTACAACGGATCTGGAGCGGCTGCTTGAAGAGCGGGATCAGATCGCTCCGGTTTCCGCGCCGGAGCTCTTTGACCGCCTGTGGCGAGGATCTATGCCGGGTCTCCTCAGCGGCCCAGCATTGGACCGGAACATCTTTTATTCCTCGTATCTCTCCACTTATTTGGAGCGGGATGTGCGCGAACTCTCCGGCAGCGTGGATGTGTTGAAGTTTAACCGCTTTATCACCGCAGTTGCCGCTCGCTGCTCCCAGCTTTTGAACTACAACGCCCTGGCAGAGGATGCGGATATTGACATTCAAACCTCCAAAGCGTGGATTAATATCCTGGAAACGCTGGGCATCATCTTCCTGCTGCATCCCTACTCCAACAACGTCCTCAAGCGCACGATCAAGACGCCGAAGGTCTACTTCTACGATACCGGTCTGGTGTGCTATCTGACGCGCTGGTCCTCCCCCGAGGTAGCCGAAAGCGGCGCCATGAGCGGTGCGCTGCTGGAGAATTACACCGTGTCGGAAATCGTGAAAAGCTATCAGAATGCGGGATTGGAGCCGTATCTCTACTTCTACCGTGACCGCGACGCCAAGGAGATCGACGTCATCCTGGAGGGCGACGGCAAGCTCTGCCCGCTGGAGATCAAAAAGACCGCCACGCCGGACAAGCGCTTGACCCGCGTGTTCAACGTGATTGACAGATCCCCGCTCCAGCTCGGTACCGGCGCTGTTCTGTGCATGGCGGATAAGTTCAGTGCGTTCGACAGCAATAATCTGATCATTCCGATCTGGATGATATGAAGGCCCGGGCTTATCATGTTATGTTCTTACAGAGACAGGAATCGCCCCGGATTTTATTTCGAGTTAATCGGATCTTTTTGGTGTGCGGTCTTGATGCCGTATGCAAACCATATTTTTGATATGGTGGATGGCAACATGATGAATTGTGCGTGCTTGGAATTGTCTTTCAGATGGTTTGAGCAGTTCTCCAATGGTTGATTGGAATCCTCTCCAACCACCGGCCAGATCTCGAGGAGGGGAAGCTGAGGGGTGATACAAGACTGATCTGATACTACCATCAAACTGTGTCTGGTGAAAGGACGGTGCTGTGGATGAAAACAAAGAGAGTGTTCCTCCTGCTGCTTTGCTTCCTGCAATTGTCAATGGCTGCGTGTGGTGCGCAGTCTGGAACAAAAGAGATAAGCATCGAAGCCGATGATCCGTACATGTCTGAAGCAATCCAGGAAGCAATCGAGGGAATAACGCATCATCATGGCGGGCCTTTTGGCTGCGTCATCGTCAAAGACGAAAAGATTGTTGGCCGCGGTCACAACATGGTACTCGCAAACAATGATTCCACGGCGCATGGTGAGATCACGGCGATTCGTAATGCGGAGAAGGCGCTGGGTACATACGACCTGTCCGGGTGCATTCTCTATACGACAGGTGAGCCTTGTCCCATGTGCCTGTATGCCATCCTTTGGGCGAACATTGAAAAGGTTTATTACGGCTGTACGATTGAAGACAATGCCGCCATCGGTTTTCGGGATGAACAGTTTGATCAGCTTGCAGGCGGCAGAGAGACCCTGACGGATTATCTGGTATGCATTGACCGGGAAGCCTGCCTTGAACTATTCGAATTCTATCAGAACATGGAACATCGTATATACTGACAACAGCCCGATTTTCCGAGATTTTTTCTTTGAGTGAAGAACGAGCGCTTTGAAACGCGGCTCAAAACCTACACCGGATGGACGGCGCAGATCATCCAACATGAGATCGACCACTGCAACGGGGTGCTGATATGAACGTATTGGACGACGATACCCTGCTGTTTTTCAGCGGACATCCGAACGCACTGGGGCCGTATCAGGCGCTGGAGACGTGGCTGTATGAAGCCTTTCCCCATGTGGAAAAGCGCGTGATGAAAACGCAGATCAGCTTTTACAACCGGCACCTGTTTGCCTGCGTATCCTTTACACGGGTCAAGCGGAAAGCGGAGCTGCCGGAGGGCTGGCTGACGCTCACGCTCGGGTTTCCCACGCCGCTGGATTCTCCGCGCGTCGCGGTCAGAACGGAGGCTTATCCCGGCCGCTGGACGCACCATTTTGTCCTGAGCAGCATAGAGGAGCTTGACGAAGAGATGACGTCCTGGATCCGGGCGTCCTATGACTTCGCCGATTCAAAACGACGGCCTGCACGGTAAACCGCGCAGGCCGTCACGGGTATTTTCCCGGTAAACATTCTCAATCCGATCCGGATACGGTATGGCGTCTCACCGCGTGGACACTAAAAGAGGCTGATTCAATACGAATCGGCCTCTTTTCTGTGTTTTCTGAGCAAGTTCGTTTATGCCGCTGAATCATTCAACAATCATTCTGCTCACCCAACGGATCAACGCCGTTACAAGGTCTGCCCGTTCAGGATGCTGACCGGGACGATGACCCGCTTTGTTTCGATCGGACGGCGTTCCATTTGCGCGGCAAGCATCTCGCAGGCGCTTTTCGCGATGTGGAGGATGTCCTGCCGGATGGACGTGATGTTCAGCACCGTCCTTGTCGCAACAGAGACCCCGTCGTAGCCGATGATCCGCATTTCATCCGGGATCTTGATACCCAGCTCGCTGACGGCCAGGTAGACGCCCAGAGCGCGCCAGTCGCTGACAGCGAAGACACCGTCGAACTCGTATCCGGTGCGAGTACCCCCGCATGATCCTGCGGGATCTGGAAAAGCGGGGCCTGACTCCGGTGATGGAGGAAGGCGACCTGGATCTGATCCGGCAGTATACCGTGGACTTCGTCTCCTTCAGCTATTATAACTCCTCGACCGAATCCGTGGATCCCAACGCCGAGCGGACGCCCGGCAACACGATCCTCGGCATCAAGAATCCGTATCTTCCCTCCTCGGAATGGGGCTGGCAGATCGACCCGGTGGGCCTGCGGATCTCCCTGATCGAGCTCTACGACCGCTACCGCAAGCCGCTGTTTGTGGTGGAAAACGGGCTCGGCATGCGCGACACCGTGGAGGCGGACGGCACGATCCACGATCCCTACCGCGTGGACTACTTCCGGGCCCACTTCCGGGAGATGGAAAAGGCCGTCGATGACGGCGTCGAGCTGATGGGCTACACCAGCTGGGCCCCCATCGACCTGGTCAGCGCCAATACGAACCAGATGACGAAGCGCTACGGCTTCATCTACGTGGACCAGGACGATTACGGCGCAGGAACCCTGAAGCGTCTGCGCAAGGATTCCTTCTGGTGGTACAAGAAGGTCATCGAGACCAACGGCGCCTGCCTGGACGAGGCATAACAGAAACAGTATATGACGCCGCCGGGGCGGCGAAAGCTCCGTATCCGTTGGCTCCTTCTTCCTTTCCAAACCGGAGGCCCTCGTGGGGGGCCTCCGGTTTGGTTATGGAGGACGGTTTGGGTGCCCGCTTTCTGGTGCCGCGCCGAAGGCGCGGGTAGATCCGCTTCGCTCAAACGCGAAAGGGGACTCCCCGTCTCTCTTCGCCGGCGCTTGGGCAGATTTCTTTTTGCCATGTTCATCTCTCCAATCGTTTTTGCAACAGGCGCATTTGCAATCCCTCACTTACCGCAAACTTCGGAACGGGAATTGCAATCACGAATCATTTGAAAAAGTTTGTTTCTTTTCTTCTTTAATTTCGTCTTGATTTATGCTGGAAATGGAATATAATAGACAAAGGTTAGTTGTCCTTAACCTGTGCTTTTTTTCAAAAGGACCGCGTCAAGACCGTCACAGGAGCTGCGATTTGAAAGCTTACCTGTCAGTTCGGCAGACAGCCCGAAAATGGGGCATATCTGTGTGCTGGGTCCATCAGGTAATCCTCATGCGGTACAAGCTGCGCAGCGATGAACAAAACGCGTTCCTGAGGATGAGCAGCCCGACACGGGCGATCGAGTCTATTTTTTTGCGCAGCGGTTAGTCATGACTAACGCGCTGCGAAAAGAGGGATGGTCTGCGCCGATGCCGGGTACGGGAGGAAACGGAAATGTGAAGCGGCGAAGAAAAGCCTGGTCTGAAATCCCGCCGCAAAAATACACAGGAGGAGAGCACCATGGGGATCATGAAGAAATTCTTTAATCAGACGAGAAAGCCGGAGGGTACGCTCGGCAGGCTGATGCTCAGTTCCATGAATTCCGGCCACGCGAAGATGGCCGACTGGGGCTTGTCGCATCTGCCGGAGCTGCACCCCGAACGTATTGTGGAGCTGGGCTGCGGGGCCGGAAGAAACGCCGGGGAGCTTTTGAAAAAGTATCCCAAGGCGCATGTGACGGCCATCGACTATTCCCCGCTTTCGGTGGAAAAGGCTGAAGAATACAACCGCGAGAGCATCGCCGCCGGACGCTGCGTCGTTGGGCAGGGCGACGTCTCCGATCTGCGGCTGCCAGGCGAGAGCTTTGATCTCGCCACGGCTTTTGAAACCGTCTATTTCTGGCCGGGGATCGAGAACTGCTTTGCTCAGGTGGCGAAGGTGCTCAAGCCGGGCGCCTGTTTTCTGATCTGCAACGAATCGGACGGTCTGGATGCCACGGGCAAAAAGTTTGAGAAGATCATCGACGGCATGAGGGTGTACACGGCAGAAGAGCTGGAAGCCGCGCTGAGAAAGGCGGGCTTCACGGAGGTCCGGACCGACCGATACGGTTCAAAGCCCTGGATCACGGTGCTTGCGAGGAAATAAGAGAACAGCGTTATGAGAGAAAAGGATCTGCCGATCGACCGCAGCAAACATAAGGTCTATACGCGAAACGCCCGAAAATGTGTTCTCAAGCTGCTCCGCTCCTGCTATGACAGGGAAGAGACGGCGGAGCTTTGGAAGAAGATCCAGCTTCAGTACGCGGAATACCTGAAGGATGAGCCCGCGCTCAAGGATCTGAAGGTCACCGCGAGCATCTATGACCCGATCCTGATCTTTGCCTGGTATGTGAGCGCCGAGAGAAAACCGCCCCGGGAGGAGATCCAGCGGGCGGTATGCGATTCCTTTTTCGGCAGCTTCAACGTACTCGGCAGGATATTCGATCTGAACCGGAGGCGGGACAACCGGCTGGCCAACAGGATCTTCAAGATGGCCAGTGACATCCGCGTGGAAGAGATCAAGCGGTTTCCGGCCTCGTTCCGCATGGGCTTTTACGACTATGACGAAACGAACGGCGTAGTCCGCTACAGCTTCACCCAATGTCCGAACGCGGAGTTTGCCAGGCGGCACCATCTGGAAGACGCTCTCCCCCTGATGTGCAACTGCGACCATCTGGCCATGCAGAAGCTCCACGCCTGTCTGATCCGGGAGGGGACCTGCGGCACATCGGACCGCTGCGATTATTGTATCTGCGGAGATCAAAACCCACTGGCAAAGGCGTATGAACTCGTGAGAACGGACAACGGTCTGCTGCTCAGCGTGAAAAAGGCCGCCCCGGATCGCTGAGGGGGAGAAGACATGGTTACCCTTTATGCCTCACCCGCGGTGGGGCATAAAGAAAGCCCTGAGGTTAGGGACAACTAACCAAACTGAATAACGGAGATGATGCTTTATGTTCGTATGGCTGTCGGAAAACCTTGCGTCTATCGTGCTGCTGCTTGTTGTGGCGCTGATCGTATTTTTCATCGTGCGAAGCAAGATCAAACAGAAAAAACAGGGAACGTGCAGCTGCGGCTGTTCAGGATGCAGCGGCTGCGCAGCCCATCAAAAAGGAGGAAACCCATGAAACTGACAAACACCAGGCCGGATCAGCACGGTCTGATCCGAAGGATCGGCGGAGACGCGCATTTTGCCAAGCGTATCACCTCCATCGGAATCACGGAAGGCACGGAGTTCCAAACGGTGCGCAACGACCGGAAAATGCCGGTGCTGATTTATCTGCGGGAGACGCTGATCGCCGTCAACCGCGCGGACGCTGAAAGGATCGAGGTGGAAAAGGTATGAATACGAGGATCGCTTTATTGGGCCAGCCAAACTCCGGCAAGTCAACAGTCTACAATGCACTGACCGGCTCCCGGCAGCATGTCGGCAACTGGCCCGGCAAAACCGTGGAAAAGAACGACGGCTTCTACACCTACAAGGGAACGAAGTATACCGTGACCGACCTGCCGGGCAGCTACGGTCTCTCCGGCAACTCCGACGAGGAGATCATCACCGCCGACTTCATCAGGAGCGGGCAGGCCGATCTGGTCTGTATCCTGGTGGACGCCTCCCAGCTGGAGCGCAGCATGTATATGGCGGCGGAGTTTGCCCCGCTGGGAAAACCCGCGGTGCTGCTGCTGAACATGATGGACGTCGCGAAGGCCCAGAAGAAAGAGATCGACTGCAAGCTTCTGGAGCAGCGGCTCGGCATCCCCGTGCTCCCCTTCACGGCCGCCGACAGTAAGGGCTACGGCGAGCTGAAGGAGCTTTTTGCCCGGGAGCTGGAAACGCCGCATACGCTCAAGTCCGTACCGGAAACGGTTGACGGAGGCACATCCGCCGAGGCCGTGCTCGCGCAGAGTCAGGCGAAGTTCCTGTGGATCGAAAACACGCTGAAGGGCGTGACCCATACGGCCTCGCCGGAGTACAGGCTCTCCGGGTTCGACCGTGTCGCCACCAGCCCTATCAAGGGCAAGTTCCTCTGCCTCGGGGTCGTTCTGGCCGCCTTCCTGGTCGCCATGATCATCTGCGTCCCCATCATGAGCGTAGCCCAGATGATCCCGCAGCTGCTCTACGAGCCTGTCTCCACGCTGTTGAACGGCTGGAACGTACACCCGTGGCTCGTGTCCGTCTTTGCCATGATGCTGCCCAACGTCCTGTATTTTACCCTCTCCATGGCCGCGTTCGTCCTCGGCGTCAATCTGGCTTTCGGATTTCTGGAAGAGATCGGTTTCCTGGCCCGGGCGGCCTATCAGTTTGACGGCATCCTCTCCCGGCTGGGCCTGCAGGGAAAGGCCATCTGTCCGGTGCTGATGGGCTTCGGCTGCACCATCGGCGGCGCTTGCGGGACCCGCGTCATGGACAACTGGGGACAGCGCATGCTGGCCATGGCCGTGGTTTGGGCCGTGCCCTGCGGCGCGATCTGGGGCGTGATCCCCGTGATCTCGGCCATGTTCTTCGGCCCTGTCGGAACGCTGCTGGTCTGCGTGCTGATCCTCTGCTATATGGCGCTGATGATGTGGATCGTCTCCAAGGTCTTCGGCCGCACGCTCGCGCCCTACGAAACCCGCAGCGGAATGATCATGGAGCTGCCGCCCTATCATAAGGCCCACTGGAGGCATATCCTGAAGGAAGCCATTCTGAAGGCCTGGGATATTTTCAAACGCGCTCTGGGTACGGTCACCCTCGTGTCGCTGGTCTTCTATATTTTCTCCTTCAGCGGCAGCGGCAACATTCAAAACAGCCTCCTCTATCGCGTAGGTACGGCCATTGAGCCGGTGACCCGCTTCTTCGGTCTCGGCTGGCAGACCTTCATGGCCTTCCTCAGCTCCGCCTTCGCCAAGGAGGCCGTGCTGGGCGTACTGAACGCCGCCTTTGTGGGGCAGAGCAGTCTGCTGGAAGCCACCTTCTTCTCCAAGACCGCCGTGCAGGACAACGCCGCCCTGGCCGTTAACATGGTCCGGACCATTTCCAAGCCGGAGGCGCTGGCCTTCCTGTTCGCCTGCACCTTCAATGTGCCCTGCGTCATGGCGCTGTCCACCACCTACCGCGAGTCTCACTCCCTGAAGTGGACGGCCCGGGTCGCCCTGTTCTATGTCGGCGGCGCGCTGATCCTCGCCTGCATCGTGTATCACATCGCCGCGCTGTTCCTCTGAGAAAGACGCCGCAGGGGATGGATATGTCCGTCAAGCACGGCGAGATGGAGACGGCTGCAAAAGCTGCCGGGTTCTCCGGGACTGAGACGCGGACCGAGCTCCCTTGCTCCGGCACGCAGGACAGTGTCGTTCTGAGGAAATGATATACAGGAAAGCGTGAACAGGGAGCCACAGGCGTCATGTGATGCCTGTGGCTCCCTGCGAGCGGCTCTGATTTTTTTCTTGACAGCGCTAAATATATTTGATAAAATATATTTGCACAAAATAAAGCGGAGGAAAAAGGATGGAATACGATGATCTGGAAGCGATGAAGCTTATAAACCAGCTCTGCTTTCCGCTCTATGCTGCGGCGCGGCATGTGACGGGGCTCTATACGCCCGTGCTCAAGCCGCTGGGGCTTACCTATACGCAGTATATCGTTTTTCTGGTGCTGTGGGAAAAGGACGGCCTCACCGTGGGCGAGATCGGCGAGAAGCTGCTGCTGGACAACGGCACCCTCTCTCCGCTGCTGAAGAAGCTGGAGCAGGCGGGCTATGTCCGCAGGGTGCGCAGCCGCGAGGATGAACGCGTCGTCGTCATCACCCTGACGGAAGCGGGCCGCGCCCTGCGGGAAAAGGCGAAGGACGTCCCCGCAACGGTCGCGGGCTGTATCGACCTGCCGCCGGAAAAGGCGCAGACGCTGTACGGCCTGCTGTATGAATTGTTGGAAAACCAAAAGAACAAGGAAGGAGCATGAACATGAAAACAGTGTACGATTTTACGGTGAAGGATCGGCTCGGCCAGGACGTCAGCCTGTCGGACTATCGGGGCAAGGTGCTGCTGATCGTGAACACCGCGACCGGCTGCGGCTTCACCCCGCACTACGAGCCGCTGGAGGCGATGTACAGGGACTTGAAGGAACAGGGCTTTGAGATCCTGGACTTCCCCTGCAACCAGTTTGCCAACCAGGCGCCCGGCGACGCCGAGGAGATCCATCAGTTCTGCACGCTGAAATTCGGCACGGAATTCCCGCAGTTCAAAAAGATCGACGTCAACGGGGAAAACGCCGAGCCGCTGTTTGCCTGGCTGGCGACGGAAAAGCCCTTCGCGGGCTTCGGCAAGGGCCTGAAGAGCGCGGCGCTGAGCAAGTTCGCGGACATGAACAACAAGAAATACGGTGACAAAACCTATATCGGCTGGAACTTTACGAAGTTCCTGATCGACCGCGAGGGGAAGGTGATCGCCCGCTTCGAGCCCACCGCGGACATGAAGGACGTCAGAAACGCTGTGATCGAGGCGCTGAAAAAATGAACGGAATAGAGACGTCCCGCGAAAAAACGATCGTCAAAACCAGCATCGTCGGGATCGTTGCCAACGTTTTTCTTGCTGGCTTCAAGGCGGTCATCGGCCTGATGACGAACTCCATCGCCATCGTGCTCGACGCGGTCAACAACATCTCCGACGCGGGCAGCTCGCTGATCACCATCGTGGGAACGAAGCTCGCGGGCAAAGAGCCGGACAAGAAGCACCCCTTCGGCTACGGGCGCATCGAATACCTGAGCGCCATGATCATCTCCGTAATCGTGCTGTACGCCGGCATCACCTCCTTTGTGGAATCCGTCAAGCAGATCATCCATCCGGAGACGCCGGAGTATAACGCGGTCTCCCTGATCATCGTAGCCGTCGCGGTCGTGGTCAAGATCCTGCTGGGGCGCTACGTCAAGAGTGTCGGCGTCAAGGTGAACTCGGATGCTCTGATCAATTCCGGCGAGGACGCCACGCTGGACTCCGTCATTTCTGCCTCGACGCTTGTGGCGGCGGGTATTTTCCTCGTTTTCCATGTCTCTCTGGAAGCCTGGCTCGGCGCGGTCATCTCCCTCGTCATCATCAAATCCGGCGTCGAAATGCTGCGGGACACGATCTCACAGATCCTCGGCGAGCGCAACGACAAGGAGCTGGCCAGGGCGATCCGCGATACCGTGCTGAGCTTTCCGGGGGTGCTGGGCGCCTATGATCTCGTGATGAACAACTACGGCCCGGATACCTGGAACGGCTCCATCCACATCGAGGTTCCGGATACGTACTCGGCGGACGAGCTGGATCAGCTGATCCGCGAGATCACGATGAAGGTCCTCCGGGAGCATCACGTCATCCTGACGGCGATCGGCGTGTACTCGGTGAACACGAAGGACGAGGAGATCATGCAGGCCAGGCGGCGCGTGGAGGAGATCGTCTTTTCCCATGAACACGTCCGGCAGATGCACGGCTTCTATCTGATGAAGGAGCAGAAAAAGCTGCGCTTCGATATCGTCATCAGCTTTGACGCCAAGGACCGCCGGGCAGTGTGCAATGAAGTAGTCGCTGATGTGCAGAAAGCCTTTCCGGACTATGAACTGCAGGTCGCCATGGACACGGACTTTGCCGAGGAGTAAACAGGCTTTCCGTTGTGCGCGGCGTTGATGATTCGAGCGTGTTAAGTCAAGCGGACAGAGGCTGTGAAACCGATCATCGCGTGATGCATTCCCGAGGGGTCATGCGGTTTCCGCACACATCCGACGGTATTTTTCCGCCAGCCTGTCCAGAAAGCCGGACAGCATGGCGTTCATCTCGGTATAATCGAAGGCCAGCAGCTCCTCCGGCGTCTGCACATATTTCCCTCCGCGCTTCAGGCTCTCGCCCGACTCCCGGACGCCCGCCGCCACGATGCGGGGCGTAAACTCCATGTGGGCCTGGAAGCCGTAGGCGAGCTCCCCGTAACGGATGATCTGCCGCGGGCAGCCGTCGCTCTCGGCGATCACAACGCTGTCTTCCGTCAGCCCGGGCATATCGTTGTGCCAGGCCCCGGCCAGGAAGGTGTCGGGAAAGGCGGCGAACAGCGGGTCGGCTCTCCCCGCCGCCGTCAGTCTGGCCTTCACCGGGCCGACCTCGCGCTCCGGGCTGTGCGCGAAGTTGGCCCCCATCGCATCGCCCAGCAGTTGAGCGCCGAGGCAAGCGCCGACCACGACCTTCCCGCTCTCCACAAAGCGGCGGATCAGGCGCTTCTCCGCCTCCGCGTCAAAATAGCTGCACTCGGCTTTCGTGGTGGCCGGGCACTGCCAGCCGCCCAGAACGATCAGAAAATCCGCATCGACGGTTTCGGGCACCGGCTCAAACTGCCAGCATTTTGTGAAGCTGAGCTCGCAGCCGTGCCTCTCGGCCCAGACCAGGTATTCGCCCGGCTCGACCCATTCATCCTGCTGGATAAAGTGAACTTTCATAATAACCTCCCCGCGGCGTCCCGCACTGTCTTTTGACACGATTATACTCTGCTGCGTCCCGCGCTTCAACAATGATTGACTAAAAAAGCGAAAGCACAGAAGCGGAATCATCCTCCCATTTCTGTGCTTTCTTTCTGTTATAGACTTTTGGATTCTCGGGCCTGCGGGTCACCGGGCTGATGGCCCAGACCGTCCTTCTGCCCGCAGCCAGCTCCCGCTTTTTCTTTTTCGAGAGCTTTTCATACGGCGTGAACTTTTCCATGGGAAACCTCCTTCTTTTGCTACGGGTACTATAGTCGATCGAAACCCGCCTTGTCAAGGCCGCGAAACGACCGCCGCTGGAATCACAAAGATCATGGTGGTTATCCTGTCATTGACGTCCGCAGGGATGCAACGGAGTCAACGATACATCTTCGCATGGTTTCAGGCTTGCTTTTTTCCCGGAACTGCCCTATAATACGACCACAAATCCATATCGGTCATCGGAGGACAGTACGCCGTAGCGTAGGGGATCGTAAAGCGAAAGCTTTGCAGGCCGCCTGTCGGATAAGATGTCGAGTGAGCTCGGAACAATTGGCTGGAGAGGCCTTTTGTTGCCGAGCATTTTCCTTGAAGGAGGCAGTATTCATGCCAAACATCACCCTCACCCGGCTTACGGACGACGACCGGGAACAGTTCATTCTCGACAACCAGCGCGCGTTCAAGTACGGCGCGATGGAGGAATTCGGACGCCGGGACGACCATTTTGAGGAAGACGGCGAAATCATCTCCCGCAGGACGATCGAGAACAGCATCGACGGAGGCACAGCCTACCGTATCCGCGAGGACGGGAGGATCGTCGGCGGGCTTGTGCTGAAGATCGACGAGGAAACCCGGCACAACGAACTGGAGCTCCTGTTTGTCAATCCCGAAGCGCACAGCAAGGGCATCGGCTTCGGCGCGTGGCAGGAGGTCGAGCGGCTGTATCCGGAAACGCTCGTCTGGGAAACCTGCACGCCGTACTTTGAGACGAGGAACATCCACTTCTATGTCAACAAATGCGGCTTCCACATCGTCGAATTCTTCAACTCTCATCATCCCGAACCCCGCGGCCCGGAGACCGGTGAAGAAAACGATGCTGACGGCGAGGAGACGGACGGCATGTTCCGCTTTGAAAAGCAGATGGAGCGGTAACGCCCGGCCTTGCGCGTCCTCATAGCTGATCGTATTTCGCGTTGCTGCCGCGGCATTTCTCGACGGGGTACTTGGCCTCGTTCTGATCCATCTTCGCGTTGATGATCGCGTCGGCGTCCAGACCGAGCGCGTCCAGCATGTTCTGGCAGTACACCATCACGTCGGCCAGCTCTTCCCCGACGTGGGTAAGGTCGTAATCCGTATCGCTCCATTGGAAGCACTCCAGCAGCTCGTTTGCCTCGATGGAGATGGATTTCGCCAGATTTGCGGGCGTGTGGAACTGATCCCAGTCCCGCTCTTTTGAGAAATTGCGGATCCGCGCTGTCGTTTCCTCTTTCATTTTCATCACCGACGAGAGTATAGCACATTCTGCCGGGATATGGTATACTCAGACAAGACGAAAAGGAGGCGGCGACAATGAAGCTCTTTGAAGCGGCGAACCGTTATGTGGAGACCAGCGACTGGAAGATCATCGCGGTGCTGAAATTCTGCCTGATCTCGCTGGGGATGATGGTCGGCATGATGATCAAGCCGGAGCACAAAAGGCCCGTCTTCCTCGGCGCGCTGGGTGTGTTCGGAATTACGTATATCCCGCTGATGGTCAAATTCTACCGGATCTTCGCCGGGAAGGAGTAAAAAACAGACTCCCTGTTTGCGGCACATCATCACCGCAGATACGGAGTCTGTTTCTCCTGTCCCACTGCTCCATCAACATACGATGCCCCTGCGCCCCGCTGTGAGAAGCTCGAAACAGTCCCGGCATCGTATACACCGTCCGCTCTTTGCCAGGCCGACAGGCATTTACCCCAATTCGATCCGGATGCTGTACCTGGGATCGTTGGCTGCATATTGCCCGCCGACATATTGACGATTGCTGTTTTTCCAATATACGTCAACGTGCGGATTCGCTCCTTTCGGGTAAAGGGCGATCATAACGACCGCATCGGTATAGTCTTCTTTGGCCGCGTATGCCCCGCGATCATTCCCCAACGTAAATGTTGTTCCTCCGTCAGTCTTGGTTCCCTTCCCATAAGACATTCCCGCTGTCTGGTCGGAGCTGAGCGGGCGAAACGCGCCGGAATCTGGGAAGTATACGCCGGCGGCGTTGTCTTGCTCGTCGCTTCCGTTATCCCACCACCGCAGTCCGACCGCTACTGCGGTGTCATGGTCTTTGACCCCCGCATAATACAATTCAACCGCCGCACTGGCGGCCTGCCGCATGGTATAAATGTCGTAAGCCTCCCGGGATTTCTCCAAGGATCTGTTGAGAACAGGGATCGCAACGGCAACAAGCACCGCGATAATGGCAACAACGATCAGAAGCTCAGCCAGGGTGAATCCTCTGCGGCTCCTTTTTCTTGCCCCCGTCTTCATCAAAACATCTCCTTTTCTGGTAATCCCGCCGGCGATTATCGGCTCGCGTGCCTGTTCTGCCGTTTTTGTGCTGCATCAACCCGAATAAAACCTCTATTTTAATAATAAACTAAACAGAACGGATAAGCAAGGAGTTTTTGATGTTTGACTGTCCGTTCTGCGGAAACGCTTCTGCGGAGTGGTACGACTGTATAAACGGCGAGAAAAGCGACCCGGATTCCCACGATGCGATTTGGATCCCGGTGAAAAGAAAAACATGAAGGAAGAGGAACTTCGCCATGTTCTCAAAAGAGCGGAACTGATTTCAGTTCCGCTCTTTTGATAGTTTGTGAATCTGCGCTGTCGTTTTCTGTTTCGCCAAATGTCGTCAAAGAGAAAAAGATCTGCAGAACGGCTTACGGAAAACGAACGGGTCATTCCGTGTCAGCGGGGCGGAGGACTGCCTGAAAACGGCAGAGAACATCCAGCATGTCCTCGGGCAGGCGGCTCCTGCACGCCGCGTCCAGCTCGGCGGGCACGCCGTAAAAGGCTTCCGCGATGCTCCCGGCGATGCAGGTCAAGGTGTCGCAGTCCCCGCCGAGGGACACCGCCGTGCGGATGACGTCTTCAAAATCCGTCCCTTCCAGGAAGGCGGTGATCGCTTCCGGAACGGTCTTCTGGCAGCTCTCGACGTGGCGGTAATCCGGGCGGATCTCGTCGCAGGTCCGCGTGAGATCGTAGCCGAACTCCCGCGTGACGTACGCTTTGATTTCCTCCTTGCTGCGGCCGGTTCGGGCGAGATAGATCGCACAGGCCGTCGCCTCCGCGCCCTTGATCCCCTCCGGGTGGTTGTGCGTCACTTCGGCGGTCAGCGCGGCCGCATGGCGCGTCCGGTCCAGCGTATCGTAAAGCCAGCCCGCCGCCGACACGCGCATGGCCGAGCCGTTGCCGTAGCTGCCGTAGGGCTCGCTGTCGCGGGCTCTGAGCCAGCGGCAGAAGCGGACGCCGTATCCGGCATCGGGATAGCGTCTGCCCCATTTGCGCATGGATTTGACCAGCGCCGCCTTCACCTCGTCGTCGGGCAGGCCCGGCGTATCCAGCAGAGCCTCGGCCACGGCGATCGTCATGACGGAATCGTCCGTAAACTGGGAATACCTGCAAAAGAGCGGGAAATCCTTGCTCTTGTTTCCTCTGTCAAATTCATAGGGGGCGCCGATCATGTCCCCCAAAATCGCACCGATCATATTCAACACGCTCCTAATAACGGGAGGTCTCTGTCAAACAGGGCCTCGTTGATTTCATAAATATCATAGTTGCTTCGGCGGATGAAACCCTCCACGACGGCGTCCAGCGCGTAGTATTTGGAGAGCGTCATCCCCGCCCGCATCAGCAGGTCCTGCGTCTCACTGTAGTCCAGCTTGAGACCGATCGCGCAGGCCAGCACGTTCGTCTTTTTGGGGATCTGCTCGGGGTGGTGCTTCATGTTCCAGAACATGGACTTGTTGATGTTGGCACAGATGTAAAACTCCTTCTTGGAGACGCCCTTCTGCTCGCACCACCACTCGCACATCTGCGCGAAGGACAGATCCTGCGCGGCGTAGTCCCGTTTCCGCTGCCCGGCTCCGGCGGCTCCGATCACGCTCTCCGCCATCCCGGCCGGACCCGGTCTTCGGCGGGCGGCTTTCGGGGCCGGACGCGAGGCGGCGCAGGGCAGCTCCTCCGGCGCGGCGCACGGGGGCACGGCGTATGAAGGCGCGGCGTCGAAGAACGCGTCCTCGCGCGCGGCGTTCTCCCGGCGGGAGGCCAGAAGAAAGCGTTTCTTCTCCTCGTGATACTCGTCGGAGATGCTCTCCTCCACATCGGCGTCGATCTTTTCCCCGACCGCGACGGATTCCCGGTCGAACAGGACCAGATAAACCATCATGTCCTCGTCCTCCGGGAGCGAGAACAGGAAGTCCCGGACGACGGAGGTGGCGATGCGGTAGCCCTCCGACTTGGGGTAGCCGTAGGCGCCGGTGCAGAGCAGCGGGATCGCGACGGAGCGGCAGGCGCGGGATCGCGCCAGTCGTAAGACGCTGCGGTAGCAGCTTCTGAGCAGGCGCTCCTCGCCGTGCAGCCCGTCCTGATAGACCGGTCCGACCGTGTGGATGATGTACCGGCAGCCGGGGAGGCGGAAGGCGTCCGTGATGACCGCCGAGCCGACCGGGCAATAGTCGATCTCCCGCAGAGCCTCCGCGAGTTCCGGCCCGGCGGCGGCGTGGATCCCGGCGTCCACGCCGAGCCCGCCGGGGATCAGCCGCTCGTTCGTGGAGTTGACGATGGCGTCCACCTGCATCCTCACGATATCGTTGCGCACAATTGTCAGCGCCATGCAAACGCCCCCCGTAAGTTATACCTTTCTCTGTCATTGCGAGGAGCGAAGCGACGCGGCAATCCGCCCGCCGGAGGCGCTGTATGTTCGCAAGGAACCTTGCCGCCCCGGAAAACGGATTGCCACACCAGTGCGCGCACTGGTTCGCAATGACGGTGAAACGATTATACCTTACTTTTTCCGGTTTTGGAAGTCTCTGTCCGCGGTCTTGCGCCATCCCATGTCCGCGGCGAGGGGCATCCCGCGGCGGGACATGCGGATCGCGTTGTTCATGGTCTCGTAGGCGACATTCGTGCCGCAGGCGTCCGGGACATAATCGACGGCGTGGTCGGCGTCGATGCCGAAGGTCCTCGCGGTCTCCACCGCGTCGATGTTGGCGGCGAGGAAGAGGAATTCCCAGCCGTACTTCTCCTTCTCGTGGCGGATCATCTCTTTCACGCGCTCGGCGGTGAAGCGGTGGCTGGCGTTCTCCATGCCGTCCGTGGTGATGACGAACAGCGTCTGCTCCGGCAGATCCTCCTTGCGGGCGTAGCGATGGATGCCGACGATGTGGCGGATGGCCTCGCCGATGGCGTCCAGCAGCGCCGTGCAGCCGCTCGCCCGGTAGTCGAGGCGCGTCATGGGCCTGACCTGCTCGATCGGGAGCCGGTCATGGAGCATGCGGGCGTCGTTGTTGAAGACGTAGGTCGTCACAAGGACCTCGCCGCCCTTGTCCGCCTGCTCCTTCAGGATGCTGTTGAAGCCGCCGATCGTGTCGTCGGTGAGATGCTCCATCGAGCCGCTCATGTCCAGGATGAAAACCAATTCCGTTCTTTTCATTTTCTGAGCTTCCTTTCGTCGTTATTTTGGATTACGACTGCATTGTAGCGCAGAAAGAACGCTTCGGGGTCAAGTGTCACTCGACCGAAAAAAGAGTATTTCGTCAATCATGTTGGATCGATGAAATACTCTTTTTTCGGTTATTCCGCGTCCGCCTCCACGGTCCCGAGCTCGGTGTAGATCATGCCGTTTCGGCCCCGGTCGGAGCGCATGAGGGAGATCGTGTCCACGGTCATGGAGGCGGGGGAGGGAGCAATCCCCGGCAGATCCCCGGAGGCCTTGCGGATCAGGGTGATGTGCGCTCTGAAGCGCTTTTTGTCAAAGGGGATGCCGCTTTCCGCAAGCGCCCTGCGGATGCGGCGCACCGCGGCCTGAAGCGGCACGGACTCCCGCATCCCGGCCCACCACAGATCGCCGAAGCGGCCCATGCCCTCCAGACCGAGCTCGAAGGGGCGGAACGGGACGGAGGACAGCGCGTCCAGCACCGGCTGCGCATCCGGGTACTCCCCGATGAAGGCGAGGGTCAGGTGCAGGTTTTCCTCCGGCGTGTAGTTCCCGCGCACGCCCCGGTCATAGAGCGCGTTCTGCATTTGGATCAGGCTGTCTTTCATGGCGGCGGACAGCCGGATGGCGATAAACAGTCTCATGGCAGAGCCTCCGAAAAGAGGGATTACGCTATTATCCGGTTCGGGCGGCGGATTTGTCAAGCAGAAGAATGACCGTGCAGGCAAAGAACGGGAAGGCTCCTCTTTCGCAGAACGATGTTAAGGATTCTTAAGGGACGCCGCCGCTTTCCGCGCTGGAATAACCGGGCTTCCCGTGTTATAATAAGCGCACAGCGCTTATTATATTTGATTCCAGTCGTTTTTCTCGCCCCTGGCGGGGCAACCGAAAAACATGACACATTATACCATAGCCGCTCCGCGTCTATGGTATAATAAACATATATATATCTATCAGGAGGCACAGCAAATGATCAGACAGAAACACGTTCCGGCGGTAGCCCTGGTGTTGGCGATCCTGCTGCTTATGACGGCGCTCGGCGGCTGCGGGAAGAGACCGGCCGCTCCGGAAGCGTCCGCGCCCGCTGCGAGCAGGGAACCCGTCGCCGAACCCGGGTCGGCCGCGCCCGTCCAGAGCGCGGAGCCGGCAGGCCCCGCCGAAGCGACCGAAGCCCCCGCGGCTGAGACGCAAACGGGACGTCGGGACGGCGAACGCTTTGAAGACGTCATCATCCTCGAGGGCATGGAGGAGACGGTGCATTACGAGCATATCCGGAACGACTCGCTGGGATTCGAGATGGACTACGACTATGAGAATTTCGTACGTCACAGCGAACAGGATCGCGAAGTCTTTGTCTCGTGCTGGGACGACGCCGACAATCCCGAGAATTATCTCGAAGTGAGCTATAGCCCGCTGAACGCCGAGGCCGCCGCCGCATCCGTCATCGGGACGCTCTCGAACGAGTATGAGGTCCGCAGGGATGACGCCTTCCCGCTCGACCGCGCGGGCAGCTGCATCCGGATCTACGCAGACGAGGTCAAGGGCGGCGGGTATATGCCCGATTACCTGCAGACGGTGTACGTCATCCCCGCCGGGGACGGCTGCCGCATCGCCGCGGAACATATGTACATCGTCGCGTCCGAGGGCTTCGGGCGGCGCTTCCGCTATATGATGGACACCTTCTCGGTCGTTGCGGCGCAGACGAATGGCGGAGAAAACCGGGAATCCGCTTCCGGCAGCTTTACTGGCGTGCAGGGGACGGAGTTTGTCGTTCCGGACGGCTTTGTCCAGCTGGATGAACGTCCGAATATCGGATACCAGTACACGTTCCGGCATCCGGACTATGAGATCCGGATCACGGTCAATGAGATCGCCCCGGGCTATATCCCGGAGGGTGCGTATGAAACGGACTACAATATCGCCTCGAAGAACCCGGACGTCACGTATTTCAATCATGGCGAAAACTGGTTCGTCCAGAGCGGATACAACAACAACGGGGAAGAGATCTTCTACGCCAAGGAGTGTTTGAACGACCGGGGATTGAAGACCTTCTGGATCACCTACCCGACGGCCAGAAGGGAATACGGCGATCCGATCGCGGCGGAGTTTGAGAAAAACTGCCGCTTTTGACGGACCGCCGAAGCGAGCGCGCAGGGAAGCTACTGCGGCGGCGCGCCTTTTCTGAACAGGACTCTGATCTTGATCGGATCGGGGTCCTGTTTTAAAAATGCCCTGTTAAATGCCCTTTGAAGTCAACAGAGTGATTGCATCGGAAAAGTAACCATGTTAAAATAAATACAAGAAGGGTAAGCAACCCGGAACCGGAAACAGAAAACTGACAAGGAGGAATGTACACATGCCCAAATTTGACATCGTGGTCGTAGGCGCCGGCAACGCCGGTATGTCTGCCGCGCTGCAATGTCAGCTTGCGGGGAAAAAGACGCTGCTGATCGAGAAGCACAATCTGCCGGGCGGCGCAGCCACCAGCTTTGTCCGCGGCCGCTTTGAGATCGAGCCCTCGCTGCATGAGATCTGCGACTACGGCCCCGAAGACAACCCCGGCGACGTGCGCAATGTTCTGGAGGGCTACGGCGTCAAGCTCAAATGGTACGAATGCAAGGACTGCTTCCGCGTGATCTCCAGGTATTCCGACGGGAGCCCGATGGACGTGACCATGCCCGCGGGCATCGACAACTTCATCAACAAGATGGAGGAATACGTCCCCGGCTCGCGCGAGAAGATGACGAAGCTCTTCGACCTCTTCCAGGAGGTGCTCGACGGCATCGCCTATATCACGGCCTCGAAGGGCAACCCGGACTCGAAGGTCCTGCAGACGGAGTATCCCGACATGCTGCGCTGCGGCGCCTACAGCACGCAGAAGGTCTTCGACGCGCTGAAGCTGCCGAAGAAGTGCCAGGATATCCTGGCCACCTACTGGAGCTATCTCGGCGTGGACATGGAGCATCTGGCCTTCATCCACTACGCCGCGATGGTGCACAAGTACGTCCAGCGCAGCGCCTACATCCCCGCCCACACCTCGCACGAGTTCTCCACCGCGATGATTGAGCGCTTCCGCGAGCTCGGGGGCACGGTGTGGTTCAACTGCCGCGCCGAAGAGTTCCTCTTCAACGGCGACAGGCTCTGCGGCGTGCGGACCAACCTCGGCGACATCGAATGCGATTACGCCCTGGCCAACATCAACCCGGATATCATCTACGGCAGGATGATGCCGAAGGAGCTGATCCCCGAGCGGGAAAAGAAGCTCTCCGCCGCGCGCAACCGCATCCTGGGCGGACGCATGTTTACCGCCTATTTCTGCTGCGACGCGACCCCCGAGGAGCTCGGCATCACGGACTACAGCTACTTTCTGCCCAGCACGGCCGACTCCGCCGAGGAGTACAAGCGCATCCAGGGCGGCATGAAGACCAACGACTACTCGATCTTCCTTTGCTACAACATCGTCAATCCCGACTTCTCGCCCAAGGGCACCTGCGTCTGCTCCTTCACGACCTTCGGCGCGCCCGGGGAGTGGGGCGAACTGAAGCAGGAGGACTACTTCAAATTCAAAAACGACGGCGCGAAGAAGATGCTGCGCATCCTCAAGGAGAAGACCGGCATTGACCTTGCGGGCCATATCGAGGAGATGGAGGTCGCCTCTCCCTGGACCTTCGCCCGTTATCTCGGCGTGCCCGAGGGTTCGGTCTACGGCTACGAGGCGCGCGATTGGGACGGCATGATGGCCCGTATGCAGATGATCGGCGACGACTACCCGATCAAGGGCCTGCGGCCGATCGGCGCGGCCGGTCCGCGCAGCGACGGCTACTCCGCCACGATCATCTGCGGCCAGCTGATCGCCGGCAGCGCCCTGAAGGATCTCAAAACCTGGAGCGAAGGAGGGAACAAGTAATGCCTGATCTGAAGGTGAAAGTCGGGCTGATCGGGAAGCTCGACATGCTCAAGTTCAAAAACATGAAAAAGGTCCGCGAAAAGGCCATCCAGGCCGCTCCCGCCAATGAGATCAGCGGCGTTTTCCCGATCAACGAGAACGCGAAGGCCCTGCACCCCGACGCTCTTGAGCTGGTCATCGACCGCATTGTCGACCGCGGCGGGGCACAGGCCAAAACCTTTGTCCTCAAACGGCCCGACGGCGCGCCGCTGCCCTACTTCCGCGCCGGTCAGTACATCTCGCTCAAGCTCCCGCTGGACGGCAGCTTCGTGACGCGCTCCTACTCGCTCTGCTCGTCCCCGAAGGAAGCGCTCAACGGCGAGTACGCGATCACCGTGCGCGCCAATCCCGGCGGCTTTGTTGCCGACCGTCTGCTCGCGGAGAAAAAGCCGGGCGACACGCTCATCAGCTCCTGCCCGCAGGGCTTCTTCTACTACGAGGATCTGCGCGACGCCAAAAACGTTGTCGGCCTCGCCGGCGGCTCGGGCATCACGCCCTTCCTGTCCATGGCCCGGGCGCTGGCCGACGGCATCGAGGACTTCAACCTGACCCTGCTCTTCGGCTCGCGTGATGAGGACAACATCCTCTTCCGCGGCGAGCTGGACGAGCTGGCACGCAGCTGCCCGAAGTTCAAGGTCGTCCATGTCCTCTCCGAGGAGGAGAAGGAGGGCTTCGAGCATGGCTTCATCACGGCGGAGCTGATCGGGAAATACGCCCCGGCAGACGAGGAATACTCCGTGTTCCTCTGCGGCCCGGAGGCCATGTACAAGTTCCTCAGCCCGGAGATCGAGAAGCTGGGCCTGCCTCCGCGCCTCTTCCGCCGCAAGCTGATCGACGTCACCAAGACGCCCTGGGACTGCGAGGGCTATCCACAGGAGCTCCGCGGTAAGAGCTTTACGCTCACCGTGCGCCAGGGGCCGCAGGAGTGGACGATCCCCGCTTCGGCCGACGAGCCTGTCCTGGTCGCCGTCGAGCGCGCCGGCATCAAGGCTCCGTCCCGCTGCCGCGCGGGCGAATGCGGCTGGTGCCGCTCCCGCCTGCTGGAGGGTACGGTGTTCATCCCGCAGGCCAACGAGATGCGCCGCTGGGCGGACGTCCACTACGGCTACATCCATCCCTGCTGCAGCTTCCCGACCAGCGATCTGGTCCTCGAGATCCCGGGAGAATACTTCTGAATCTGCAATTGAACGTTGAACAAAGAACAGAGCCGGGGTCGAAAGACCCCGGCTCTGTTCTCTTATCGGGAAGGAGTTGTTCTCATACTAGATTTCTATAAAACGGTTAAAAACCGTTTTATAGCACCGAAGGTGCGTAGAAATCTTATGAGACGTGTTTTGTGCCCTTGGGCACAAAACTGGCAGCGCGCTATGCGCGATGCCTTTTCGTTAAAACAAACCGTTTTAACGAAAAATAGTATCACGCTTCCTTCGCCTGACTTTGCAGCCAGCCGATGGCGCCGCTGACGTATGCCGCCACGCCGACCGGGAAAGCGTCCTCATTGAAGCGGATATTCGGGCTGTGCTGCGGATAGGCGGGATAGTCCGTCGGGCATCCGCCGAGTCCGAAGAACGTGGACGGGACCTCGCTGGTGATGTAGCCGAAGTCCTCGGAACCCGCGATCGGCTTGAAGTTGCCGATGACCCGCGGGGCGCCGACGGCCGCGGCGACGCTCTCCCCGACGATGCGTGCGACGTCCTTGTCGGTGATGACCGCACAGATCTGGGTCGGGAAGCTGACCGTGGCCTCCGCGCGGTACGCCCTGGCCGTGCCCTCCGCGAGCTCGACGAGGCGCTTCTTGATGAACTCCCGCACTTCGCTGTCGAAGGTGCGGATGGTGCCGGTCATGAACGCGGTGTCCGGGATGATGTTGAACTTCGAGCCGCTCTGGAAGCAGCCGACCGTCAGTACGCCGAAGGAGTCCGGCGCGATCTCGCGGGAGTTGATGCTCTCCAGCGCCGTGAGGATGTGCGCGCCGACCATGATCGGGTCGACCGTGTCATTTGGCATGGAGCCGTGGCCGCCCTTGCCCTTGACCGTGATCTCAAAAACGTCGCAGGAGGACAGCATCGGGCCGTTTCCGTAGACGAGCACGCCCGCCGGCACGGCGGCGAAGATGTGGATGCCGAACGAGGCGTCGACATGCGGGTTCTCGAGCACGCCGGCCTTCAGCATGTTCTCCGCACCCGTGCCCATCTCCTCCGCAGGCTGGAACATCAGCTTGACGGTGCCGGGGATCTCGTCCTCCATCTCCTTGAGGAGCTTCGCCGCGCCGAGCAGCATGGCAGTGTGCGTATCATGGCCGCAGGTATGCGCCGCGCTGTCCGTCAGCGAGCTGAACGCAAGCCCGCTCTCTTCCTTCATCGGCAGCGCATCCATGTCCGCACGGATGAGGATGCATTTGCCCGGCTTCCTGCCGCCGGCGAGCGCCACGACGCCGTGGTCGCCGCAGTCGGCAGGCGCGTAGCCCATCTCCGTCAGCTTCTCCTTCACAAAGCGGACGGTGTTGTCCAGGTCGAACGCCAGCTCCGGATGCTGGTGCAGATACCGGCGGTTGGCGATGACCTCCGGATTGATCTCCGTTGCTCTTTTCAGGTATTCCATGCCTGGCATAAAGATCTCCTCCTATACTACAGTACTATCATCGGTTTTCAGAAACCGGATCCATTATATGACTGTCGAAAAACAAAAACAAGAATGATCTTTTGCAGTGGTAAGCTTTTTTAGGACACGGAGGGAGCAACCACCTGTCGTCGGTAAGCGGCGATGTTTTTTGTTTCCAGACTTGATTTATGCCGCGGGAGGGATATAATAGGCGGCGGTTAAAGGCCCTTAACCCACGCCCAGACAAACGAGCCTGCTTTTTTGCGCGACGGTTAGCTACATCTAACGCATCCGGGAAAGAGGGATGGCCTATGTTTATCAACGAGTATGGCGGCAGGGACGCTCCGGCCGTCATCGGGAGGCCCGTATGAACCGTTATCTTGTGATCGGAATGATCGGGCTCCTGAGCAGGATCCTGTGCGCGAGGGCGGACGTCCCCCTCGCCTGGTCCGGCAGAAAAGGCGATCCTGTCGACGCGCGTTCTCTGGGAAAGCCCGCGGCATGGTGGACCGAGGTACCGGAAACCCGGTTTGATAAAGCGTTCTGGCTGTCCTGCATCGGACAGCCGGGGACGTATCTCACCATGTGGATGCTGGCGACGCTGATCGGGAGCAGGAATCCCGCTCTGGCGCTTGCGCTGAAGATCAACACCTTTGTCGGGGCGTATACCGGATTGTTCTTTCACGGCTCCGTATGCGCAAAGGCTGTGGTCTACCGCCGGCTTGCCGGGAAGCTGCCGGAGGAGGACGCCGCGGCCGCGGTGGATTCCGTGGGGAAATACGCAAAGCTCCCGTCGCTTGTCTGCGCGGTCAGCCTGCTCTTCGCGGCGACGGCGATTATGGCTTCGGCGATCCTGCGCGGCGATCTGGCTGTGCCGAAATGGATGGCGCTTTTCAATCCCGCCGCCGCAGCCGCGATCCTGATCCCGCTCAGGAAATGCGGCGTCAAGCTCGGCGGCGCGATGGGGATTGGGTTTTCCCTGTTCGCGATCGTTCTGATGTGCGCGGGAGCGGCCATATAAGGAGGAATGGAAAGCATGTTGTTAACGATTTTTTTGGCCGTCGTGTTTTGCGCGGCGATCACCCTGATGCTCTTGTCAGCGGTAGCGTTTATTCAGGACAAACGTTTTTTCTCCTCGGCGCCGAAGGAGGCGCAGGAATTGCTCAAGCCGAGAGAGCAGGAGCTGTTTTATGGCGCCAGAACGATCGGCTGGACGCTCATGGTCTTCAGCATCCTCCTGATCCTGGGCGTGGGGATCCTCTCGATCTGGGACGGCTTCAGAAGCGGATTTGACTTCCGGCAGTTTTTCCTGCGCTTTGTGCTGATTTTCACCATATACAAGCTTTACGACATGATCTGTTTCGATTATTATCTTCTTTGTAAGTTCCGCTTCTTCCAGTTCTACTATCCGGAGGTGGAAGAGGTATACAGGAACAGGAAATACGGATACAACCTCAAAAGCCAGCTGCTGAAGCTCCTGCTTGTTTTCCCCGCGGCGTCGGCGCTGGCGGCCTGGGTGTGTACCCTGTTCATGAGATAATATGGGAGGCGTTGTTTATGGCAATGGATAAGGCCGTCAAAAAGGCATTTATCCGATACACGAAAAAGAAGTATCCCGACGAAGCGGAGCGGATCATAAAACGAGCGGATGAGCTGTTCCCAAAGCTGTACGCAAAGGCGCCGGATATCGGCGGGTCGGAAAACCTGATGGCATACAATCTGGATATGTTCATGATGGCAATCTCGTTTTACGAGGCATCCGATCACAGGATAGACGGCCGCGCGATCGGCGAGATTGCCGATGATATCTATGAGCACTTCAAGTTCCTGCGTCATTTTGTGAATCTGAACAGAGCGGGGACGATGAAGCGCTTCCGCAAGCTCCTGTACAGGAAATACGTTCCTTACGCGCGGCTTGTCGAAGAGAAGCGAGCCAAAGGTCAGTGGGGGAACACCTGGCGGATCAGGATCGACCCGGAGGATGCCTGCAAGGGCGTCCGCTTCGACCTTGTGGGGTGCCCGTTGGCCGATTATGCGAAGGCAAACGGATATGCCGAGCTGCTGCCGCATCTCTGTGCCACCGATCATGTGATTCCGAAGCTGATCCATGCAAAGCTCATCCGGACGCATACCTGCGCCCTCGGCAGCGATTCCTGCGATTACTGGTATGTCGGCGATGAGAGCGAAACCGCCGGGAATTTCAAGGGAAAACCGGTGTAACACTTGTGAGGACATGGAGGACGCCCGGAACCACTGCAGCGTGGGCAACGGGTAGCAGGAGAGACGGGGGCAACAGGCGTCTTAACAGATGACGAAATGCTTTTTCCTGGTCCTGATCAATCCGTCCTCCCGCATCCTTCCCAGCTCCTTGGAAAGCGCGGTCCGTTCCACGTTCAGATAATCCGCCAGCTGCTGCCGGTCAAACGGGATCTCGAACGCCCGGCTCTGGGTTTGGAGAGAGACCGTGTTGAGATAGGCCATCACGCGGCCGCGTATCGTTTTCGGCGCCGTATGAAAGCTGCGTCCGGACAGATGCAGATTCTTCAAGGCGGAGATCGTCAGTACGTTTGCCAGAAACCGGGACGCCCACGGCGTCGACAGGGCCGTCAGGCTACGCGTGCTTCCCACACGGAGAAACAGGATCCGGCAGTCCTCGTTTGCGATCACATCCACCAGCAGCGGCTCGTTATCCAGCAGGGCGTAAGTCTCGGCAAACAGCTGTCCCGTCCCGACATGGCTGAGGATCGTCCGGTTGCCCCAGGCGTCGTTGCTTTCGACGGTCACGCTGCCCTCCAAAACAAGGCCGAGCTTTTCTGTGAGGTCCCCGGCGTGCAGAAGAGCCTGGCCCTTTTTGCAGCGTTTTTCCTGCGCATGAAAGCAAGAGAGCGCGGAGAGGATCTCCTCCTCCGTCATTCCCTTGAACAGATTCGATTTTCGGAGAAAAGCCGTATCCATAAAAAGCCCCCGTCTTTCTTTGAAAATATGGTTATAACCACATACTGTTGTGCAGGATTATACTAGAATGAGCGCAGAAAAGCAAGGGAGGCTTCCAACATGATCCGTAAGATTATCCATATCGACGAACAGAAATGCAACGGCTGCGGCCTGTGCGCAAGCGCCTGCCACGAGGGCGCGATCGACATCGTGGACGGCAAGGCCAGGCTTGTCAGAGAGCACTTCTGCGACGGCTTCGGCGACTGTCTGCCCAACTGCCCCACGGGCGCCATCTCCTTTGAAGAGCGGGAAGCGCCGGCGTATGATGAAGCGGCGGTAAAAGCGGCTCAGCAGAGCAAAAAGAACGAGAAGGTCAAGGAGATCATGCAGATCGAGGATGAAACGAAACGCAGGGAAGCCATGAAGGCCCATCTGGCTGCCGGCGGAAATCCTCCTGCCGGAGGCTGCCCCGGTTCCCGCATGAAACAGTTTGAGAGGACGGGCGCCGCTCCGTCTGCGCCGGCCGGTGTCGGGTATCGCCCGGTCTCGTGTCTCGCTCAGTGGCCCTGCCAGATCAAGCTCCTGCCCGCGAAGGCCCCGTTCTTTGACGGCGCGAAGCTGCTGATCGCCGCGGACTGCACGGCCTATGCCTACGCCAATCTGCACGAGGACTTCATGAAAGGGAAGGTCACCGTCATCGGCTGCCCGAAGCTGGATGCCGTGGACTATTCCGAGAAGCTGACGGCGATCATCCGGGACAACGAGATCAAGAGCGTGACCATCGTCCGGATGGAGGTGCCCTGCTGCGGCGGCCTGCAGAGAGCGGCGGAAAACGCGCTGAAAGCGAGCGGCAAGTTTATCCCCTGGCAGGTCGTGACGATCTCCTGCGACGGAAAAATCATGGAATGAAATGAATGGAAGAAGGCCTCCGATTTTGGCATGTGCTCAAAATCGGAGGCCTCTTATTGCGTCAGGATCCATGCGGATCCTTACCCCGCCCGGCGGCCGTAGAAGCTCCCGTCCAGTTCCACTTTGATCGGGGTCAGCACCCTCTCCGTTGTATAGAGTTCGTCCGTCTCCGGATTGATCCCCATCTTCATGGTGTTTGAATTTGCGCTCATCGCCCAGCGGACCTCGTTCAGAAGCGCCTTTGCGTCGTCGAAAGCCTTCTCCTGCAAGCCTGCGCAGTATTTCGTCATCTCTCGCTGCGCTTGCGCGGGATCGGTTTTCAAAAGCTGATTGACCTCCTCAAGCTCGGCGGCCATAGAGTCGATCATGTGCTTCTCGGCGGTGTGCCAGTACGCCCGCACCGGAACGCCGTAGATCTTATAGTCCGTCAGGCACAGGGTGTTCAGCTCCTTGAACGTGTACCAGGGGTACGCGTCGGACTCAAAACAGTGAAGCCGATCCTCCGGCTGGTTGCCCGCATAAGCGTCCGAAGGCTCTTCGCAGAGAATGTTCAGCGGCACGAAGACGCCGTAGGGCGCCGGGGCCACGCTCACCCACGCGGTGCCTGCAAGGGCCGGGGGCAGCTCGGGCCTGAGATGTACGATGTGCACACTCAAGGAGGTATCCGTGCCGATCACGCGCATGTCGATCCGTCCGGTCTCATCCGGGCTGTACGGGGTCCCCTCATAGCGGTTGCGCATCAGCTCCATCACGCTCTCCAGCGAAACCCGATTCTCCGGCGTGAAGACCAGAGGATAGCGGTCGTTTTTGTCATAATCTCCATAGGCCGAGGGGGCCAGCAGCTTATGGCCGATCCAGGTGCGCATGTGGCTGTAGTCCTCCACGGTCTCGGGACCGGCATAGGTCGCCAGCAGATTCAATTCGCCGTCTTTCCCGTAAACCGCGAATCCGTTATCCACCGCCAGCTTCTCCAGATTCTCGGAAGTGATGCAGTCAGCGTAGTCCGAGAGATATTCCAGATTGAATTCGTTGCCGAAGACAGACACCTTGTCGTCCGGCAGTTTTACAGCCGCGTACTGATGCCCGGTGTACATCTCCACATACCAGGCCTCTTTCTGGTCAATGATCATTGCGATGTTCGTCTCCGAGCTCCCGTACTGGTCGATCAGCTGCGCGAGCTTCTGCACGGCTTCCCGCGCGCTCCGACTGACGGAGATCACCAGCTGGTTCATCGTGGTCTCGGTGATCCCGTGCGCGATCCATGGGTCCGCGGTCATGGCGGCCTTGTTGCTGAAGGCCGTTACGGACATGGTCATCGCAACGCCGTACTCGTTGATGCAGACCGCGTCGTCCATCCCGGTCCCGTTCTCCAGTTGGGCTGAGGCCATGAACGGCGTCCCGAGGTACTTGAAGGTCGTGCCCGGCAGATCGAAAAAGCTTGAACGCTCGTTATCCACCGGCATCTGCCGATCCTGATCCTGCTCTATGCGCGGCACGACCGTCATCCGCTGGGGGTAATTGCCCTGCGTGTCGTTCGAGCGGGCGATGATCACGCTTCCGTCCGTAGTCGCTTCCCTGCCGATGTAAACGCCGGTGCAGGCATGTGCGGTGCCGGAAAACAGGCAGAACAGGAGCAGAAGCGGAATCAACGCACAAAGGATCTTTTTCATCGTTCATTCCTCCTTGTTATATTTTTATTCAAAAACTGCTGTATGATCATTATAAAGTGCTTTCGTTCCGTTCGTCAAGCTCAAATCGGAACGTGCCGGCAGGGAAGCGATCACGCCGGACGGACAGCGCAAGGGATTTTTGTTGTATTGGCCCGGCATATCCTGTATAATGGAGCAAACAGAACAGCCTTCAGGCGGAAAACGGGATAGTTATTGAATAACGAGGAGATGGCGGTATACATGACGGAGATCAACGAGGCATTTGTAAAAACCATCATCGGGCTGGTCGGCGGAGAAAAGAACATCAGCTCTGTGACGAGCTGCATGACCCGTCTGCGCATCAGCGTCCGGGACGACGGCGCTGTGCAGGACGAGGCTCTGCGGCAGCTGCCGGAGGTGCTGGCCGTCAACCATCCCACGAAAGACTACCTGGAGATCGTGGTCGGTCCCGGCAAGGCCCGGCAGTGCTTCCAGCTGCTGCGGGATATGGGACTCGCCGACGTCGCACAGAAGACGGCGCTTTCGCCGCCGGAACAGGAAAGCGCCGATGCGGGCGCGAAAAGGCTTTTGAAACGCCTGTGCCGGGATTTCGGACGCATTTTTGCGCCGCTGATCCCCGGGATCTGCGCCGCGGGCATCTGTGCGGGACTTGCCGCGCTTCTGTCTCAACTCGCGCCCGGATACAAGGACAGCCGGATGCTGAACATTCTCTACAATCTGCTCACCGGGGTCAGCGCAGCGGCGACGACTTACCTCACCGCATGGGCCGGTTACCGGGCGGCGGAGGTCTTCGGCGGCACACCGATCCTCGGCGGGCTGATGGGGATGTTTACGGCGCTAGATAACGTCAACCAGATCGCCATGTCAGCGGGGCTCTTCAATGAGGCACAGCCGCTTGACTCCGTCCTGCGGACCGGACGCGGCGGCGTGCTGGCCGTGGTGATCGGTGTCTGGGTTCTGTGCAGGGTCGAGGGCTGGATACGTAAAAAGCTTCCGGACGCGCTGGATACGGTGTTCGCACCGATGCTGACGCTGCTGCTGGTACTGGCGCCGTACGTATTCGTTGTTATGCCGGGGATCGGATTGCTGTCCACCGGGCTGTGCAGGCTGGTTTCCCTGGTGGCCCTGAGTCCGTACGCCGCCGTCCGTCTGCTCGCGGGTTATGTGAGCGCGGCGCTGTTCCTGCCGATGGTGGCGCTGGGCATGCACCATGGCCTGATCGCCATTTATTCCGTGCAGTTGGAGACGCTGGGCTATGTTACGCTCTACCCCGCGCTGGCCATGGCCGGAGCGGGTCAGGTAGGCGCCGCAGCCGCTCTCGCCATCAAGGCAAAGCGGGCCGGGAACAGCCGCCTGTGTCAGACGATCAACGGCGCGCTGCCTGCGGGTGTGCTGGGCGTGGGCGAACCGCTCATTTACAGCGTGATGCTCCCGCTGGGAAAACCGCTGCTCACAGCCGGTCTCGGCGCGGGCTTCGGCGGGGCCTTCGTCATGTGGGCGGAGGTGGCCTCCACAAGCTGGGGTCCCTCCGGCCTGCTGGGCGTGTTCGTGATGACGGAGGGCCCGCTGGGCGCGGCGAAATCCATCTGCTGCTACCTTGTCGGCCTTGCGATCAGCGCAGCTGCGGCGTTTGCTCTGACCTGGTTTGTGATCGGTGAGGACGCAGTAAAGGAAAGCTGAGGAATTCATCGAGTATGTGAACAAGGAGGGGAACCGCATGGACTTGACATTTCTGAATCAGACAGAATACATCCTGGAAGCGTGGAAGAAATACGCGGCGGACGATCCCGCCGCCCTGGCGCTCACGGACGAGCGCCATCCCCGCGGCCTGAGCAGACGGCAGGTGGACGAGTTGTCCGGACGGGTCTACGCATGGCTGAAAGGGAAGAACATCGGCCGGGAAGACTTCGTCTTCCTGTGTCTGCCCCGCGGCGCGGTCCCGCTGATCGCCGTACTGGGCGTATGGAAAGCCGGCGCCGCCTTCACCATGGTGGAGGATAATTATCCGCCGGAACGCATCGCGTATATCCGCAGGGACTGTGCCTGCAAAGCCGTGATTGACGCTGCCGCCTGGGAAGAGATCCTGAAGACCGAGCCAAAGCCCGGCTATGAGACGACCGATCCCCGGGACGCCGCCTTCGCGGTCTATACCTCCGGCACCACGGGAAACCCGAAAGGCGCGCTGCATGAATACGGCAGCATCAAGCTGATCCAAGCGGCGTCACTCGATCCGGAGACAGGCAAACCCCGGCTCACGCAGGACGACCGGATGGCCCTGATCCCGCCGCTGAATTTCATCGCGGCTCTTCGGCGCTATATCTACGCCGTGTACGACGGCTGCCACGCCTTTGTCGTGCCTTACAGCATCATCAAGAATCCGGTCCTGCTCCGGCAGTATTATCAGGACAAGCGCATCACCTTTACCTACTGTTCTCCTTCTCTGATCCGCCTGATCGGAGATCCGGGGCCGACGATCCGCCAGATCCAGATCGGCGGGGAACCGGCAAACGGCATTTATGTTGCGGGGAAGGAGCTGATCAACGGCTACTCCATGAGCGAGTGCGGCTTTCCCCTCGCGGAGTTCGTGATTGACAGGCCTTACGAGACCTGCCCCGTCGGAAAGCCGGACGCGGAGCAGATCGTTCTCCATATCCTGGATGAGGACGGAAAGGAAGTCCCGGACGGCGTGGAAGGGGAGATCTGTGTGGAAGACCCCTTCTTCCGCGGATACATCAATCTGCCGGACAAGACCAGAGAGGCGCTGCGCGGCGGCCTGTACCACAGCGGCGATATCGGCAAGAAGCTCCCGGACGGCAACCTCGTGCTGCTCGGCCGCAGCACGGATATGATCAAGATCAACGGCAACCGGATCGAGCCGGCGGAGATCGAGGCGGTGGGCAAAAAAGTACTCGGCGTGAAATGGTGCGCGGCCAGGGGCTTTGAGGACCCGGTCCATGCCTTTGTCTGCCTGTACTACACCGGGGACGTCACCTTTGACGAGATGGACGTCCGCCATCAGATGGAGCAGTACCTGCCGTATTATATGATCCCGTCCTATTTCGTAAAGGTGGACGAAGTGCCGCTGCTCCCCAACGGCAAAATGAACCGGAGAGCCCTCCCCAAGCCGGAGGCGAAAGCAGAGCTTGCGGAGTATCTGGCCCCGCGTACCGGGACGGAGAAAATCCTGTGCCGCGCTTTTGAAGAGGCGCTGCAGCTCGAGCGCGTCGGGATCCGGGACAACTTCTATCATCTGGGCGGCGACTCCCTCGGGACCATGCGCGTGCTGGCCGCGGCAAATCTGCCGGGACTTTTAGCCTCGGATGTCTTTGAAGGCTGTACGCCGGAGCGCATTGCGAGCATCTATGAGGCCCGCAATACCGGCCCCGCGCAGGAAGACACAGCCGTGACGGAGAAACGGGAAAGAAAAAGGGCGCATCCCCTCACGCCCAATCAGATCTCGATCTTTGATTACTGCATTTTCTCTCCGCACTCCATCATGTGGAATCTTCCCCGGCTGTATCGCTTTGGGCCGGACACGGACGCCGGGCGTCTGTGCGACGCGGTGAACCGGGCCATAGCAAACCGTCCTGCGCTGTATACGGTTTTGGAGTTCAACAAAGAATGCTCGCTGGTCCAGCGGGTCGTACCGGAAAAGGCCCTGAAGCTCTCCGTGGAGGAAATCAGCGAGGCGGAATTCGAGCAGAAGAAGGCGAGTCTGCTCTACCCGTTCCGCATGATCGGCGAGCCGCTGATCCACGCATCGCTTTGGCATACGGAGAAATCCGTCTATCTGTTCTGGGATATTCACCATATCATGACGGATGGCTCGGGTATGCAGCTTCTGAACGAGGATATCGTCCGCGCCTGGAACGGGGAGGAACTCCCGCTGGACACCTACTATACGTATCTGCGCAGGCAGGAAGAGATGCGGGCGGGGAAAAAGTACCGGGAAGACCGGGCGTTCTTTGAAGAGCGCTACGGGACGGACGACTGGTGCATCAACCTCATCCCGGATGTACGGGCGAGGCCCGCCGGCAGAACGCTTTTGCCTCTCAAACGCACCGTGCTGCCGGCAGAAATGCAGGAATTTGAGGAGAAGAACCGTATCTCCCGGAACAGCCTCTTCACCGCGATCGGCCTTCTCGGGGTCTGCGCGATGGAAAAGAAAAACCGCGTCATGCTGGACTGGGTCTTCCACGACAGGACAGACGCAGTCCGTCAGAACGCATTCGGCTGTCTCTTCCGTTACGTCACGGTCGGTCTGGAGATCCGTGGGGATATGACGCTGCGGGAGTTCTTCGATGCGGTTTCCGAGCGATCCAATGACAGCCTTGCCCATTGCTCCTATGAGTGGAGCGTGAGTAAGGACAATGTCTTTGAGCATGATATGATGATCGTCTGCTATGAGACGACGAAGATCATGAGCGGCAGCAGCATCGGCTCCATCGGCGGAACAAGGCTGAACGTGGAGAGCCGCACGCCGATCAACTCCCGAAGTCTGGCCGTTCAGATCATCGAGAACCCGGACAAAATCGTTCCGTATCTCATGTTCAATCAGGCCATTTACTCGGAGGAAAAGATCGCTCAGGCTGTGGATTGCTTCTCGGAACTGCTGGATCGCATCATGCGAACGGATGATCCGGAGCAGATCAGGGTTTCACAGCTCGCGGACGCTTCTGTTTGCGCTTCTCGACATGCTTGCGCAGGCACACGGTTCCCGAAACAGGAGCAATGCTGAAAAAACACCTTGACAAACTGCGGCTTGTGCCGCAAGCAGGCGTCGCTCTCCCTTGAGCCCGTACCTTCTGATACATTCCTCCTGCATGGATTTGTTATAAAGATTACGAAGAATCCTCCTGACTTTGATTGAGGCAGACGATACTCATTCAAAGCAGGAGGATTCATGATAAATCGCTATATGTCGAACGAAAAACAGCTTCACAGGCCGCCGACGCCGAAGACGGCAATGACGCCGATGATTGCGAGCACCGCGCAGAGGATGCCCGGAATGCCCGCGATTTCCAAAACCTTTCAGCTTGTTGCCGATGACATGTTCATTTTCCCCGCTTGTTCGCTTCTGTCCGGGCGGGACTTGTATCCCGCTTCCCGGGATACGATGATTTGTGATGAAGAAATCTTGGAAACGCAGCTCCGCGCCATGGCTGCCGGCCTATAAAATGTACCCTCTGAGCACCGCATCGGCAGAATGCTCAGAGGGTATGGTTCTATATTTTCCTGAGGCAGAAATCGCAGCGCGCGGCTCCTTTACCGAGCGTTCCCGTCCGCTCGAAGCGCAGCCCCGGCAGACGGCCGTAGATCCTCTCGTCGTTTTCGCAGAAGATCTTCGTGAGCTCCGGACAGCCCAGCTCCGCAAAGGTGCGGCAATACGGACAGGCGATAACGTCCATCCGGTATTCGCCCTTTTTCTTTGGATAGAACACATTCTGAAAGCCGTTGCCCGATGCGAACAGCTTTTTCGTCAGCGGGTCCCAGGCTTTGAGGAACAGCCCCGGCATCCCGGGCAGCTTCATCAGCCGCTGCAGCTTCTTCTCGATCCCCGCGCAGCCATGGACGGCGGCGTCCTCGATGATCCGATACGCCTTCTCCGGCCCGACGGCGTCCTTCACGGTCAGATAGATCGCCGCGGACGGCAGGATCCGGCTGTCCGTATGGATATGCACGCCCTTGGGGAGCGCGCTGTACCGCGTCAGGAACCCGCCGAGCTTCACCGTCGCCGCCCGCCACAGCGCGTCGCTCTGGGATATCGGCAGCGCCTTGTCCATCTCGGCCTTGATGACGGCCTTCTTCCGCATGATCTTTTCCGCGTCGTTCATATTCATTTCTCCTTTTTACAGCAGGGCGCAGAGCCGCGCAGACCCCTTACTTTCTTCCCACCAGCAGCGCGGAGCCGGAGAGGGCCATCCACTGCGCCTCCCACGGGGACATGAACATGCCCCTCGTCGTGTCGATCAGCTCTGCCTTTTCATAACCCATCTCGCGGAGCTTGTCAACAAAGGCCTGCATATCGCCGTATTTGGCCTTCGAGAAAATGTCGTGCAGCGCGAAGGTGCCGCCCTTCTTCAGGACCCGCAGCGTCTCGAGGAGGACCGTCTGCCGGTCATGGCCGAGGATGTTGTGATAGACGTAGTTGCTGGTGACCGCGTCGAAGCTCTCGTCCGGGAAGTCCAGCTTCAGCGCGTCGCCCTGCCGGAACTCCACGTTGCCCACCCCTTCGGCCCGGGCGTTTGCCTCGCACAGCGGCTTGTTGTAGGAGGCGTACTCCTTGCCCCAGCGGTCGATGCCGATGAAGCGGGCCCCCGGATTGCGCTTGGCGCAGGCGATCGTCAGCGCGCCGCTCCCGCAGCCCACATCCAGCCCGACGCCGCCCTCCGGCAGCGTCACATGGTCTGCGATCCCCTCGATGACCTGCCGGGATATCTGCCGTTTCCCGTCGTAGGAGAAGGCGCGATACAGAAGCTCCATCCACAGCGCGGCGCCGCCCGCGGCCGCGCCCGCGAGCAGCAGCCCGCCCGTCGCCGCGGTTTTCGCTCTTTCGTTTTTGATCAGCCCCGTGCAGCCGCAGACGGTGGCCAGGCCGAAGCACCCGACCGCGCCCGCCAGCGTGCCGAGCACCATGCCCTTCGGCATCCAGTTTCTGTAATCCGGTTTCATAAGCTAACCTCCATATTATTCATTTTCTTATCTGCCGACCCATAGCGTGATCCACGCCAGCAGGGCGCAGACGAAGGGAAACGCGATCAGACGCTTGAATTGATTGTCTTTGTTGAAGCTGCGGTCGTCCCAGCTCTTGCAACCCGCTGTCTCGGGGAAAAAGCGGAGAAAGTACTTCTTTTTGATCACGATGTACTGGTCCTGTACGAGGATATCAAAAATCTTGTATCCGTACAGAACCAGCATGTACCGCCCGAAGATACGCCAGTAGCCGCAGCCGTGGCGGAGGGCGTCCGCGCCGATCAGGAAAAACCCGCCGACATAGGCCGCGGCAAGGACCGCGGTGAGCAGATACCCGAGGATGCGCCGCTCCTTCGGCGGATCGGGGTGATCCCTTGCCGCGTCCCGGATGTCCTGCGGTAAAAAGCGCATGAAGAGCTTCGTCGGCGCCAGGGGCGGGATCACGATGACAAAGAACAGCGACAGCGCGCAGACATAGACCAGAACGGCGAGGGTTGGGAGCGTGTCCATTCCTCCTTTTTTCATAATCGGTCTTGACTCTCACACGGTGTCAGGCATTACAATACAATGTTTTGATCAAGACCATCCCGGAGCGCTATGCAGCGACCATCCGAATGACCATCCCCCGCTACGAGGACGAGGGGATCATCTGGGGGAAGCTTGCGGAGGAGACCTGCCGGATGAATCTCACGGAGGACGACCCCTGCCTCTGCGCGGTGACCTACCTCGACGGGGAGTACAAGGAAGAAAACGTGGAAATGATGGCGTGGAAGACCGTGAAGGGCAGCTACCCCGACACGGAGCATGTGAAGTTCCGCACGCTGCCGGAGGTGACGGTGGCAAGCTGCACCTATCAGGGCAGCTACACCCAGATCACGGACGTCTACGCGGCGGTCATCGCGTGGATGGAGGCCAACGGGTACGAGCCCGCGGAGCCGATGTTCAACATCTACCACGTGAGCCCGCACGAGACGCAGAACCCGGACGAGTTCGTGACGGAGATCTGCTATCCGGTGAAGAAAAAATAATCACTTGTCGATTTATCGGGCAGCCCCGCTTCGGGGCTGCTCTTTTATTCTTTCTGGAAGCGGAAATAGCCCTCCATCCCCAGATCGATCGCTTTCTTCACGGTGCGAAAGCCGCGGCTGTTGGCCTCCCGCTCCAGCTCCTCAAAGCTGAACAGGGCCTCCTCGGCGTGCTCCCAGCGCAGCAGCGCGTCGATGGCGTGGATGCAGCTTCTCGAGAGGTCGGCGATATAGACGCAGCCGCCGTCTCTCAGCACCCGCCGGCACTCGTCGAAAAAGCGCGGCCAGCCCTCCACATGGTGCAGGATACAGAAGTCCAGCACCGCGTCGAAGCTCCCGTCGGGAAAGGCGGAGAGATCGTCCGCGCTGCCCTCGACAAAGCGGGCGTTATTCAGCTTTCTTTCCCGGGCGAGGGCAAGCTGCTCCGGCATGATGTCCAGCCCCGTGTAGCTGCGCGGGGCCTCCGCCGTAATCAGCGAGGCGGCGTAGCCCGAGCCGCAGCCGACCTCGAGGATGTCCCGGTCTTTGATCCGGAGTCCGAACTTTTTGAAGGTTTTCAGCTCGATCTCGCGGATGTACCACCTGCGCCAGCCGCTCTGCATGGCCTCGAATTCTTTCGGACACAGCTTCATTTTGTGTTCTCCTTCATCTTTCGGATCATCAGCTTCCAGCCGTCCCTGGCCTCCCGGCAGAGCGGGAAGACGGGATAGCAGTGGAACATCCCCTCGCCGACGATCATCTCATAGTCGACGCCGTACTTTCTCATGGCCGCCTCGAAGGAGGGCGCACAGGCGTAGAGCGTCTCGTCGCTGCCGTAGATGAAGCTGACCTTCGGGCAGCTCGTGAAGTCGCCGCGCTGCAGCCAGAGCATGTAGTCGGGGACGCTGTCGTCCCCGTGGCGCATGATCTCCACCGCGGTCTTCATGTACTCCGCCGGGATCGCCACGTCCTTCTTGTCCAGCTCCAGCATCCGCCGCCACTCCTCCTCCGTGTCCACGCAGGTGCCGGGGGAGATGGCCATGATGTACGAGGGCATGGGCGTGTCGCCGTGCCCGTCGTTGATGTAGGGTACCATGCCCAGAGCCAGATTGCCGCCCGACGAGGTGCCGAGCACGGAGATATGCTTCGCCGCGTAGTCCCGCAGCATGACCCGGTAGGTCTCGTGGATCATCTCGTAGGCCTGCGTCAGCGGGTAGTCTGTGCAGAGCGGATAATACGGGACGAACAGGTCGAGCCCCGTTTCTCTGGCAAAGCGCAGCGCCTTCTTGATCGAGCCGGGACGCGGTGCGCTGATCATCCCGCCGCCGATCAGGAAGAGGTTGGCCCGGTCCGTCTTCTCTTTGTGGATCAGCTTCAGCACCGGGCAGCCCATCACCTCGACGCGGCTGATGACAAAGGCGTCGTCCTTCAGCTCCGGGATGAGGTTTCTGGCGTTCTCCCGCCGCCGGTTCTCCAGCAGCGCTTCCATACTCATACCGCTCCAGCGCCTTTTGATGTTCGCTGCCTTCACGAGTCGTTTCAGAATCTCATATTTGAGCGTCATGCTTCCACCCCCATGCATGCGTCTATCATGTCCATCACGGGCTTTCGCCACGCATCGTCATAGAGCCAGACCTCGTGCTTCATGTCAAATTCGTGGATATCCGGGTCGCGGAAGTGGCGGCGGTAGCGTTTGCCGTATTTCTCGCCCATCTGCAGCGCGTAGACGATGTGCACCGTCGTGCCGTCAACATGGATATCGTCGTCCAGCGGCGTGACGTAGTCGGAATAAAACTGACGGCTGATCGTCCTGGGGTTGAGCGTTTTCATGCTGTCAATGAAAGCGTCGGCGAAGTCCAGCGACTTGTCCCCGCCGCCGATCGCGCCCTTTTTCCGCAGCTTCGCCTTGAGCTTTGCGCGCTTCTTTTCGCTGGTACAGGCGCCGGAGAGCAGGGGGCCGACGATCATGGTCAGCAGCCGCGCGCTCAGCTTCCCGCCCTGATCCAGATCGGAGGAGCCGAGAAGGGCGTGGTCGATGCGGACGCGCTTTCTCTGAATGAGCAGCCCCACAAAGCTGCCGCCGAGCGAGGAACCGTAGGCCCCGTCCACCCGGCCGCCGTGCTTTTCTAGGAGATAGTCCTCGATCTTCTCCGTGACCGTGAGCATGTCGGGAAAGACGACCTCGGGATCGCCCTCGAAGCCGTCGTAGTTGACGGCGATCAGGTGATATTTCTCCGCCAGCTCATCCGCGACGTTCTTGAAATTGAGCTGCCAGGTGCAGGCCGTGCCGGGCAGGAGCAGCAGCGTTTTCCCGTCCTGCTTTCCGAATTCCGTGAACTGCATGGGATCACCTCATTTCACGCATTTGAAGATGCCCTCGGCCCGGACGGTGTGGACGTCGACTTCCGCATACAGGCCGCGCAGTCTCTTTTTCAGGCTTTCCGCCGTCTCGAAGGGCGGGGTGAAAAAGCCCTTGGGGACATACATGTGCTTCACAAACCAGTCGGTGCGCCCAAACTCCCCGGCGATATAGAAGCAGCCGCAGAACACGCCGCCGGGCCTGAGCACGCGGAAGGTCTCGCGGAAGGCTGCGTCCTTGTCGGGAAAGGCGTGAAAGCCGTTGAGCGAGAGGACGAGGTCGAAGCTCTCGTCCTCGAACGGCAGCGCGCCCACGTCGCCCTGCACGAAGGCGACGTTTGAGAGCTTCATCGCCGCAGCGCGCCTCTTTGCGTTTTCCATCATGTCCGCGGAGTAATCGAGGCAGGTGATTTCACTCTCCGGCAGCGAGGCATAGAGCGGCATGGTCAGCACGCCCGTGCCCACCGGCACCTCGAGCAGGCTCCCGGAGAAATCCGCCGGGACCGGCGCGAGCGCGTCCTCGATCCACTTGGCCGAACGCTCCCGGTCCAGTCCCCAGATCAGCCCGTCCATGATCTTGCCGATCAGCGTGGAGCGGGTGATGATCCCGTCGTAGAGGTTCCCGACCTCGCCGAGTTCCCTGTAGGAGCGCCGGATCTCGTCATGGCGTGTCATGCGGTCTCCTCCTTGAAAACGATCTTCACGATCTTCATATTCACCGGACCGTCGCAGAAGCGGATCATCAGCCTGTGAAACAGCCCCAGGTCCCCGTAAATGTCCCGGTAGCCGCGCATGTAGCTCTTTGCCGTGACGGAGGCGAAGCGATCGCTCCACGCGCGCAGCTCTTGTTCATCCTCCAGCGAGAAGAAGGCGCTCACGTCCGTGATCCCGGCCTCCTTGAGCCAGGTTTTCCGCATCAGCTTCGCGCCGCGCTCGTTGCAGGAGTCGAAGGCCAGCGCTGCGCCGGGGAAGCGCCCGGCCATGGCGGCAAAGAGGGCCTTCACATCCTCGGTCCTGAAGTAATAGAATACGCCCGCGGCGAAGAACACCGCACCGTCGGAGGCGTCGATTTTGTCCATCCACGCATGGTCGTTGAGGTCGCAGGCGATGTTCTGCTCACGCTCCCCGGCGGGCAGGAGCTCGTTCCGCACGGCGATCACGTCCGGCAGGTCGAGGTTATAGCCCCGGCAGAGGCCGTTGTCCGCCTTGGAGAAGGTGTCGTCCAGCCCGCAGCCGAGGTTGACCACGGCGGCGCGCGGGTGCGTTTTCAGATAGTCCTCGACCTCGCAGCGCAGGTCGTACTGCCGCTGGGCCACCTCCAGCGCGCCGAAGAGCCCCGCCGGGGATTCCATCTTTTTTCTCTTCCCGGCGAAGTCGTAGTCCAGACAGCCGCAGATCCTTTCGGCTTCCGGGTCGGAGAACAGCTGCGGGAAGCGCTCGGAGCACACCAGCCGTCCGAACAGCGGGATGACCAGCGTCTCCTGCACGGTGTTCTTCTCAATATGGTATTTCACCGTTTGAACCAGCCCTTCTTTTCATACGGCTCCGACGCCACCGACAGGCAGGTGTAGCCCGTCGCGGCGACGGCGTCCCGCAGGAGCTTTTCGTCTGCGGCTTCCTCCGTCAGGAAGCTGGCCTCGCCCTTCGCGTGGGAGGCGGAGACCTTCGTGGCGCCGGGGACGGCCCTGCGGATCACGTCCTTGATATGCGCCTCGCACATCGAGCACATCATCCCGTCGATTTTTAATGTTGTTTTGAACATGGTTTTATTTTCCTTTCTTCTTGTAACCGCAATCACAGTAGGGGCCGCCGGAAGCCAGCGTGTACCTGCGCACGAATTCGTCCGCGCCGCCCGCCTCGCTCATCGTGTAGTCCAGGCGGCACATGGCGGGCACGAGATCCGAAAGCCCCAGCTCGCCCATCAGCGTGCAGATACCGCACTTTGAAAAGCGGGCCTCGTAGCCGCTGCCGTCGGGGTAGGGCAAAAACTCCATGTTCCAGGAATAGGGGTTGCGGTCCGCCGCGTTGAGGGCGGCGGTTTTCCGCATGCCCCGGATGTCCTTCTCGCTGAACTTCGCCTTCCCGCTCCTGCGGCAGAACCACTTCATCGGCCCGGTCATCATGGCCGCGGCGTAGTATTTTGTGAGCGCGTCCACGTCCGGCCGCTTCGGCATGTTCAGCACGAAGGCCGCGAGCATGGCGCAGCTGACGATGTTCATTTGAAAGCGGTCGCCCTTTTCAAAGTCGGGCAGCTTTCTGATCAGCGTGCGGTATCGGACGTGGGCATTCTTCGTGATCTCCGCCGCCGTGGGGCGGTCATAGCCCAGCACGTCCGTCAACCTGCTGCGAAAGCTGCCGACAAACAGCGCCCACATCCCCGCGGGCATTCCCGGGTATCTCACGCGCGAAACACCTTCTTTTCCAGCCGCAGCGTACAGGCCTTCTCCTCCGTGTCGTCCGCTTCCTCATAGCCGTCGTAGGGCGCGTCGGGGTCTGTGTACCTCCGCGTGAAGGGACGGCACAGCTCGGAGGCGTGGGAAAACGCGGCGTCAAGATCGTCCGTCCAGCCGGTGTGCCCGGTGATGATCTTGATGGGTCCCTTCCGGGCGCGCAGCAGTCTTTCCAGCGCAGCCAGGGACCGGACCGCGAGCTTATTGTCCTCGGCCAGCGTGGACAGGAAGCTGTAGCCGCCGTCCGCGCCGAACCAGATCGTGTCGCCGGTAAAGAGGTACTCGTCGTCGATCAGATAGACCATGTGGCCCCAGGTGTGGCCGGGACAGAGGATGCACTCGATCTTGATCCCGCCGATGTCCAGGATCTGTCCGTCCTTGAGCGTGACGCGCCGGTTGTCGGTCTTGAACAGCGGCAGCTTGTACAGCCCGTGAATGACCTTTCGGCGCGCCTCTCCGGTCAGATAGCGGTTTTCGATCTCGCTGAGATAGATCACGGCATTCCGGAACAGCCCCTCGCTGTCTCTCTCCAGCGCCCCGACGTGGTCGGTGTCCTGATGGGTGATCAGGATGTGCCCGATGGAGGCGGGGTCGATGTCCAGCCAGCCCATCTTTTCCCGCAGGCGGTCGTAGTTGTACCCGGCGTCGATCATGATCGTCGTGTCGTTTTTGGTATAGAAGAAGATGTTGGCGATCCACTCGCGCACGCAGGCGACATGCTCGTCGATCCACCCGGTGTTCAGCGGCTTGAAGATCGCCCTGCCGCGAAACATCACGCTCATGGACTTTTTCTGGTCTTCTGAATCCTTTTTTGACATATCCGTATCCTTCCCGGCAGTCATCGCGGTGTACACAGGGAACGGCGTATGAGCTGCCTTACCTTTGTTATATATCTCTAATTACACACTATAACACGTCTTGTCCCGTTTGAGAATACCCATTTTCAATTTTTGATCGGCGGCGTCGGCACCCCGGACAAACGGGAAACGGAAAATGGCTGTTGACAGGCGGAGAAAAATGTGTATAATGTAGTTAGAGATCTCTAACTACAGATCCCGGGCAAACGCCCGGACCGGCCGGAGAGCCGGGGACTGCGCAGAGGAGGGTTCCTGTGGAAGAAACGATCGTACGCATGGCGGCCCCGACGCTGGCCGGGATCAAAACCGGGAGCCTTTTCCCCTACTATTACGAGAGCCGTGAGGAACTCGGGAAAGAGATGGGGCGGCTCAACCGTCTGCTGATCCCGCGCGGGCTGCGGCTCGTGCTGCTGCGCCTGACAGAGCGCTCGGCGCTGCTGTATCTGTTCCGCCCCTCGAAGCTGGAAAAGGATCTGCTGGACTGCACAGCCTGCGAGCTGCTGCGCGGCGCGGGCTATCCCTGCGCGGGCTGCGGAGCCTGCCTCTGCCATCTGCTCAAGCGCTTTCAAAACGGGGAGGAGTTCCCGCACGAGATCGGTCTCTTTCTCAGCTATCCGCCGGAGGATGTCAAGGGCTTCCTGACCGACCGGGACAACTACAAATCCATGTGTCTCTGGAAAATCTACGACGACGAGGAAAAGGCGCGCAGGATGTGTGCCGGATACAAAACATGCACGGAATGCTATTGCCGGATGTGGCGGAACGGGCGTCGGCTCGAGCAGCTGGCGGTAGCCTCATAAAAGAAGTGACGAGGAAAGGAAGGAACGAAAATGAAAGCAGCGGTAGTGTATTGGAGCGGCACGGGAAACACGGCCGCCATGGCGGAGCTGGTATTGGAGGGCATGCAGAGCGCCGGAGCACAGGCGGACCTGCTCGAGTGCAGCGCGGTCACCGATCTCTCGGCCTACGACGCGATCGCCTTCGGCTGCCCGGCGATGGGCTCCGAGCAGTTGGAGGACAGCGAATTTGAGCCCATGTTCGACAGTGTCAAGAGAAAACTCTCCGGAAAACGGATCGCGCTTTTCGGCTCCTACGGCTGGGGCGACGGCGAGTGGATGCGCAATTGGGAGGACGACTGCCGCTCCTGCGGGATCAGACTGGCCTGCGACAGCGTCCTTGTCAACGGCGCGCCCGAGGGCGTCGACGCAGATGTCTGCATAGAGCTTGGAAAAGCGCTGGTGTGAGGTGGCGTGATGAGCAATTCTGCTGCGTGGAATATGCTGAAGCGAAAGCTGCTGTATACTTGGGCTCCGGCAGCGGCAGTGATTGTGCTCAGCGTCCTTGCCTCATAAAGACTACTCGTTTCTTGCCAGGTCAGATGCCTCTGCCCGTCGGGGTCTCACCTCTCCCCGTACTCGTTACCGGGCAGGGATCTCTCTCCACACAGCCCTCCGAGCCGGTCACTCGGAGGGCTGACTTTTATACGCCGCGTTTCCGCAGAAAGTGTCAAAAGCGCTTGCAAGACGGGAAAACGCGTGCTATAATGCAGCATAGTTCGACAAATCTAATTTAAATCATACATATCTTACTATCAGCGGGAGGGAATCATCATGACAACGACCGGAAAGATCGCGCTGTTTCTCGGCGGCACGCTGTTTGGCTCCGCCGGCTTCAAGCTCCTCGGGAGCAGGGACGCCAGAAAAGTCTATACCCACGTGACGGCCGCCGTGCTGCGCGGCAGGGATCAGGTCATGCGCGACGTGGAGAGCGTGCAGGAGAGCTGCTCGGACATCCTCGCCGACGCGAAGGCGCTCAACGAGGCCAGAGCGGCAGAGCAGGAGGCGGCCTTCATCGAGGACACGGCGAAGGCCTGACATGAGATTCCAAATCCTTCATGAGAGCCGCGGCCGGGTGCGCCTGCGCGCCGTGCAGGCGTCGATGAGCATGGAGCAGGCCGACATTCTGGAGGCCTGGCTGCTCGCCCTGCCTCAGGTCGATCATGTGACGGTGCACGAGCGCATCTGCGGCGTCATCGTCGTCTTCCACGGGAGCCGGGAGGCGCTCTATCAAAAGCTCGCGGGCTTTTCTTACGCGCTTGCCGCGCCGAAGGTACAGATTGCGAGCAGCCGGAGCCGCGCCATGAACCGCGCCTACAAGGAAAAGCTCGTCTTTCTGGTGCTGCGGCACTATTTAAAAAAGCTGTATCTGCCGCTCCCGCTGCGGCGCGCGCTCAGCACCTTTCACGCCCTGCCGCGCATCATCCGTGCGGCAAAGACGCTGCTACACGGGAAGCTGACGGTGGACGTGCTCGACGGCGCCGCGCTGAGCGTGGCCCTGCTGACGGGGGACTTCTCCACCGCGGGCTCGGTGCGCTTTTTGCTGAAGCTCGGCGAGACCATCGACGAATGGACGCACAAGAAATCCGTGGACGATCTGGCGAAGAGCATGTCCCTGCAGGTGGATCAGGTCTGGCAGCTCAGCGAAGACGGCACACAGGTGCTCGCCGCGCTTTCGCAGATCCGTCCCGGCGACCGGATCGTCGTCCACACCGGGCATGTGCTGCCGTTGGACGGCATCCTCGAGGATGGGGACGTGATGCTCAATCAGGCCTCTCTGACCGGGGAATCCGTGCCCGTCGCCAAGCGTCCCGGCGCTGCCGTGTATGCGGGCAGCGTCGTGGAGGAGGGCAACTGCGTCGTGCGGGTGACCGGTGCTCCCGGCGAGAACCGCTATGACCGCATCGTGCGCATGATCGAGGAGTCCGAGAAGCTGAAGTCCGGCGCGGAGAGACGCGCCTATGCCCTGGCCGACCGGCTGGTGCCCTGGTGTCTGGGCGGGAGCCTGCTGACCTGGCTGCTCACCGGTAGCGCGACGCGGGCCGTGTCGGTGCTGATGGTGGACTTCTCCTGCGCGCTGAAGCTCTCCATGCCCCTGAGCGTCCTCTCCGCCATGCGGGAGGCCGGCCGCCACAAGATCACGGTCAAAGGCGGCAAGTATCTCGAGAAGCTCAGCGGGGCCGACACGGTGATCTTCGACAAGACAGGTACGCTGACCCACGCCTGCCCCACGGTGCAGTGCGTCGTGCCCTTCAACGGCAGGGACGAGGCCGAGATGCTGCGCACCGCCGCCTGCCTGGAGGAGCATTTCCCCCACTCGGTCGCCAACGCCGTCGTACGCGCCGCCGAGGAGCGCGGGCTTGACCATCATGAGATGCACAGCGAGCCGGAATATGTGGTCGCCCACGGCATCGCCACGAAGATCGACGGCGAGCGGGCCATCATCGGCAGCCGCCACTTCGTCTTTGAGGACGAGGGCGTCACGATCCGGCCCGAGGATCAGGCGCGCTTCGACGCGCTGGATCCGGGCTGCTCCTGGCTGTATCTGGCCATCGGCGGCGTTTTGTCCGCGGCCATCGGCATCCTCGATCCGCTCCGCCCGGAGGCGTGCGAGATCGTAACGCTCCTGCACGAGGCCGGGATCGGCAAGCTCGTCATGCTGACCGGCGACAGCCGGAACACGGCGGCCGCCCTCGCGGGCGAGCTCGGGCTGGACGACTTCCGCGCGGAGGTCCTGCCCGAGGACAAGGCCCGGTACATCCGGGCCGAGCAGGCGCAGGGCCGCACGGTCGTCATGATCGGCGACGGGATCAACGACGCCCCGGCACTCTCGCTGGCCGACGTGGGCATCGCCATCGGAAGCGGCGCGACCATCGCCCGCGAGGTGGCGGACATCACCATTGCGGCCGAGGACCTGCGGGAACTGGTGCTGCTGCGGCGTCTGTCCGAGAAGCTGATGGGCCGCATCGGGCGCAACTACCGCTTTGTCATGGGCTTCAACGGCGCTCTGATCGCGCTCGGCGCGCTGGGTCTGCTGCCGCCCGCGGCCTCGGCCCTGCTGCACAACGGCTCCACCCTGCTGCTGAGCATGGACTGCCTGACCGATCTGCTGCCGGAATAAAGCATTGCCCCGCCTTGCCGCGGGGCAATGAAAACCGCACAGGTTAGATACATTTAACCTATAATCACAAGAAAGAAGGAATCCGAGTGAAGGAAAAGAAACAAAGTGACGTGTCCGTTCTGCTGGGCTACGCGGGGAGCTATAAGAAGCTGACCTTTCTGGGGCTCGGCCTCTCCGCGGTCGCCATGATCCTCGGGATGGCCCCCTATCTCTGCATCTGGCTCGCGGCGCGGGATCTGATCGCCGCCGCACCGAACTGGACACAGGCCACGGGCATCGGCCGCTACGGCTGGATGGCCTTTGCCTTCGCTGTGGCCGGGATCGCGGTCTATTTCGCCGCGCTGATGTGCACGCATCTGGCCGCCTTCCGCACGGCCGCCAACATCCGCAAGCAGGGCATGGCCCATCTGATGAAAACGCCGCTGGGCTTCTTCGATTCCAATGCCTCGGGTCTGCTGCGCAACCGCCTCGACGGCGCGGCCTCCGAGACGGAGACCCTGCTGGCCCACAATCTGGCGGACATCGTGGGGAGCGCCGCAATGGTGCTCGCCATGCTCGCGCTGATGTTCGTCTTCGACTGGCGCATGGGCGCGGCCTGCCTGCTCGCGGCGGTGGTGTCCGTCGCGGCCATGTTCTCCATGATGGGCGGCAAGAACGCAAAGCTCATGGCCGAGTATCAGGCGGCGCAGGACGTGATGAGCAAGGCCGGGACGGAGTATGTGCGCGGCATCCCCGTGGTGAAGGTGTTCCAGCAGACCGTGTATTCCTTCCGGGCCTTCAAGCAGGCTATCGAGGATTACAGCGCCAAGGCGGAACATTATCAGGGCGACGTGTGCCGGGTGCCGCAGGCGATCAACCTGACCGCGACGGAGGGCGCCTTCGTCTTCCTCGTGCCGGTCGCGCTGCTGCTGGCGCCGGGCGCGCTGCGCAGCGGGAACTACGCGGGCTTTCTCACGGACTTTGCGTTCTACGCAGTCTTTTCCGCCATCGTCTCCACGGCGCTGGCGAGGATCATGTTTGCCGCCAGCGGCATGATGCTGGCGAGCACCGCGCTGGGCCGCATCGCCCAGGTCATGAACGCGCCGACGCTCACAGTGCCGGACGATCCGCAGACGCCGCGGGACAACAGCGTGGAATTCAAGGACGTGAGCTTTACCTACGACGGTGCCGAGCTGCCCGCGCTGGACCGGGTCTCCTTCCGGGTGGAGCCGGGTCAGACTGTGGCGCTGGTCGGCCCCTCGGGCGGCGGCAAGACCACGGCGGCCAGCCTGATCCCGCGCTTCTGGGACGTCAGCTCCGGCGCGGTGGAGGTCGGCGGCGTGGACGTGCGGCAGCAGGATCCCCATGTGCTGATGGATCAGGTGGCCTTCGTGTTCCAGAACACGCATCTGTTCAAGGCCTCAATCCTCGAGAACGTGCGGGCTGCGCGGCCGGACGCGTCAAGAGAAGACGTACAGGCGGCCCTCTCCGCCGCCCAGTGTGACGACATCCTGGATAAGCTCCCTGACGGAATGGATACGGTCATCGGCACCGAGGGCACCTGGCTTTCCGGCGGCGAGCAGCAGCGTGTGGCGCTGGCTCGGGCGATCCTGAAGGACGCGCCCATCGTGGTGCTGGACGAGGCCACGGCCTTTGCCGACCCCGAAAACGAGGCGCTGATCCAGAAGGCCTTCGCCCGGCTCACCGAGGGCCGCACGGTGCTCATGATCGCCCACCGCCTCTCCACCGTGGTCGGCGCGGACAGGATCATCGTGCTGGACGCCGGCCGCGTCGCCGAGCAGGGCACGCATGAAGAACTGTTGAAGGCAAACGGACTCTATGCCCGCATGTGGGCGGATTACCAACAGGCTGTGACATGGCGGATCTCCGCCGAAACGGAGGTGAAATGAGATGTTCGGAAAAGCATTTCAGCACAAGTACGCGCTCAGCGATCAGGGCGTCAAAAACGCCAAAGCGGGCACCTTCTGGACGGTCGTCGTCAATCTGGTCGTGATGGGCGGCATGGGCATCCTCTACTTCATGATGAAAGGCCTGCTCGCCACGCTGACCGACTCAGCGCCGCTTCCGCGCGCGCTGCCGATCCTGCTCATGGTCCTCGCGTTTCTGCTGCTCTCCTTTATCACCCACCTGCAGCAGTACAAGGCGACCTACGGCCTTGTCTACGGCGAGGTGAAGAACATGCGCATCTCGCTGGCCGAGCGGCTGCGCAAGCTCCCGCTGGGCTACTTCGGCAAGCGCGATCTGGCCGACCTCACCGAGACCATCATGGGCGACGTGAACCGGCTGGAGCACGTCTGGTCGCACTGTCTGGGCTATCTCTACGGCTCGTACATCTCCACGGCGATCATCGCCGTCATGCTCTTCGCGTACAACTGGCAGCTGGCGCTGGCCTGCCTCTGGGGCGTCCCGGTGGCCTTTGCGCTGCTGTTCGGCAGCCGAAAGCTGACGAAGCGCCGCTCCGAGATCACGAAGGCCGCGGCCGTCACCGTGTCCGACGGCATCCAGGAGACGCTGGAGAACATCCGGGAGATCCGGGCGACAAATCAGGAGGGACGCTTCCTCAAGGCGCTGGACGACAAGATCGACGCCCACGAAAAGACCATGCTGCAGGGCGAGCTCGCCGCCGGCATCTTCGTCAACGCGGCCAGCGTCATCATGCGTCTGGGCGTGGCGACCACGATCCTGACCGGGACGAAGCTGATCCTCTCCGGGCAGATCGACTTTCTCACATTGTTCATGTTCCTGCTGGTCATCACCCGCGTCTACGCGCCCTTCGACCAGGCCCTCGCGCTGATCGCCGAAATGTTCATGTCCCAGGTCTCCGCGGGCCGTCTCATGGAGATCTGCGACGCCGGGACCGCGGAGGGCAGCGAGCGCTTCGCCCCGCAGGGCCACGACATCGTGTTTGACAAGGTCGGCTTTGCCTACGACGATAAGCAGGTATTGGACAGCGTCAGCTTCACGGCGAAGGAGGGCGAGGTCACGGCGCTGGTCGGTCCCTCCGGCTCCGGCAAGAGCACCTGCACGAGACTGGCCGCGCGGCTCTGGGACATCGATTCCGGCACGATCCGGGTCGGCGGTGTGGATATCTCTTCCATTGATCCCGAGACCCTGCTGACGGACTATTCCATGGTGTTCCAGGACGTGGTGCTCTTCGACGACACCGTGATGGAAAACATCCGCCTCGGCAGGCACGGCGCGACGGATGAGGAGGTCCTCGCGGCGGCGCGGGCGGCCAACTGCGACGAGTTCGTTTCCAAGCTGCCGCAGGGCTACTTGACGCCCATCGGCGAAAACGGCGCCAAGCTCTCCGGCGGGGAGCGCCAGCGCATCTCCATCGCCCGCGCGCTGCTGAAGGACGCGCCCATCATCCTGCTGGACGAGGCGA
>JAUNNC010000218.1 GCA_030531585.1 Eubacteriales bacterium | reverse complement strand
CAAAATCCGTTTCACCGTGAAACGGGTTTTTTATATATACCGCAAAGCCCAAATTTGACCTTGAAGGGAGGGATGCCATGTATTTTACCCATGGCGATCATAGGGCTTTTGAAAGTCTCATGCGAGGGACGCCGGGCGGCGACCACTGCGACAGCGGCAAAGGCGGGCCGCCCCCGGGCGAAAATGCACAAAAGGATACCGGGCAGGCTTTCATGCCTGAACGGTATCCTTTGCGGCCGAACGGGCCCTCACTGGATATAGACGATCGCGGTCTTGCGGAACGCGGAGACCAGCTGCACGCAGGCGGAATAGAAGAGCGTGGCGGCGTAGAGATAAGACAGGCTCGCCGTCGAACGGAGGAACAGTCCGGCAACCACCGCCAGCACCGCGACGGTGAGATTGGCGATCCCACCCAGAAGGCTCCACTTCCAGGAGGGGGCGGCGTAGCGCTTTGCCTCGAGGGCGCGGAGCACGCCCATGACCCCGGAAAACGCGTGCACGCCGAGCATGTACACCACGAGGAACAGCTTCGGATCGTCGACCGTCGTCAGAATGAACACCCCGAGATCGGTCACGACGATCCCGATGAACAGGATGGACTTGCCGCCGACCATGTGCCGCGCCATGGTGAAGTAGTAGAGCAGCGTGCGAACGCCGTAGGCGGTCAGCGAGATGGAGACGATGAGCGCGACAACGGCAAAGCCGTCCTCCGGGTCGGCGACCAGGAAGCAGGCGCACAGGAGCATCAGCAGGGCCAGCAGCACCTTTTTGACGCGCTTCATGCTAGTCATGCGCTCTCCCCCCTCTCTGCGCCTCGACGAGCTTGACGAAATCCCGGATACCCCGGAAGCCCTTCTTGTCGAAATCCACCGAGAAACCGGCAAGCAGATTCCCGGATTTGAAGATCTTGTTTGTGACCATGCTCTTCTGCGCCATCGCGGCGAGGAAAAAGCGGCCGAGGAAGGTGTCGTCCTTCTCTTTCTTCGACGCCCGCCGGTACTCGGCCTGATAGCGCCCAAGGTCGAAGTCCTCGATCTCACGGCCGGAGATCGCCTCGCCCAGCGCCTTCCAGTCCGCGCAGGCGTCCGGCTGCCGCTTTTCGAGGATACGCCGGATCTCCGCGCCCCAGGGTGCGGGGGTCTCCATGTCGTATTGTCCCGTCTCAAAGGCGGGGACGTCGCCGCGCAGGTATCGCAGGGCGTACACCATCTGGCAGAAGGCGTAGCTGTAATCGAAGGGGTTGTCCTTGACGATCTCCTGATAATCGCCCCAGGCGGGCAAATAGCGGTAGCGGATGAAGCTGTAGTCCGGCAGATGCCCCGCGCGCCCGTGGCCGAGGTTCATGATGGAGTTCTCGCTGCTCTGGAAGATGCTGCCGTTGTAGATGCCCTTGTCCACGTCGTCGGGGCTGCCGGGGCTGTGGTGAAAGGCGACGGGCCGCTCGCTTCCGTCCGGAAGGAGCTCGTAAAACCAGTAGGTGGTGTTGTTGACGACCAGCGAGGGCGTGCCCGCGAAATAGCGGTGCGCCCAGGTGTCGGCCAGCACGTGCATGGCAATGCCCGCCGCCTGCAGGCTGCCGCCCCGGGCGAGCTCCACCGTGTCCTTGAGCAGCGCCCCGTTCGGGCCGCAGATCAGCCTGACCTTGTTCTTGTAGAGCCTGGACGCCTTCTTCACCGGCGCGTACAGATCGCAGGGCAGGAAATGGAAGGAGGCCCAGATGCGCGTGATATCCTGCAGGCCGACGGGATCGGTCCGCGCGTTCATCAGCTCGAGCTGGAGCTGGGTCGTCGCGGCGGAGAGCGGCGCCTTGAGGCCGGACAGCAGCGTCCGCGAACAGCAGTCCACAAACTGCGCGCTGTAGCAGATCTCCATGCTGTCCTCATGGGAATACCCGGCGAGCACGGCCGCGCAGTAGGTGGCGTAGTAATGAAAATCCATCTGCATGGCTCAGCCCTCCGACATCGCGCGCAGCTTCCTGACGCGCAGCACGGTGATGATCAGCTCGGCCAGCAGGACGGTCGAGCTCAGATCGACCAGCACGGAGACCACGTACTCCAGACCGGACTGCTCGGAAATCCCATACTTCACAAGGGCATAGACCCCGAGCAAATCGCCGGTGATGTTGACGAGCACGATCAGGGCCGCGAGGATGAGATATCCGTTCTTCTGCCTGCGCCCCATGCCCTCGGCCCGGGCCCTGCGCCCGATCTTCAGGCGAATGCCCAGATCCGCGAGCACAAACAGGGCCACAATGACGACGATAGCGAGCTTTATGTACGGGAGCAGCTCCGGCTCGACCTGCATATCAAGGTCTTTGAAGA
>JAUNNC010000067.1 GCA_030531585.1 Eubacteriales bacterium | reverse complement strand
AGCTCGTCGCCTGGTACGACAACGAGTGGGGCTTCTCCAACAAGATGCTCGACCTCACCCGTCACATCGACTCCGTGAGAAAGGCGTAATTCGATACACGGATTCAAAGCGAATTTATCATGACGATACCCTTGTCCGCCCGGAGACTCTCCGGGCGGAAAAGGGTATACCATGTTTAGCCGTCTGTTTCGGCGGCGTTTTCAAAGCGTAAGATGAGCGATCTGATCATGAGGGCAAAGTATGGTTTTCAGCTCCCTGGTTTTTCTGACGGCGTTTTTGCCGATCACGGTGATTTTGTATTATTCGATACCGTCCATTCTGTGGAAAAACACAGTGCTGCTGATCGGCAGCCTGCTCTTCTACGCCTGGGGCGAACCGAAGTATGTTTTCCTGATGATGACGTCTATCCTTGTAAACTATCTCGTCGGGATCGGCATTCATCAGGCAAAACTGAACGGAAAGAGAGGAACGGCTCTGCTGACAGCCGGCGTGCTGTTCAATCTTGGCCTGCTTGTTTATTTCAAATATTTTAATTTCCTCACAGAGATCGCCATCCGTTTTCTTCACAGCACCTTGACCATGAGGGAGATCGTCCTGCCGATCGGCATCTCGTTCTTCACCTTCCAGAGCATGTCCTATGTGATCGACGTGTACCGTGAGAAGGCCGACGACGAGAGCAGCTATGTCGTTCAGAAGAATCTGCTCTCTCTTGCCCTGTACATCTCCATGTTCCCCCAGCTGATCGCAGGACCGATCGTCCGCTACCATGATATACAGCCGCGGCTTTCAAACAGGGAACACAGCTTTTCACAATTCGCACGCGGTATTGAGACGTTCGTGATCGGCCTTTCCAAGAAAGTGCTGATTGCAAATGTCCTCGGTGACGCCGCGACACGGATCATGGAATGGGACGCTGCCTCGATCGGTGCCGCTACTGCCTGGGTCGGCGCGATTTGTTACTCGCTTCAGCTGCTCTACGATTTTTCCGGATACTCGGAGATGGCGATCGGGCTGGGGCGGATGTTCGGCTTTGAGTTTCAGATCAACTTCAACTATCCGTACATCTCAACCAGCGTTTCGGAATTCTGGCGGCGCTGGCATATCTCCCTTTCACAGTGGTTCCGCGACTATTTGTACATCCCTCTGGGCGGCAGCAGGAGGGGGAACACCTACTTTCATCTTTTCGTGGTGTTTCTCGCGACCGGACTCTGGCATGGCGCGGCGTTCGGGTTCGTCCTCTGGGGTCTTTGGCATGGCTTCTTTGTTATTCTGGAACGCTGGGCCAAAAACAGGGGCCTGCACATTCCGGCGCCCAAACCGGTCAGATGGCTCTGCACGATGCTGGTGGTCTTGCTGGGATGGACGCTTTTCAGAATCGTGGGGGTACGCAGCACGCTGCACTACTATGCCGTCATGTTCGGATTGAGCAGACCGGAATACATACCGTACAGCCTGGCCTGGTATATCAACAACAGAACTGCGGCTGCGCTCGCTGCTGCGTGCTTGCTCTGCGTTCCCTGGAAAAGCATCCTGCAGTCCCGCTGCCCCGGGGTATATGCGATCCTTTCGCAGCAGCCGTTCGTGACTGCGAGAAGGGTCTTGACGCTGGCTTTGCTGATGATCTGCATCCTTTTCGTCGCAAACAGTACATATAACCCCTTCATCTACTTCCGTTTCTGAGAGGGCTTGACAATGGGAAAAGTATCAGAACGTTGTTTTTGCCTGGCCTTCCTGCTGATTTTGTTTGTCCCGTTCCTGTTTACCAATTTTAAAAAGGATCAGGTCTCCGAAATAGACAATACCTATCTGCCGGAGCTTCAATGGAGCGGGGATACCCCCGTCGGAGACAGAATCAACGACATCGAGAATTATCTGAATGCGAGGATCGGGTTCAGGGATCAGATGCTGACCATGTATCAGATCCTCAACGACCGCCTGTTCAACCTGATGGAGCATCCCTTATACATGTACGGGAAAAACGGGTATGTCTATTTTGGGACCTGGGGCTATATCGCCGAATACCAGAACCGGGACCTGAATCAGGCGTATGCAGACGAGCTGGCAGGCGCCATGCAGGCCTTCAGCGATCTGTGCAGGGAGCACGGGGCAGATCTCTACTATCTGGTGATCCCGGATAAGAAAACGATCTATCCGGAATATATGCCGGACGGCCTCAACAAGCAAGGGGATGTATCCAGGATCGATCAGATCCTGCACAGCCTGAGCGAGACAGACGTGAAATGGATATTCCCTTATGACGCCCTGATGGAAGGAAAGCAGCGCGAGCTGGTCTTTAATGTGAAATACGACGCCGGACACTGGAACTATAACGGCGCGTTTTACGGAATCCGGGCGCTGTATGCCCTGATGCGGATCGACCATCCCGAGATACCGATGCTGAGGGAAGAGGCGTATGACGTCAGTACGGAACACGCCGATACGCTTCCGGTTTCGAGGTTTCCGATCAATGAAGAGATACCCGTGTATTCACTGAAAGAATCCAGCGCAGTTTCAGACCGCGAGTGGATGGACGAGAATCTCAGCTTTACGGCCGAAACCGCCTACAGAACGCGGTATATCAATCCGGAGAAACCGGATTTGCCGAAGCTTCTGGTTCTGCACGACAGTTACTTTTTTGGCAAAGAGCTGTTCTTTACGGAAAACTTCAGCGAAGTGACGTTTATTCATCGGGAGAATCTCCCCGGCACGAAAGAATTGAAGGCTTACCTGAACGCACTGCATCCGGATGTCGTGATAATCGAGAACCCGATGACGTGCTTTGACGTCCATTACGAGGTGTCGGAACAGGAAGACTGACCGCACTCCCGCAGGGGAAGATGACCGGAGCCGGAGGCGGCGGATTCGGTATCGGGATCCACGGGGGGCAAAGCGTGACATGAGGAAGAGGAAAAGACGTTGAGCGCTCCCCGGGTCCGGCGCGAGCGGCAGATACAGGGAGGGTTTTGCCCCCACGATTGCCTGCTTGTTCGAGTTTCGCAATCGGTGAACTCTCTATACAAAAAGGAGAAAGCGGATCGTATGAAAGCGATTTATAAAAGTCTCGGCTATACCCTGCTGTCCGTACTCCTCGGGCTTCTTTTCCTGGTGCTCGTCAACCTGATCCCGACGGGCCGGATGGAGGAGAACTGCCGGGAATCCGTACCCATCTTTCAGGAAGAGGGGTATGCTCCCACCGAATGGTATTCCACCAGAGTGCAGGACAACTTCTCGGATGCGCTGATGCTCGCGACAGCCGCGTACCCGGGAGACGAGCCGCTTCTGGAGCGGGCGGTCGGGGCCTATCGCCTGGGCGTGACGCCGGAGGACCCCGAGCACGCCTTCTTTGCGATCACCGGTACAAAAACGATAGAACCGGTCGCTTCCTTCATCAAAATCTACGGCGGCACCGTGGACACCTCGATCGCGAGAGAATCCTACGCGCGCTATTGGAACGGATATCAGATTTATCTGAAGCCGCTCCTGACGGTTCTGAACTACGGGCAGATCAGAAATGTGAATACGATCGTTCAATATCTCCTGCTGCTCGTCATCCTGAAGCTCCTGCTCAGGAAGTATCCTTACGGCCTCGTACCCTTTGTGATCATGGTCCTCTTCCTCGCGCCGACCGCGATCGGGAAATGCCTGATGCACTCCCATGACTATTATGTGGCTCTGCTCACAACGCTGCTTCTGCTCTGGAATCCCGGCGGGAAGATCAACGGGGAAAATGTCTGGAAGCCGTTCCTGTTTGCGGGGATCGCCACGGCCTATCTGGACCTCTTTTCGACGCCGACGATCTCTGTCACGATCCCGCTGTGTATCCTCTGCATGCAGCTTTTCGGGCAGAGAACATGGAAGGAGAACCTGTTCACACTCATACAGTGCGCGTTCGTGTGGGCCCTCGGCTATGCGGGGATGTGGGCCGGGAAATGGCTGATCGCCCTGGCGCTTCAGGGGAGAGAATTCCGGGACACGCTGTTTTACTCCGTACAGCACTGGTCTTCCGCAAGCCAGGGCGCAGCGCCCGGGATCGGCCTGAGCGACAGATTGCATACGCTGAAAACGATGGGGGACTGCCTTATCAACAACGTGCATATTGACTGCGTCATGCTGATCTGGGCGGGTATATCGTGCGTCGGCCTTTTCCGGAACCGAAAAGCGGTCACGCCCCGTCTTCTCGCAGACGCGGCGCTGTTCCTGATCCCCGCGCTCATTCCGATCGCGTGGAGCGTGATCATCAGCAATCATTCCGGCACGCATTTCTTCGCCACCTATCGGATCCTGGCTCCTGTTGTGCTCGCCCTTCTGGGCGCGGCGGGCATGCTGGAATCCGCAAAGCCCGAAGGAAAGGCGGCTCGCGGACAGGCCCGGTGAAAAGCGCAAGCGCCGCCTTCCGTTTCGGCTTCGGGACGGAAGGCGGCATTCTGTGCGCCCAGGAAAGGGCTTGTTTCCCGGACGGTTTTTATGTATAATCGGGATAGAAAAAACTGCAAGGAAGAAACGACGGATGGATAAGGTCGCAGTATTGCTCCCCTGTTACAATGAGGCGCGCACCATCGAAAAGGTGGTGAAGGACTTTTTGGCTGTGCTCCCGGAGAACAGCCATGTCTATGTCTACGACAACAACTCCGCCGACGATACCGCGAGGATCGCGGCAGAGGCCGGAGCAATCGTCCGGCATGAGTACCGGCAGGGGAAGGGGAACGTCATCCGGCGCATGTTCCGGGAGATCGACGCCGAGTGCTATCTCATGGCGGACGGAGACGATACCTACCCCGCGGAATACGCCCCGCAGATGATCGAGCTGGTCCTCAATCGCCAGTGCGACATGGTGGTGGGCGACCGCCTGTCGTCGACCTACTTTCAGGAAAACAAGCGGCCGTTCCACAATCTGGGGAATGTCCTGGTCAGAAAGAGCATCAACGCGCTCTTCAAGTCCGACATTCAGGATATCATGACGGGCTACCGCGCGTTCAACTACCGCTTCGTGAAGACCTTCCCGGTCCTGTCAAAGGGCTTTGAGATCGAGACGGAGATGAGCATCCATGCCGTGGACAAAAACCTGCGGATCGAAAACGTGATCATTGATTACCGCGACCGTCCCGAGGGGAGCGAGTCCAAGCTGAACACGTATTCCGACGGGGCGAAGGTGCTCTGGACGATCGGGAAGCTGTACTGCAACTACAGGCCCCGGGCTTTTTACAGCGGGATCGCGGCGCTGCTGCTGCTGATCTCCTTCCTCTTCTTTGTCCCCGTCTTCTCGGAGTATCTCCGGACCGGACTGGTCCCGCGGATCCCGACGCTGGTGGTCTGCGGCTTCGTGGCGATCGCGGCGATCCAGGCGTTCTTCTCCGGGATGATCCTGGAGACGATCCAGTATAAGAACAGACAGGATTTCGAGCTCGCGCTCATCCAGGCGGAGAAAGATCTGCGTGCGCTTTCGGACCGGGATGAGGCCGGGGACGGAAGCGGCCGGGCGGCGAATGCGTCGGCGAGGGAGACTTCTCCCGCAATCTGACCGCACACGCCGACGCCGCCCGCGGGGCCGAAGACAACAGATAAGACCGCATCGGGCGCATGAACCCTCTCCCTGCTTTCACAGACGGGGAGAGGGTTTCGCTTTTCGGTCGGCTTTCTGCTTGTAACGGGAGAAAAGATACAGTATAATAAGCGCGGACGCGCTTATTATTTTCAATTTAGGCCGCTTTTCTCGCCGCTGAAGCGGCAGCCGAAAAGCATGACATATTTTACCATAAACCCTGCGGGCTTATGGTAAAATAACGACAGAAAGACTATCCGAGACGGAAGTGAGGAAGGATCAGAATGGATGATACGCCGGAAGTGCGCCTTCCGCTGTTTGCACTGGACAGAAAGCAGAGCAATATGCTGAGGGGAATTGCGATCCTGCTGGTGCTGCTGGGACACACGAAGATCGTCCGCATGGGCGGCGCGGGCGGCGTGGCGCTGTTTCTGATCCTGTCGGGCTACGGGCTGAACAGCTCCTGTGAGAGCAGGGGCTTGAAGGATTACTGGCCTCGGCGCTTCCAGAAGGTGTGGCTGCCCTACTTCTTCGTCGGCATACTGGATGTGTTCCTCCTCAGGGCGCAAGGCGCGGGCGCTGTCCTGTGCACGCTTACGGGTCTGGACCTGGGATTGATCGCAGACAAGACCATGTGGTATGTCTCCTACATCTTTTTCTGGTACCTTGTCTATTATGTTCTTGCAAGACTGTTCGGGGGCTTTGCCGGCCGGAAGAAGCGCATTTTTATTGCGGCGGGGCTGCTCCTCGCGTGCGTGCCCTGCATCCTCCTCAGCCGCGTGGGCTTCTGGCACCAAGGAAGCGGTTCAAAGGCATATTTCCTGTGCTTCCCGCTGGGCGTCGGAATGAGCGTGTGCCGCGGATTCCGGACTTCCCGCAGGCTGCGGACCGCCCTCTGGGCTGCGGTCCTGCTCGGGTGCGCGGCGTATCTGTGCCTGCCTCTGCTGGGTGTCCGGGATCTGACCTATCTGACGGCCATGTCCATGGCCGGCGCGGCGATCGCCGTGCTGCAGCTGCTGCCCGTCGGCGGATGGCCGGAGAAGGCGCTGCTGCGCATCGGGGAGTATTCCTACCCGCTCTATCTCGTCGAGGGGTTGTTTCTCCTGCTGTGGAAGGATTGGGTCACGGCAATGCCCGCAAGGTGGATGGCTGATCTGGCCTTCTTTGCAGCTTCCGCTGCGGCCGCCGTCCTGTACTGGAATCTGTACCGCGGGATCGAGAAGCGTCTGCCCGTGAGGCGCGGTTGAAAAGCGAGGGCCCCTGTGCTACAATCGATTCAGGAAAAATACGGAGAGACCGATATGAGCTACAACTTTTTCGCCTACCTCTCACGCATGCGCTACATCGGGCGCTGGAGCCTGATGCGCAACGCCATGCCCGAGAACATCCAGGAGCATAGCCACATGGTCGCGGTCATCGCCCACGCGCTGGCGATCATCCGGCGCGACGTGCTCGGCGTTCCCTGCGATCCCGAGGAATACGCCGCCGTGGCGCTCTACCACGACTGCTCGGAGATCCTGACGGGCGACCTGCCCACGCCCATCAAATACCACAGCCCCGAGATCATGGGCGCCTACCGGCAGGTGGAGGGCCTGGCCTGTCAGAAGCTGCTGGATACGCTGCCCGATGAGCTGCGCGGCGCCTTTGAGCCGATGCTCTCCGGCGAGACGCAGGCGCGCTGCCACGATCTCGTCAAGGCGGCCGACAAGCTCTCGGCCTACATCAAGTGCATCGAGGAGCGGCGCGCGGGCAACGACGAGTTCCTCTCCGCCGAGCGGCAGACCCGGAAGCTCCTGGAGGACAGCGGCCTGCCCGAGGTGGACTATTTTCTGAAGCATTTCATCCCGGCCTTTGAGCTGACGCTCGACGAGCTGGGTACAATAGAAGACTGAAAAGGGGCGATACACATGCCGACGATGGGCTTCATCGGGACCGGGAACATGGGCGGCGCGCTGGCGCGGGCCGCGGTAAAGAAGAAGGAAAACCTCGTTCTGCTCACCAACCGCACGCAGGCTAAAGCCGAGGCGCTCGCCGCGCAGATCGGCGGCCGCGCCGTGACGCCGCAGGAGGCCGTCGCGCAGGCGGACTATCTCTTCCTCGGCGTCAAGCCCCAGATGCTGCCAGGCCTGTGCGAGACGCTCGCACCGCTGCTGCGGGAGCGGAAGGACCGCTTCGTGCTTGTCACGATGGCGGCGGGCACCAGTCGGGAAAAGCTGCTGGGTCTGCTGGGCCTCACGCTCCCGGTCATACGCATCATGCCGAACACCCCGGCCTCGATCGGGCAGGGGATGATCCTCTACAGCCCCGGCGCGGATGTGACGGAGGCCGAGGAGGCCGCCTTCGTCGAGGCAATGGCGGGCGCGGGCCGCTTTCTCAAGCTCGAGGAAAAGCTGATCGACGCGGGCAGCGCCCTGTCCGGCAGCGGCCCGGCCTTCGTCGACCTCTTCCTCGAGGCGCTGGCCGACGGCGGCGTGGCCTGCGGCCTGCCGCGCAAGCAGGCGATCGAGCTCGCGGCCCAGACCCTGCTCGGCTCGGCGGCGCTGTGCCTCGAGACCGGGAAGCACCCGGGCGAGCTCAAGGACGCGGTCTGCTCGCCGGGCGGCACGACCATCCAGGGCGTGCGCGCGCTGGAGGAGAGGGGCTTTCGCGGCGCGGTCATCGAGGCCGTGATCCGAACCTACGAGAAAAATCTGAAGCTGTAAGGAGGGGGAGACATGGCGGCGATTCTTATCATCCTTGCGGTGCTGCTGGCGCTGCTGTACCTTGCGGGGAAGTACTTCTTTGACTTCACCTTCAGCCGCGTGGACAAACCCTACGACTGGGAGAGCGGCCTGAAGCCCGACGACCCGATCACGATGATCCGCGACCGCGACTTCTGGGACAGCCCCGACCACGAGGAGGCGGAGATCACGTCCCGCGACGGCCTCAAGCTGCGCGGCCTGTTCTACGACCGGGGCGGCGAGACGACCGTTCTCTTCTGCCACGGCTACCAGGGCGGCCCGGAGGAGCTCACGGGCATCGCAAGCCCCCTGTGCAAAGCGGGCTTCAACGCGCTGCTGATCTATCAGCGCGGCCACAGCAAGAGCGGGGGCAGCTTCTTCACCATGGGCGTGAAGGAGCGCTACGACGTGCTCGACTGGATCGGCTGGATCAACACGCGCAAGCCCGGCGGGAAGATCGTTCTTTACGGCTGGTCGATGGGCGCGGCGACCGTGATGGGAGCGCTCGGTGAAAAGCTGCCGGAGAACGTCAGATGCGCCGTGGAGGACTGCGGCTACGAAAACCTCTACGACCAGCTGCTGGCCTCCACCAGCCTGTATATGCCCAAGCTGCCGTGCAAGGCCTTCTTCACGGGCGTGCTGGACATCTACTGCCGGCTGTTCCGCGGCTTCTCGATCCGCCTGCCGCTGAGCGGCGCGCTCGAAAAATGCACGGTGCCGGTGCTGTTCATCCACGGCAGCGCCGACGGCCTCGTGCCCTACGACAATCTGGACAAGTGCTACACGGCCTGCGCGTCGAAAAAGCTGCGCTCGTCCTACGTGGGGGCGGCGCACATCAGCTCCTTCGGACGCGAGCCGCAGCGGTATCTCAATGAGCTGGAGGGCTTTATCAGAGCCTGCACGGAAGAATAGGAGGGGTATCCATGTATCTCGACATGACCTATATCGTGCTGATCCTGCCCGCGGTGATCTTCTCGCTGTGGGCAAGCTGGAACGTCAAGCACACCTACAAGAAGTACCAGAAGCAGCTCAACAGCCGGGGACTCACCGGCGGCGAGGCCGCGCGCCGCGTTCTGGACGCAAACGGCCTGCGCGCGGTGCCGGTCGAGTGCGTGTCCGGCACGCTGACCGACCACTACGACCCGCAGGCCAACGTCATCCGCCTGTCGCAGGACGTGTACGGCTCGAGCTCCACGGCGGCGGTGGGCGTGGCCTGCCACGAGGTCGGGCACGCGATCCAGACTGCCGAGGGCTACCTGCCCGGGAAGATCCGTATGGCCATCATCCCGGCGACCAACATCGGGGCGAAGCTCTCGATCCCGCTGCTGCTGATCGGCCTGTTCCTGTCGAGCCTCTCCCCGCAGCTGATCGTGCTGGCCTATGCGGGCGTGGCGCTGTACGCCCTGACCGCGGTCTTCCAGATCGTGACGCTGCCGACCGAGTTCGACGCGAGTCGCCGCGCCCTGCGCACCATCGAGGGCATGGGCCTGCTCGAGGGCGAGGAGCTCACCGGGGCGAAGAAGGTCCTCAGCGCCGCGGCGCTGACCTATGTCGCGGCCCTCGCCACGACGCTGCTGCAGCTGCTGCGCTTTCTCATGATCGTCAACAACCGGAGACGGTAAACAAAGACTATTCATCGTCATTGCGAACCAGTGACCGAGGTCACTGGTGTGGCAATCCGTTTTTCCCCTGACCGCGTAAACCTTGCATTGCGCGCTTTTCGGGGTGTGCCCCCTGGGGATGCGGATTCCCACGCCAGTGTTGCGACACTGGCTCGGAATGACGGACCGGGGGGTTCCGACACATTGAAAAAACCCGCAGGCGAAAGCCTGCGGGTTTTTGCGTTTTGGGAGGGTTTACGGCTGGGGCGTGGGCGGGACGGCCTGGACGTAGCCCGTGCCGTCCGTGCCGCCCGGCCAGAGCGGCGTGAGGACGGAGACGGCGCGGATCTTCAGATCGTCCTCCGCAGACTTGCCGCCGAAGTCGGCGAAGGCGACCAGATGATCCAGGCAGGTGACGCCGAAAACGCAGGAGCCGAAGACGCTCGCGTCCGCGTCGGCAACGCGCTGCGGGAATCCGAACGTGTCGTTGAAGAGCTCATTTGTGAAATACCCATCCCGTACCATGCCCATGTACTCCTCGCGGTCGTGGATCACGAAGCTGTAGTGATCGGTGAAGAACTGGAGGGGGAAGGCCATCCGGTCGGCCAGTGCCTCCCAGTCCCCGTCCGCGACGGCCTGCTGCACGGCAAGGGCAAAGCGCTGCTCCGCGCTGTTCGCTGGATAGCTGAAGGTGGGCTCGGCGGCGAAGGGGTTCTCCAGATCTTCCACGCCGCCGTGGTACTCATTCTCCTCTTTGGGGGCGCTCTCAAATACGATCAGATTGCCGTCCGCGTCCACGTCGTACCGGCTGTCGAGCCCGCTGAGCGGCGTGCCGTTCCAGAGCTTGTCGCCGCACTGGGTGAAAGAAAACGCGGGAGAGGGCACGTCGTGGACGTCGCAGTCGGTGAAGACCAGACCGTCGCACTGGAAGAACTGCGCCGCGCCCTGGCTGCACGCGTAGATCTCCGTGCGCCGGACGTCCATCGAGGTGCACTGTCCGGCCTGGATGCCGAGGATGCCGCAGCCGTAGAGGCGCATGCCGTCAAGGCGGACGGAGTTGCAGCTTTGAAACTCCAGCACACCGCCGGAGCAGACGCCCGGTTCCTCTGTGTGGCCCGCGGTGAAGCCGACGAGCTCGAGGTTCTCGCAGTTTTTGAAGCTCAGGACGTTGGCGTAGCGCGGGACGGCGGCGAGGGTCGTGGCCCTCGCGTCGTCCGATCCGGCCCGGAGCGTCAGGCCGCCGACGTCGTGGATCACGAGCTGCGGGCCGTCGTGGCTCTCCGACCAGTACCAGTATTCCCCGCCGGCAGAGCCGTAGCTGGAGGCGGTCGAGAGGTCGAAGCGCGCCCCGTCGAGGATGACCGTACGGTCGGGGCCGATGGCCTTGAGGAATTCGTCTACGGTCGTGACCGCGATCTCGCCGCCGGGCCGGACCTCCGCCGCCTTTTCGGCGCTGACGGGCGTCACGGAGATGTCGGGGTCGATGTCGCGCAGGGTCATCTCGTTGAGCTCGGCGGCCTCGAGCGGCTTGCCGCTGACGTCGACCGGGTCATAGCGGTGGTCGGGCACCCAGGTGCGGAAGTCGTTGGTCTCGAAGCGGCAGCCGTCCACCACGGCGGGGTACGGGTCGAAGGCGAACATGCTGGCCCCGATGCGGTTGTCGTGTACGTCGTTGGAGAGGAAGAGGGCGTTTTTCGTGTAGCTCGCGTGCAGCAGGTACTGCGCGGCGTTGTCGTGGATGCGGCAGCCGTGGACCGTGAAGCCGTCGGTGTAGCTGCTGTCGAAGAGCATCATGGCCTCGCCCTGACCCGGGCGGATGCCGTGGCTGTCGATCTCGCAGTCCTCCACGCGCACATTGCGGCACTGGTTGACCGAGACGGCGTTGTAGCTGCACTCGTAGATGCGGCAGGAGCGAATGGCCAGATCGGCGCAGTCCAGAGCCCAGACGCCGACGACGCCGCAGCCGTAGAGGCCGCAGTCGTCCAGCGCGGTCCGGGTGCAGTTTTCCACCCGCAGCACGCCGCCCGAGCAGAAGCCGGGCTCTCTCGTGTGGCCCGCGGTCAGGCCGGAGAGGGTCAGATCCTTGCAGCCGACGAAGCGCAGGACGTTGGCGTAGCGCGGCTCGGCGGAGAGCACGGTCCTGTCCTGCCCCGCGCCCCGGAGGGTGAGGCCGTCCACGCCGCTGATGACCAGCTCCGCGCTGGTCCGCCCCTCCTCGCCCCAGACGCCGTTCCAGGAATAGTATGTGCTGTGGGTATCTTCGCCGTAATTCGAGGCGGCGCTCAGGTCAAACTCGCCCTCGGCGAGCTCAATGACGGCGTTCGGCGCGATGGCCGCGAGCAGCTCGTCCACATTCGTGACTCTGACAGCGTCGGAGGCGGGGGGCTCCGGCGCTTTCGTCTCGGCGGGCTTTGACACGGCGGGACCCGCGCCGACGGCGCAGCCCGCCAGGAGCGCGAGGGCCAGCACGGCTGCCAGCAGGCGCGCTCCGTTCCTTTTGTAATGCATGATTTGCTCCAATCTTTCTTTCAGGTCCCGCTTCTCGGTGGCAAAGGTCGTGGCGACCACGCCCGCGGGCAGAGCCGAGGACGCCGCCATCGACAGCAGGGTGTTTCCGTAGGACTGCTTCTCGCCGCGCGTCATGCGCCGCAGCAGCATCTCGTCGCAGCTGAGCTCGCAGGCGCGGTTCAGCTCCCGGCGGACCAGCCAGCTCAGGGGATTGAACCAGTGGACCGACAGGATCGCCGCGGCCGCCCACTTGTACAGGGTGTCAAAGCGCCGGTAGTGGGTCAGCT
>JAUNNC010000217.1 GCA_030531585.1 Eubacteriales bacterium | reverse complement strand
GAGGACAGCGGCTCTTTTCATGTCCAAAATCAGTACCATGCCGTCAGCCTGTCCGGGGGCAAGGATTCCACCTGTCTATTGCTCCTGATGATCGAGCGCGGTATGCCCATCGACGCGGTGATCTCCGCCGATACCGGCATGGAGTTCCCCGAAATGTATGAGCATCTTGTCAGGGTGGACGAGTACCTGTTCCGTGAGCGGGGTATCCACATCACCACCCTCCGCCATCCAAAGGGCTTTGAGTGGCTCATGTTTGAGGAACCCAAGCAGAAAAAGTCCTGTCTGGAAAACCGCGCGAGAATGGGCATACCTCCTTATGGGAACGGCTGGCCGGGGATTCGCGTCCGCTGGTGTACGGGGCAGCTCAAGACCCACCTTATCAACAAGGAGGTCAACCGGCTCAAACAGGAGAAGAACGCCGTCCACTATGTCGGCATTGCAGCCGACGAAGCATGGAGGTGCAAGGATGACCCGCAGACCCGCTATCCCCTGGTGGAGTGGGGTATCACGGAGGCCGAGGCGCTGAACATCTGCTATGACCGTGGCTTTGACTTTGGCGGTCTGTATGAAATCTATCATCGGGCCTCCTGCTGGTGCTGTCCGTTCCAGCGGATCGACGAACTGCGGAAGCTACGCCGACACCACCCGGAGCTTTGGCAAAAACTCATGGAGTTGGACAGCAAGGCAATCGGCCAGTACGGGGACAACCCCCTGGGGAAGTTCAAGCAGAATTGGACGGTGGCCGCGCTGGACGCCCGCTTCGCCGCCGAGGACGCCCGGTAACATCGTTGCGGATCGCCTCCTTTTTTCGTATGATTTGGTTGTGGCAACACAAATCATACATACAGGAGGCTATTTGCGATGAAACAAAAGATGTTGTCCTTTGTGACGGGAGCGGTGGCCATGCTGCTCATCAGTTCCACCGCCGTGACCGCGCTGGCGGCCAGCGGCGCGATCAGGATCGAGGTCAGTCCCATCCAGGTGATGGTGGACGGCGAAGTGTTCCAACCCAAGGATGTGAACGGCAACGAAGTGATGGTGTTCACTTACAACGGCACGACCTATGCCCCTCTCCGGGCGCTGGCGGAAGCCTATGGGCTGGAAGTAGGCTACGACGCTGAGCGGCACATCGCCACCGTGAACAAGCCCACACAGGCCCAGCCCACAACGACAGGCACGGACTACGCCAGCTTTGAGAAGCAGTGGACGGTCAAGGAGAAGCCTGTCACCAACTACGGCAGCGAGAAAATCTTTACCGCGACCTACTCCGGCGACCTGAGTATGAGCGAGTTCAAAGCGTGGTGGAAGTCCATTGACCCCGCAGACATCAAGGACTGCGCCGAGCGTATGGCGGAGGAACTGCGAAGGGCCGTCCCCGGCTACACCGTCACCGCCTACTTCTCCTACGGGCAGTACAACCTCGGCACCGCCTTTGCGGAGAGCGTCTGGACGGGCAGCAACTTCGACGCGGCAGGCGCCTGGATCAAGTAAACGAAATACCGGCTATCGTAAGGCTCTCATGGAAACATGAGGGTCTTTTTTCATGCAAAAATGGAGGTGATGAATTGCAGGAAGAAATTGAACAGCGCACCGTGACCCTCGCCATCAGCACCACCAAACTGACCGGCAGGGCGCTGAAAACGGCGATCTCCAAGTTCCTCGCCCATCAAAATTCCAAGGCAAGGGCCAGCCCCGATGTGCGTCCCCAGGGAAAGCAGACCGTCAAGGAGCTGGTGGGTCAGAATCAGGGCGTGGCGAATATTGAGATCAACGACAAGAACATCAAGGACTTTGACCGTGTGGCACGGAAATATGGCGTGGACTACGCCGTAAAGAAAGACCGAACCACTTCGCCGCCCAAATACCTTGTCTTTTTCAAAGCCCGCGACGCTGACGCGCTGACGGCGGCGTTCAAGGAATATACCGCGGATACCGTCAAAAAGCAGAATCGTCCGTCCATCCTTCAAAAGCTGCGCTCCTTTGCGGAACAGGCGAAAGAACAGCCCAAGGAGAAGAAAAAGGAGCTGGAGCGTTGAGAAATATCAATGTCAAGAAGCTCGTTCTTCTCAATCTGCCCTATGTGCTGATTGGACTGTTCGCCACCAAGCTGGGGCAGGCGTGGCGGCTGGCGGCGGGTATCAACGCCTCGGAGAAGCTGCTTCACATCATGGACGGCCTTTCTGCGGCGTTCCAATCTCTCATGCCCAGCTTCGACCCAACCGATCTGCTGGTGGGACTTGTCTGCGGCGCGGCCATGAAGCTGGCGGTGTATCTCAAAGGCAAGAACGCCAAGAAGTTTCGCCACGGTCAGGAATATGGCTCCGCCCGATGGGGAACGGCGGAGGACATCAAGCCCTATGTTGACCCTGTGTTCCAGAACAATGTCATTCTGAC
>JAUNNC010000216.1 GCA_030531585.1 Eubacteriales bacterium | reverse complement strand
TATTCACGATTCTTTTTCCACCGCAGCATCGTCAGCAGGTACATCAGGATGAAGAGCCCGCCAATAGTAGCTGCGCCTCCGCCGATCCCAACCAGATTTCTGTTGGGGTGTGTGACCATGCCAGACCAGCCGTTGCTGATCAGGATCTGGTCTCCGGTCTTTGGAATCGCATTGGGATTGGTCGTACCGAATAGAACAGTGGCGCTTCTATGCTCCCCCTGGCCGTCATTGTACTCGACATCCAGCATCACTCTGTAATGGGCGTCCGAAGTGCCTCTGACCATCTTCCTTGCCGGTGTGTAGGATATCTCGCCAACCTCTGTGATCGTGGATGTGTATGAAGGCTGAAGCCAGGCAAACAGGAGGATCAGCAGCCCGATGATCACGAGTGCGATGGGCACACCCCAGACGATTTTCCTGGTGGTGGCATCCCATGTCCCTTCAGCCTCTACACGCTTCATACCAGGAAAGCCCCCTTTTATTTCGCTTCCTGTCCCGCGAAGACAACCAGCGGGGTCTGTGTTCCTGTGGTGACAATATAGTACCGGAATGGTTCATTGGCGTGGAACTCCTTGTATTGCGGCTCTTCCGGCTCCAGCGCCGCACCTGGCGCCATTGCAATCATCGTTACGGCCGCAGCTTCCACCCCTTCTTCGTCGGTTTTGATCTTCGCTTTCTGCAGTATATCGCTGATATACCAAGGATAATCCGCCATGCGGGAAAAGTCCGCAGTGTTCGCGTCGAAGGCATCTACAGAGCCGCGATCCATCAAATACTGAATCAGTGTATCCTTGCCGAATGTGCTCTCCGTGTCGAGCTTCGGCAGCCACAGATCCACGTCTGAGTATTCCGCTGTGTCATAATCCGCCAGCCAGTTCGATGCGTCGCCTAGAACGGCTACGAAGGTCAGACCGCCATTCAAGGGAATGGAAATTAGCTTGGTATCCTTGCCCTCATAATAAAGGTAGCGACCCTTTGCCTTCATCATGTCACGGCGGGTCACCTTACCATCGATATCAGTAAAGTCTTCCTGCTCGGTCAAATATTCGGAGAACTCGTCGACCCAAGAGCTTTTCAGATACACCGCGTTGACTAGCGCCGCCGCGCACTCGGACAGATCGTCCGATATCTTCGGGATCAATCCGGCAGTCGACTCGTCGCACCATTGGTTGACGGCGTCTGTGATTTGGTCCGCCGACACGCTGTCCGCTGTCGCGCCGTAGTGTTCCGCAATGGAACGAACGTATTCGGGCAGGAATTCTCCGAATCTGTCGGTGTTATTCCACACACTGTTCAAAACCCGATAAGCGTGAACTGGCACCTTGGGTGCTTCTCCCGGGGGATAGAATTGCGCTTCCTCTTCCGCGATCTGCACCTGCCGGCTTACCCAGCCATCAAAGAAATCGACGCTTTCCCTGACTGCCGCGTACCATTCTGTCATCTCCTCTTCAGACGCAAAGCCCATCGCGCCGAGCAACTGCGCACGCGTGGAAGCATCTGCACCCTCCACAGCCAAGATCAGCGCCGCTCTGAAGGAGAGCGGAGAAACCACATAGTTCTCCTTTTCGTTCTGCGTGTGGATAAAGTTGAGGAAATCCTGATCAAAACTGGCCACAGCAGTGTCCTCCTTGCCGGGATCGTTTGGAACGGGGCCGCCGGATGTTTCTTCGGCTACCGCGCCAGCGGAGAGAAATATGGCGCACATCAGTACAGCAATCAGGAAACGCTTCATTGACAGAGCCTCCTCATTTTCATCACCTCGGATAACTTAAGCAAGGCCGTTGCCGTCAAGGGGGACACCATCGGCCGGGTAAAAGCTCATGCTGGGTCCGATTTCTGCCTTTTCCACGATCATGTCAACCCCAGCCGACATCTCGTCGTACTCTGAACGGATGGTATCATCTCCAAGGTAAGCGGGATAGTCTGATGGCAGCATCAGGTAGAAATGCAGACTGACATTCTCGCTGTATCCCAGATACGCATACGCGGGGAGCTCGCGAAAGCTTTCATCCTCGCTGGCGCGGAGCTGAAACAGGAATCCGCCCTCCTCAAGGCCTTCCTCCGCGTATTTTTCCAGGCTTGCCGTCTGATAGAAAGAGACGCCGGTCTCGCTTTCCTTCGCAGTGATTCGGCCCTCCCAGCCCAGTGGCATAAGGAGCGTGATATCTGGGAAGATGTAGCAGATCGAGGTGCTGCCGGCGTGCCCATACTTATAGTCAAAGGTGGAGAATTCCGCCTCCTCTGCGAAGACGGGAAGAACAAAGAAAAGCGTGATAAGTATAAACGACATGATGCGCTTCATGGACGGACCTCCTTTTATATTCCTGCTTTCTCGTACTTTGGCGGGCCCCTGGTCGCGGCACAGCGACTTCATTCGATCCTGTACATCCCATCC
>JAUNNC010000066.1:1708-13135 GCA_030531585.1 Eubacteriales bacterium | reverse complement strand
CAGCCCGGCAGCTCCGGGTCCGCCTCGAACGGGATCTCCGCGCGGCTCAGCGCCCGGGCGTAGTCCTCCGGCGCAGCCTTGAGCGTATTGACCTGGATCGTCAGCGGCGCGGGCCGATTGTTCGCAGCGAAGAACGCCTCGGCAAACGCATAGCCTTTTCTCTCGCAGAGAAGCTCCGCAAGCCACAGCGGATGGCTGTAGCGCGTCGCCAGATACGCGGGCGTCCCCTCGCCCGGGATCTCCGGCAGAGCGCCGCGCGCGTCGGCGATGCGCCGCAGAACGGCGTTGACAAGACCGGCGGCACGGGTACATCCGGCGCTCTTGCAGAGCGCGACGGACTCGGCCACGGCGGCGCGGGCGGGAACGCGGTCGAAGAACAGGAGCTGGCAGACGCCGAGGCGCAGCACGTCGCGCACCGCGGGCTCCAGCTTTGTCTGACAGAAGGCGGCGATATAAAAGTCGCAGAGATCGGCGTTTTCCAGCACGCTCAGGCAGAGCCGCGACGCGAACGCCGCGTCCCTGCGGTCAAGGCCGTACCTGCGCACGCCGGCGTCCATTGCGGCGCCGGACCAGGCTCCGCCGCGCCGACAGCGCATCAGCGTCTCGAGCGCCGCCCGGCGGGCGTCGGTCCCCGTGCTCATGTGGTCGAAATGCGGTGGCCGCGGAGGAAGTCCCCGGCCCGCATGCGCTTTTTCCCGGGCGCCTGCAGCTCGGTCACGAGCAGGGTCTGCCCGTCGGCGCAGGCGATCTCGATGCCCGCCTCCCCGGCGGAGACGACGGAGCCCGGCGCTTTTCCGGTGCGGTTTTCGGTATAGGCCGCGCCGAAGACGCGGAAAGTCTTCCCCTCCAGCTCCATGGTCGCGACCGGCCAGGGCTGCAGACCGTATATGTGCTTGACGATCTCGCGCGGCTGCTTGTTCCAGTCAATGGGAGAAATGGATTTATCCAGCATTTTGACGTAAGTCGCCTGCGTGTGGTCCTGCGGGGTACGCGGGGCCGATCCGTCCTCGATCGCGCGCAGGGTCTTCACCAGCAGCTCCGCGCCCATGTGCATGAGGCGGTCAAAGAGCTCGCCCGCGGTCTCGAATTCGCCGATCCCGGTCTCGTCGGTGTAGATGATATCCCCCGCGTCCATCTCGCTCGCGAGAAACATGGTGCTCACGCCGGTGACCGTATCGCCGTTGAGCACGGCCCACTGGATGGGCGCGGCCCCGCGGTACTTCGGCAGCAGCGAGCCGTGGACGTTCACGGCCCCATAGCGCGGCAGGGCGAGCATGTCGTCCGGGAGGATGCGGCCGTAGGCCACGACCACCAGAATATCGGGCTTGAGCTCTCGCAGGACGGCGAGCGCCGTCCCGTCGCGCATTTTCTCCGGCTGGTAAACCGGCAGGCCCGCGCGCAGGGCGAGCTCCTTGACCGGGGAGAAGCTCAGCTCCATCCCGCGTCCCTTCGGCTTGTCCGGCTGGGTGAAGACGCCGACGACGTCGAAGCCCTCGTCGATCAGCTTCTGCAGGGACGCCGCGGCGAAGTCCGGCGTGCCCATAAAGACGATGCGCATGCTCACTCCTCGACCACGCCCTTCTCGAGCTCCTCCTCGGTCAGCATCCGCTCGCATTTGGAGGTAAAGACGATGCCGTCGAGGTGGTCGATCTCATGGCAGAAGCAGCGGGCGGTCAGGCCCTCGCCCTCGACCTCGAAGAACTCCCCGTTTCGATCCTGGGCGCGGACCTTCACGAACATAGGGCGGCGGACAAGGCCGTACTCGCCCGGGACGCTCAGGCAGCCCTCGGCGCCGTACTGCTCGCCCGAGCTCTCGACGATCTCGGGATTGACAAGCTCGATGAGATACTCTTCCTCGCCCTCCGGGACATTGGTCTCCAGCACGATGCAGGCGCGGCGCAGCACGCCCACCTGCGGCGCGGCGAGACCCACGCCGTTCTCCGTGGAGAGCGTGTCCGCCATATCGTCCAGAAGCTGGTGAAGGCGGGCGTTGAAGTCCGTAACGGGGCGGCAGTGCTTGTACAGCCCCGGCTGTTCCTTGGTCAGGATGTTTCTGCGTGCCATGTTGTTCTCCAATCCGCCGCGTGCGCGGCATCCTTGTAGGGAAAGCGTTCTGCTCAGTCGGTCGGATCGTTGTCGGCCCAGATCGAGACGTCCGCAAAGCGTTTGTCCCGGCAGGCCTCCATGACGACCGAAGCCACAAGGGCGCGCAGCCCCTGGGCGCGGGAGGCGTAGATCATCACGCGGTAGCGGTAGCGGTTGTTCACCCTGGCGACCGCGAGCGGCGCGGGACCGAGGATGCGCGCGCCGGAGTCCGCCTTCAGGGCTTCCAGCCGCTGCCGCAGGGCGCGGCAGGCGCGTACGACGTGGTCCTCGTTCATACCGGAGACCGTGACCGCGAGCAGCTCCGAGAAAGGCGGCGTGTTCTGCAGCCTGCGCAGCTCCAGCTCGGAATCGTAGAAGGCCTCATAATCCTGCCGGGCCGCCTGAACGATGATCTCGTTGTCCGGCGTAAAGGTCTGGATGACGGCGCGGCCCGGCTTGGCGCCGCGGCCGCTGCGGCCGACGACCTGGGTGATCAGGGAAAAGGTGCGCTCCCCCGCCCGGTAGTCGCCCGCGTAAAGACTCTGGTCGGCGGAGATCACGCCCACCAGCGTCACGTTTTCAAAGTTGAGCCCCTTGGTCACCATCTGCGTGCCGACCATGATGGGGATATTCTCCTCCCGGAAGCGGTCCAGCAGCTTCTCGTGGGAACCGGCAGGCGTGACCGTGTCGGTGTCCATGCGGAGGATGGCGGTATCGGGAAAGAGCTCCTTGAGCTCGGTCTCGACCATCTGGGTGCCCGCGCCGATGCGGCGGAGCGTGCCGCCGCACACGGGGCAGGCCTCGTCCGGACGGCGGGAAAAGCCGCAGTAGTGGCAGATCAGGCGGTCGGAGACGCTGTGGTAGGTCAGGGAGACGCTGCAGCGGGGACAGCGATAGGTAAAACCGCACTCCCCGCAGCTGACGAGGCGGTTGGCGCCGCGCCGGTTGATGAACAGAATGCTCTGCTCGCCGCGCGAGAGATTGGTCTCGATCTCCTCCCGCAGGAGCGTGCTGATGCTGCCGCCGTTTCCGCGGCGCAGCTCCCGCTTCATATCCACGATCTCGACCCTGGGGAGGGCCTGCTCGTTATAGCGGTTCTCCAGCTTGAAGAAGCCGTAGCGCCCGGTCCGGGCCGCGTACATGCTGGTCAGCTCCGGCGTGGCCGAGCCGAGCAGCAGCAGGCAGCCGGACCTGGCGCAGCGGTATTTTGCCACGTCCCGCGCGTTGTAGCGGGGGATGTTTTCGGATTTGTAGGTCTCCTCCTGCTCCTCGTCGATGATGAGCAGGCCAAGGTACTCGCAGGGGGCGAAGACGGCGCTGCGCGTGCCGATGACCACATGCGCCTTCCCGCCCCTGATGCGCTTCCACTCGTCATAGCGCTCCCCGATCGGGAGGCTGGAATGCAGCACAGCCACCTCGTTTCCGAAGTGGGAGGAGAAGGTCTGGATCATCTGCGGAGTCAGCGCGATCTCCGGGACAAGGAGGATCACGCTCTTCCCGCGTTGGAGCTGGCGGTCGATCAGGTGGATGTACACGCTGGTCTTGCCGCTGCCCGTGACGCCGAAAAGCAGCGCCGCGCCGCTCTCGCCGGATTCCGCGCGGGCGCCGATGCCCTCGAAGGCCTGCCGCTGTTCCTCCGACAGGAGGGGCAGCGGCTCCGTCTGCCCGACATGGATCTGGACACGGCGAAAGGTCTCGCGCTGATACAGCTCCACAAGACCCGCCTTTTCCAGCGCCTTGAGCGGCGAGCGCCCGGCGCCGGCGTGCAGCAGCAGTTCCCGGGTCGGGATCGCCTCAAAGGCCGCGAGCTGCTCGAGGATCGCCGACTGCGCCGGAGAGCGCAGACGTCTGGCCTGCGCGGCGGCCGAGGCGTCCTCCGGGGACAGCAGCAGGCGCGCCATCTCCTGCGTCTTGTCGTTGGCTCGGCGGCGTCCCTCCTCGTCAAACCAGAGCCCGGCGGGGAGCATGGCGCGCACGGCGTCATAGACCGTGCAGAAAAAGCGCTCCCGCATGAAGTAGGCCAGCTTGAGCTGGTCGGGCGTCAGGACCGGCGCGTCGTCCAGCACGGCGAGGATCGCCTTGAGCGGGCGCTCCACGGCGCTCTCCTCCGAGACGGCGAGCAGCACGCCCTCCGTCCGGCGGTTGCCGCGGGAGAAGGGCACGTGCACGCGCACCCCCGGGACAGCCGCGGCCGCCAGTTCCTCGGGGATCAGGTAGTCGTAGGGCTTGTCCAGCCAGTATGTCGCGGCGGAAACCGCGATTTTCGCGACGAGCCTTGCCATGCCGACAGCCCTCCGTGCGGGTTTATTACTTCTTGATGCTGAGTTTGCCGGTATAGACCTCGTCAATGGCGGCGGAAACGGCCTTGCGCTCCAGCGGGAGCTGCTTTTCCTCGGCCTCGGCGGACAGGTCTCTGGCGCGCCGGGCGACGAGATTCACGAGCTGATAACGGCTGCCGATCTTGTCGACGAGTTCAGCAACGGGGGGATAAAGCATCATGTTGAGTTCTCCATTCTGCCGCTTTCTGCCGCGGCGGGCGATTTTACAAGGAATTGAATCTTACTGGTTTTTCAGCCAGTCGGCGCGGTCGGCGAAGCGCCAGTGCGACGCGTCGATGATGGCGTTGAGGGCGTGCGCGGAGCGCTCGAGATCGTCGTTGACGATGAGGTAATCGTAGAAGTCGGCCTCCCGGAATTCCTGCCGCGCGCGCTCGAGACGGCCTGCGATGGCCTCCTCCGTATCGGTGCCGCGTCCGCGCAGACGCGTTTCCAGCACCTCCAGAGAGGGCGGCGCGATGAAGATCGTCACGGCTTCGGGCATCTTCTCATGCACCTGGCGCGCCCCCTGGACCTCGATGTCCAGCAGGACGTTCATGCCCTCGGCGAGCATTTTCTCCACGAACGCACGGGGCGTGCCGTAGGAGTTGGATACATAGTCCGCGTGCTCGAGCAGCTCGTCCCGCTCGACCATCTCCCGAAAGCGTTCACGGTCGATAAAGAAGTATTCCCTGCCGTGCACTTCTCCGGGCCGGGGGGCGCGCGTCGTGACCGAGGTGGAGAAGCACACGTCCTCCCGATCCTCGATGGCCTTGTTTACAACGGTGCTTTTGCCGACGCCGGAGGGCCCGGAGATCACGATCAGTCTGCCCTTATCCTTCATCTGTCAAACCGCCTTCCTGTTTTTGTTCCGCGCAGCGCGCTGCGATCGTCTCGGGCGGGAGCGCGGACAGGATCACATTCCCGCTGTCCATGGTGAGAACGGAGCGTGTGCTGCGCCCGAAGGACGCGTCGATCAGCAGTCCCCGCTCGCGCACCTCCTGGATCATGCGCTTGATGGGCGCGGAATCCGGTGAGACGACGGCGACGATCCGCTCCGCCGACACCAGATTGCCGAAGCCGATGCTCACAAGCTTCATGCCGGCGCCCTCATTCGATGTTCTGGATCTGCTCGCGGATCTTCTCGATCTCGGATTTGAGATCCACGACCGTGTGGGCGATCTCCGAGCTCTGACACTTGGAGCCGATGGTGTTGGCCTCGCGGTTGAACTCCTGGATCAGGAAGTCGATCTTCCGCCCCGTGGGAGAGCTGCCGTTGATCATGGTTTTCAGCTGGCTCATGTGGCTGCGCAGACGGACCGTCTCCTCGTCCACGGCGATGTGGTCGGCGAAGATCGCAGCCTCCGCGAGGATACGGTTTTCGTCGATGCCCGCCGTGCCCAGGACCTCGGCCATCTTCGCCTCGAGCCGGGCGCGGTATTCCGCCACCGTCCGGGGCGAGGCCTCCTCGACCGTGCGCACCAGAGCGTCGATGGTCTCGAGCCTCGAGAGCACGTCGTCGCGGAGCTTTGCGCCCTCGCGCTGACGCATCGCGTCAAAGTCGCCCAGCGCGCGTTCGGTGATCTCGACGATGCCCGCGGAGATGGCCTCCGCGTCCAGATCTTTCTTCTCCACGCAGAGCACGTCCGGGAAGCGGCTGACCGCCAGCGCGGTCACGTCGTCGGGCAGAGAATACTCCGCGGCGATCGCGTGCAGCGCGTCCAGATAGCCCTTCAGCAACCCCTCGTTGACCCTGACGGTCATGTCCCCCGCGGAGGCGGTGTCCACCGTCACGAACACGTCGACCTTGCCGCGGCTGATGTGCTTCTGCACCGCGGACTTGACCGCGTCCTCGGCAAACAGGAAGCTGCGCGGCAGGCGGACGGACGCGTCCAGATAGCGGTTGTTGACGCTTTTGAGCTCCACGGTGATGTTCAGGCCCTCGACAGTGCCCTTGGCGCTGCCATAGCCGGTCATGCTCCTGATCATAGTACCTCCGTTATGTCTGTCCCTGCTGCAGGGAAATGATATCAAATGTGATGGGGTTTTTGTTCCTGCGCTGGCTGAGCACAACGATCGCGCCGCCGAGGGCGATCCCGGCGAAAGTCGCAAGGATGCACAGCCCCTCTCCCGCGCCCATCGACCAGGCCGCAAAATAGCCCAGCACCGCGAGCACGATCGGCAGGATGTAGACCAGAAAGATGGCCCCGTAGACTTTGGATGACCGGCTTTCGATCACGACGCGCTGGCCGGGGCGCGCCCCGATCAGATTGCGCGCCGGGGTCTTCAGCTCGCTCTGAAAGACGCAGGCCTCACAGCTGGCGCAGTTGGAGCCGCAGGCGGTCCCCCGGCTGACCACGACCTCGGCCATGCCGTCGGGCAGGCAGCGATAGACGACGGCGTCCTGTGTCATCCGCCTGCCCTCTCGATCTCGATCGCAACCGTGTAGTGGCCGATCGCGCCGACGTCCGGGAATCCGTCCACATAGATCCACACCTTCGGCATGTAGGTCCCGGTCGAATCGCCCATATCCGTCAGATCCGCGACCGCGCGGATGTTCTCGTCCCGGATCTGCGCGAGGCTCTCGGGATTGCCGCGGAGCTTGACCTCCAGGCTCTCTGTTCCGATCGTAGCCGTCAGGCCCTCGTACAGATTCGCGTAGTCGATGTTCGTCACCTTGAAGTTCTTCGTCTCCAGACCGACGACCTCGACCGTGACCCTGGCCTCGGTCGCGCCGGTGGTATTCCGGAGCGTGTTGTCGATGGGGATGGGGTAGGTCTCGGTAAAGCTGGCGGCAAACTCCGTCAGATCGATCGTCGCCAGATTGATTTTGTTCATGCCCGTGAGCAGCTTCGAGTCGCCCGCCAGCGTGACGGAGCCGGGCTCGATCGTCACCTTGGTATTCTCGGACGTCGCGCCGGCACCCTCGACCAGATTGACGCCGAGCTTGACCTCCTTGAGCATCAGCAGCGGCAGCGTCGCCGTCACCGTATCCGTCGAGAAGGTGATCCCCGTCGTCGAGCAGGGCGTGTTGTCCGCACTCATCAGCGTGAAGCCCGTCTCCACCTCATAGGTGCTGTCCACATTCTCCTTGCCGAAGGAGACCCATGCGTACTCCGCGTTCTTCAGATAGGCCTCCGGCCCGGACAGCGTGATGGTCGCGGGCTCGAAAACGGGGGATTCCGCCGTGAAGCCCTCCGCGACCGAGCCCTCAAAGCTGCCGCGCACCGGCACCGATTTCGAGGTCTGCGTCGAGACCATGAAGTTGATCGTCTCGGGCGTCTTGCGCGTGATGCGGAGGTTCGAGGTGTCCGTCCCGTCCGGGAAAATGACCGCGTACTGCTGAGAGGTATAGGCAGAGCGCGACAGCTTCGAGACGTCGATCTGCACATACAGCTTGTCCGCGTCAAGCCCCGCCACAACACGCCGCGGTCCAACCACCTCGATCGTGACCGTGCCGGTATCCATGTCGGTGATCACGAGGTTTTTCGAGTCGCGCAGCAGCGTCTCGCCCGCGAGCTTGACCTCCACGCCGCGGAAGGTTTGCTTGAATTCGTCGCTCTCCACACTGGAGACGTAGACCCATATCGCCAGCGAGGTGATGAGGGATACGATCATCCAGAAGGCACGGCTGTCATACAGTTTTTTGATTTTCATTTTCATTGTCAACCTCGCCTTCCGTGAGGAGGCCCTTCAGCCAGTTCTTAACGCCCGTCTTTTTCTCCGGCTTCTCCGCGGGGATCAGATTCTCCATAAGGACCTTCCGCAGCTCCGTCCCGTTCAGATGGCGCTTCAGGCCCTCCCAGCGCTCCGGGTCCTCCTCTCCCCTGCGGTGCAGCAGATCCGTCTCGTTCAGCGCCACGGAAACGGCGCCCGTCTGCTCGGAGACGACCACGACCAGGGCGTCGGATTCCTCGCTCAGCCCCAGCGCGGCGCGGTGGCGCATCCCGAGGTCCTTGCTCACATTCGTCCGTTGGGTCAGCGGCAGCATGCAGCCCGCGGCCTCGATGCGTCCGTCGCGGATGATCACGGCCCCGTCGTGCAGCGGCGTGTTCTTGAAAAACAGGTTTTCCAGCAGCTCGGCGCTCGTATCGGCCTTGATGACCGTACCCGTCGCACAGACCGGGGCGAGCGAGACGCCGCGCTCAAAGGCGATCAGCGCGCCCGTGGGCGGCGTCGTCGCGGCCATGTCCATACAGGCGCGGACCGTCTGCTCGATGCACTCCTCCATCACGCCCGCGGTGCCCGAGCGCCGTGGGTTCAGCGTGCTGCCCACGCGCTCCAGCACGCGGCGCAGCTCCGGCTGAAAGAGGATGACCAGCGCAATCACACCCAACTCCACAGCCTTGCGCAGGATGTAGTTGATCATGATCAGGCCGAAGAACTCGGACGCCCACAGCACGACCAGGATCAGGATCAGACCCTTCGCAAGGTTGATGAAGTTGGACTTTCGAATGAACCAGATCGCCCGGTAAATCAGAAAGGCGACAATGAGAATGTCGACAAAATCCCAGATGCCGATCGTCGTCAGATAACTGCCGGCCCGGCTAAGCGCGTTCGTAATTGTTTCCATACCGTTTCCCCACGTTGACGAGCAATGCTCTTCTGCATAAAACTAACTAAGGTATTATACAGCAAAAACGAGGAAAAGGCAATAACCATAACGCACCCGGCACAACAATTCTCGCAAGTGTCACCGACCCTCCCGCAGGATCTCTTCGAGCACCCCGCAGAAGGCCTCCAGCTCGCCCGGCTCGGTAAACGGGGAGAAGCTCGCGCGGAGCGTGCCGGTCTCCAGCGTGCCTGCGCTGCGGTGCGCGCACGGCGCACAGTGCAGCCCGCTGCGCACGCAGACGCCGCGCTCCGCGAGCCTCTGCGCCGCCTCCTCACAGTCGAAGCCCCGCAGGCGGAACGACAGAACGCCGCTTTGCGTGCCGGGCGCTCCGGCGAAGAGCTCGACCCCGTCCAGCACGGAGAGGCGCGCGACAAGCTCTGCCAGCAGCTCCTGCTCGTGCGCGGCGATCGCTTCGGTGCCGCGGTCAAGGACGTAGCGCATCCCCGCCGTCAGACCGGCCGCGCCGGGGACGTTGTGGGTCCCGGCCTCCAGACGGTCGGGCAGATACGGCGGCATGCTCTGCTCGCGGCTGTCCGAGCCGGAGCCGCCTGCGAGCAGGGGCTCCCCCTCGCGCCCGCAGAGCAGCAGCCCCGTCCCCTGCGGGCCGAGCAGGCCCTTGTGGCCGGGCATGGCGATGAACGCCGCGCCGAGGCGCTCAAAGTCCACGTCCAGGACCCCCGCCGACTGCGAGGCGTCCACGATCAGCGGCACGCCCCGTTCCCGGCAGAGCGCGGCGAGCTCATACACGGGCAGGATGAAGCCGAAGACGTTGGAGACGTGGGTGCAGACGACAAGCTCCGCGTCCGCGATGCGCTCCCGGAAGGCTTCAAGCGCCGCGTCCCGGTCGAACAGCGGCGAGGACGCGGTCAGAACCTCCGCGCCCAGCAGCTGCAGGGGCCGGGTCACGGAGTTGTGCTCATAGCCGGAGATGAGCACGCGCGTGCCGCGCGCGGCGAGAGAGCGGATGGCGAGATTCAGCGCGTGCGTCGCGTTCATTGTCATGACGACGCGCTCCGGTTCCGGGACGTGAAACAGCCGCGCGGCGGTCTCCCGGCAGCGATAGACGGCCGCAGCCGCGCGCATGGCGGGCTCGTGCCCGCCGCGGCCGGGGCTCGCGCAGCTCTGCATGGCGCGCAGCATCTCCCGGCCCACGGACAGGGGCTTTACCAGACTGGTGGCTGCGGCGTCAAGGTAGACCATACTCGTTCACCTCCCGGTATTCGCCGTCCTCCGAACGGCTGTAGAGCCGACCCGTCAGCAGATGGTTTTCCTTCAGCAGCGCGACAGCCTCCGAAAAGCGGCGGCTCACGCTCAGCGCGTAGCCGCAGCCGCGCTCGCGCAGCCGCAGCGGCGCTTTGATGATCGGGGCGTCGATCCCCCGGCGCTCCAGCACGGCCGCCGCCTTCTGCGCATAGGTCAGCGAGCGGCACAGGATCAGATACCTCAACAATGATCGCTTCCTTCCGCCGTACCATACGGCAATAATCAAAAAAAGCCCCGCACGAAAACCGTGCGGGACGTGATGCTCTGTTTTGGACGCACAGGTCTGCTTCATCCTATGCGCAGGCTGTTTTTTTGTTATTCCGATTCCAGCAGCGCCACGGCGTGGGCCGCGATGCCCAGCCCCTCACCGGAGAAGCCGAGGCCCTCCTCGGTGGTCGCCTTGACGCTGACGCGGTCGACGCCGACCCCCATCGCCGCAGCGAGCTTTTCGCGCATGGCGGGGATGTGGGGCGCGAGCTTCGGGCGCTGGGCGACAACGGTGCAGTCCACGTTGCCGACGCGCCAGCCGTTTTCCTGCAGCAGCGCGCAGACCCGGCGCAGCAGCAGCACGCTGTTCGCGCCCTCGTAGGCGGGGTCTTTATCCGGAAAGTGCTGCCCGATGTCCCCGAGCGCCGCGGCGCCGAGCAGGGCGTCCATCAGCGCGTGCGTGAGCACGTCGGCGTCGGAGTGGCCGAGCAGGCCCTTTTCCCAGGGAATGTCGATCCCACCGAGGATCAGCCTGCGGCCCTCGACCAGACGGTGGACGTCATACCCATACCCGATTCGCATGGTAGTCTCCTCTCGCGTTGACGATCGCCTCCGCCGTCACGAGATCGTCCGGCGTGGTGATCTTGATGTTGGTCGGGTCGCCTTCGACCAGGAAGGTTTTGACGCCCATCCGATCCATCGCGGAGCAGTCGTCCGTCAGGGTCAGGCCGTCTTTGACGGCCTTGGTCAGCGCGCCCTTGATGAGATCGGCCTCGAAGACCTGCGGGGTCTGGACGCGGCGTATGCTCTCGCGGTCGACGGTGCCGACGCAGAAGCCCTTGGCGTCGACGGCCTTGAGCGTATCGGTGCTGGGGATGGCCGGAGCGGCTGCGCGGTACTTCTGCGCCGCCAGGATCGTCCTCTCGATCAGCTCCTGACTGA
>JAUNNC010000066.1:0-1698 GCA_030531585.1 Eubacteriales bacterium | reverse complement strand
CCAGGGGGCGCGCGCCGTCGTGGATGGCGATAGACGTCGCCCCGTGGCGGGCAGCGGAGACCCCGGCCAGGGCGGATTCCATCCGCGTCGCGCCGCCGCTGACGACCTGACGCACCTTGTGCAGGCCGTTTTTGTGGCAGAGATCGGCGATCTCCTCCAGCCGTTCGGTGCGGGTGACGATGATGATCTCGTCGACCAGCGGGTAGTTCTCAAACGCGAGGATGGTCCGGGCAAGCACGGGCATCGCGCCGAGCTTCTTCATCAGCTTGTCGCTGCCCATGCGCTTGGACGAGCCCGCCGCGACGATGACCGCCGAGCAGACCGGCGGCTTCTCTTTTTTCTTCAGCAGAGTCAGGGGATTCATGCGTTCGCCTCCGTTTTCACGGCGGACAGGCCGCCGGGAGTATGCGCTCAGCCTCTGAGCTGGCGCTTGCGGTAGAAGTTCATCATGCCGTCCTGCAGGGTGTCGAGATGCAGGAGCATTTTGCCTGCCCCGTAGGCCGCGCAGGACACGGCGTCGTCCACGACCATGGTGCGGATGCCGGTGGAGCGCTCGATCAGGCGGTCGATGCCGTAGATCAGGCTGCCGCCGCCGGACATGATGATGCCGTTCTTGTCCAGATCGCCCACGAGCTGGGGCGGCGTGCGCTCGAGCACCAGATGGATGGTCTCCAGGATGCGGTTCATCGGCTCGACGAAGGCCTCGATCAGCTCGGTGGAGCTGACGCGGACAGACTTGGGCAGGCCGTTGGAGAGGTCGCGGCCCTTGATCTCCTCGTAGCTCAGATCCGGGCGCTGGATGACGCAGCCGATGCTGCGCTTGAGTTCCTCCGCCGTGGACAGGCCGATCAGCAGATCGTACTTGCGGCGGATGAACTTGACGATCGCCTCGTCGAAGCTGGTGCCGGCGGTCTTGATGGATTCGCACTCCACGACGCCGCCGCCGGACACGATGGCGACCTCGGTCGTGCCGCCTCCGATGTCGATGACCATGTGCCCGTCGGCCTTGGAGATGTCCACGCCCGCGCCCATGGCGGTCGCGATGGCCGTCTCCAGCAGGAAGACCTTGCGGGCCCCGGCCTCGATGGCGGCGTCGATGACGGCGCGCTCCTCCACGCCGGTGATGGAGCTCGGCACGCAGGCGAGCACGCAGGGCTTGAAGAGACTGAGCGAGGTGATGCGGCCGATCAGCTCCCGCAGCATCTGCGCGGTGATCTCATAGTCGGAGATCACGCCCGCGCTGACCGGATGGATGGCCACGATGTTCGCCGGGGTCCGCCCGAGCATCTTCTGCGCGTCCTGTCCGATCTTCAGGATCTTGCCGCTGAACTTGTCCACCGCGACGACGGTCGGCTCGCGGGCGACGACGCCCTTCCCCTGCTCAAACAGCAGGGTCGACGAGGTCCCGAGGTCGACCGCAATGTCTCTCTCAAATAGGTTCATGTTTACACTCCTTGTATGACGCCTCACGAACGGGATGCCGCAGCGGCCCCGAAGACCGCCGCGCACCCGGCGTCGGCGAGAACCCCGGCACAGGACGCGAGCGTCGCGCCGGTGGTGACGATATCATCGACAAGCAGGACGCGCTTTCCCTTCACGCGCTCCGCGTTCATAACCGCATAGACCCCTGCGGCGTTGGCCTTCCGCTTCTCCCGGTCGGTGATCCCGGACTGCGGCCGGGTATGGCGGCGCTTGACC
>JAUNNC010000065.1 GCA_030531585.1 Eubacteriales bacterium | reverse complement strand
AGACGAACTGCATGTCGGGGGTGTACTTGTCCAGGTTGACGCCGCAGACGAACATGGGGGTGTCGTCCTTCGCGGGGCCGGACATGACGACGACCTTGGCGCCGGCGTCGATGTGAGCCTGGGCCTTCTCCTTGGTCAGGTAAACGCCGGTGCACTCGAGCACGTACTCGACGCCGAGCTCGCCCCAGGGGATGAGGGAAGCGTCGCGGTAGGTCTTGTCGGAGAGGATCTTGACGACCTTGCCGTTAACGGTGATGGTGCTGTCCTCGTCGTTGCCGAAGACCTCGCCGTCGAATTTGCCGTGAACGGAGTCGAACTTCACGCAGTAAGCGACGTGGGAAGCGGGATGGCCGGGAGCGCTGATGGCGACGACCTCGATGTCGTCGGACTTGATGGCAGCTCTGAACGCGAGAGAGCCGATGCGGCCGAAACCATTGATGCCAACTTTGATCATGTGTATATCCTCCAAAAAAATATTGTGCTGCAGGCTGACCGGATCCGGCGCATACCGGAAATCCACTGTCATAGCTTATCCATAATAACATATAATATTGTCAAAAATCAAGCATTCTCTTGCGGGGACGTCCCTCAAAAAGTGCTGAAAATTGCAGAGGATGACTTCGCATTTTCCACAGCTTCTTGTTCATTCTGACTACATCTGCTATAATAAGGAAGAACTTCCGCCGATCCGGCGTCCACTCTTTCCAATCGGAGGTCAGCAGTATGCTCCAGATCCCTGCCGAGCTTCTCGGTCTGTCCGCAGAGCCTGTTCTTCTGACCAGGAACGGGCGCACCGTTTACGCAAACGAAGCCGCCGAACAGCTTTTCGGTCCCGACTGTACGGGAATGCCGCTGCGCTCGCTTCTCAGTCCGGAGCTCTCCGAGCTTCAGGCTTCCCCCTGCATTGTGGAGGCAGAGCTTCGGGGCAGGCGCTACCTTGTTCGGATGCAGAACACGGAGGGGCTCCGGCTTTTCCTGTTCCACGAGGCGGCGTACGCGTCCCGTGAGGTCAACGCGTCCTTCCGCTACGCGCTGCGCAGCTGCCTGATGCGGCTGAACGTCAACTGCACGCTGCTGCGGGACCGGGCGGAGGCTCTGGGCGACGAACCGCTTTCGGGCCTGTCGGCCTCGTTCCTGCGCGACTATTATCATCTCAGGAGAATGATCGGAAACCTCTCGATCGTACAGGACGCCGCGGAGGAAAAGCTGGCTTTCCGGCTGATCACGCTGGATCTCTGCCCGTTTCTGCGGGATCTGGCGGACTCCGTCTCCGCTCTTGTTCCCTCGCCGGAGCTGCGCCTGCGGCTGCCGGAGACGCTCACGGTCAGGGCGGACCCGGCGCTGCTGGAGATGATCGTGATGAACCTGCTGTCCAACGCGCTTCTCCACGCCAAGGGCTGCACCGTCATCGGGATCTCCCTCCATGCGACGCAGGAGCAGGTCATCTTCTCCATGGATGACGACGGCTGCGGGATCTCCCCGAGCGGGCTGCGGACCGTATTTGACCGCTATCGCCACGGCTTTGACCTGAGCAGCATGGCCAACGGCGCGGGCCTCGGGCTGGCGGCGGTGCGCGAGATCGCGCGCCTCCACGGCGGCACGCTCCTGCTCGAGAGCCGCGAGGGCAGCGGCACGGCGGTGCGCGTTTCGCTGAGCCGGAAGCTCTCTCTCCCGCTCGCGGTGCAGGATGCCGGCCCCGCCTGGGAGCGCAGCTACGACAGCATCCTGACGGGTCTGGCGGACTGTCTCCCGCTCTCCGCCTTCAGCGGGATCTATCAGTAGACGCGACGAAACACCCCGGCGGATCGGTCTTCGGAATCTCCGCTCCGCGCACTTCACAAACGCCCGCTTTTGCGGTATACTGTATGTATGTGATCCTCGATCCCAAAGAAAGAAAGGATGGACCCGCCATGAACATCAATCAGGACGGCAGCTACGCCAGCGGCCCGGTCAAAAAGCCGAAGCGCTCCTCGCTGCCGATGAAGACCGCGATCCTGCTGCTCGCCGCGGTGCTGCTGGTCGCCGTCGTGCTCGACTCCTTCTATACGCTCAAGGAGGACCAGTACGCGGTCATCACGACCTTCGGCAGACCCACGATGGTCTCGTCCTCCGGTCTCAAGCTGAAGCTGCCCTTCATCCAGCATGTGACCAAGGTCACCAAGACCATTCAGGGCTTCCCGCTCGGCTACCGCATCGGCAGCGACCAGAGCGTCGACGACGAGTCGCTGATGATCACCTACGACTATAACTTCGTCAATGTCGACTTCTATGTCGAATACCGCGTGACCGACCCGATCAAGTATCTCTACAGCTCGCAGGAGCCGGTGGACATTCTCAAGATGCTCTGCCAGAGCTATATCCGCGACACGATCGGCCTGTACAACGTCGACGCGGTCATCACCACCGGCAAGAGCGAGATCCAGGCCGCCATCAAGGAGAAGGTCATCTCCCGCCTTGACCGCGAGGACATCGGCATCCAGCTCCAGAACATCACCATTCAGGACGCCGAGCCGCCCACGGCGGAGGTGCAGCGCGCCTTCACCGCCGTGGAGACCGCCAAGCAGTCGGCCGACACCACGGTGAACAACGCCAAGAAGTACGCCAACGAGGTCATCCCCGCCGCGGCGGCCGACGCCGACCAGATCATCAAGAGCGCCGAGGCCTACCGGCAGAGCAAGATCAACGAGGCGGAGGGCCAGGCGGCCCGCTTCGCAGCGCTCTTCGAGGAGTACCAGAAGTACCCGCTCATCACCAAGCAGCGCCTGTTCTACGAGGCCATGGAGAAGGTCCTGCCCGGCATGAAGCTCTATATCGTCGACGCGAACACCGGTGTGCAGACCGCCCTGCCGCTCGAGCCCTTTGCCAACGTCGATCTGGGAGGAGGGAACGGAACATGAAAAAGAGTCTGAAAATCAGCATCCCGATCCTGATCCTGGTCCTGGTCCTGATCGTCTCCTCGGGCTGCTTCGTGACCACGCACCAGAATGAATACACCATCGTGCGCCAGTTCGGCGCGGTGGTGAAGATCGTGGACGAGCCCGGCCTGAGCATGAAGCTGCCCTTCATCCAGACGGTCAGCACCCTGCCGAAGACGGAGATGCTCTACGACCTCGCCGTCAGCGACGTCATCACCAGCGACAAGAAGTCCATGGTCGCGGACTCCTTTGTGCTCTGGCGCATCAGCGACCCGCTCAAGTTCATCCAGACGCTCTCCGGCAACATCGGTAACGCCGAGTACCGCATCGACACCGTGGTCTACAACAGCCTCAAGACGGTCATCTCGTCCATGCGGCAGGAGGAGGTCATCTCCGGGCGCGACGGGCTGCTGGCCCAGCGCATTATGGACAACGTGGGCACGACCTTCGAGCGCTACGGCATCGACCTGCTGGCGATCGAGACCAAGCGCATCGACCTGCCCGACGAGAACAAGTCCGCGGTGTACGAGCGCATGATCTCCGAGCGCGACAACATCGCCGCCTCCTTCTCCGCCGAAGGCGCGGCCGAGGCCAAGCAGATCCGCAACGAGGCCGACAAGTCCGTGCAGATCACGCTCTCCGAGGCGCGGGCCCAGGCCGAGAAGCTCAAGGCCGAGGGCGAGGCCGAGTATATGCGCATCCTCTCCGAGGTCTACGACACCGAGGCGGAGGCCGACTTCTACGAGTTCATGCGCGCGCTCGACATGGCCGAGAACGCGCTCTCCTCCGGCAGCAAGACCCTGGTCGTCTCCTCCGACTCGCCCATTGCGAAGATCTTCCGCGGCGACGGGACGGACTGACCCGAAATCAATGAATCAACCCGGCGTTCCCTCTCGGGACCGCCGGGGACTATAAGACAAAATCTATCCCTCGTCATTGCGAGGAGCGAAGCGACGTGGCAATCCGTTTCTCCCCCTGGCCGCGAAAGTCCTTTGATGATGCACCTTTCCGGCTTGGCCGCCGAAAAAAGCGGATTCCCACGCCAGCGTGCGCGCTGGCTCGGAATGACGTGCAAATGGGTTTATCTACACATTGCGGCGATCCCTCCGGGATCGCCGTGTTTTTTATTCTCTGCGCAGCTGCTTCCGGTACTCGGTCGGCAGCAGGTGGTAGCGCGCGCGGAAGGCGGCGGAGAAGCGGCTGGGGCTGTCGTAGCCCACGGCGGCGGCGACGGCCGCGACGCTGTCGTCGGATCTGCGCAGGAGCTCGGCGGCCTTTTCGAGCCGGTGCTCCTTCATGTGCGCGGCCAGCGAATCGCCGTAGACCGCCTTGAATACGGCCTTGAGCGTCGTGGGGTTCATCAGGTAGCGCCGTGCGAGCTCCTCGATGGGCACGCGCCGCTCGGGGTGCTGCAGGAGCTCGTCGTGCATGCGGCGCACGGTCTCCACCTGCTCGGTGCTGAAGGCCGACAGGGTCTGCTCCCCCTCCTCGTCGCCGAGCTGCGGGCAGGAGATCTCCATCGTCTTCTCGATCATCTCGTGCAGCAGCTTGCAGGCCGGGGTCTCGGCGGCGCGGTACCAGACCTCCTTCCCCTCCCGTCGGCTGCGCACGAGCCCCGCGTCCTTCAGCAGGCGCAGGTGGTGCGACACCGCGGGCGAGGACATGCCCGTGACGGCGGAGATGTTGAGAACGCATTCTTCCATGTGGCACAGCAGCCAGAAGATGCGCAGGCGGCTGGAGTCGTCGAGCAGGCGGAACAGCTCCGCCGCGGCGCCGAAGTCGCCGCCGAGCAGGAGCTGACGGCGCAGCAGCGCGGCCCGGCGCGCATCGCCGTGATTGTGGGGCAGCAGGGGCAGTTCCATGGCGTCCTCCCTTTTGGCAATCCTTTTCTCCCTTTTGGCAGGCTCTTGTCCGGAGCCGTTGACTTGTGCTTCCGCCGTCAGTATAATGCAGGCGTCAAGATTAAACAAGCGCTTAATCGTAATTTTAAGAAAAGGATGGGATGAGACGATGAAAAAGAGCTACAAGATCGAAGTCGACTGCGCCAACTGCGCCAACCTCATGGAGCAGGCCGCGAAGAAGACCCCCGGCGTGGCGGACGCGTCGGTCAGCTTCATGGCGCTGAAGATGACCGTGGACTTTGCCGAGGGCGCCGACCCCGCGAAGGTCATGAAGGACGTGCTCAAGGCCTGCCGCAAGGTCGAGCCCGACTGCGAGATCTTCTTCTGAGCCTCAGGCCGCCAACGGCCCGGGCCTCTTGATCCGGAGGGGTAGCTATGAACCGCAAACAGAAAAAAATGCTCGTGCGCATCGTGGTCTCGGCAGTCCTGCTGCTTCTTGCGAACCTGCGCGTGCTGCCGTTCCCGGTGCGCTGTGTCCTGTACGCCGCCTCCTACGGGATCGTCGGCTGGGACATCCTGCGCAAGGCGGCGATGGGCATCGGCAACGGCCAGGTCTTCGACGAGAACTTCCTGATGGCCGTCGCCACGCTCGGCGCGATCGCCCTTGCGATCGTCGAGCGCAGCGGCGACTTCAACGAGGCCGTCGCCGTCATGCTCTTCTACCAGATCGGCGAGCTGTTCCAGGGCATCGCCGTCGGCCGCAGCCGCCGCAGCATCGGCGCGCTCATGGACATCCGCCCCGACTACGCGAACATCGAGGACGGCGGCATGCTCCGGCAGGTCGACCCCGAGGAGGTCGCGCCGGGCAGCGTCATCGTCATCCAGCCGGGTGAGCGCATCCCCCTCGACGGCTTCATCGTCGACGGGACCTCGGCCGTGGACACCGCCGCGCTCACGGGTGAGAGCCTGCCGCGCGACGTGAAGGCGGGCGACGAGGTCGTCAGCGGCTGTATCAACCTGACGGGCGTGCTGCGGGTGCAGACCACGCGCGCCTACGGGGAGTCGACGGTCGCCCGCATCCTCGAGCTGGTGGAGAACTCCAGCTCGCGCAAGTCCCGCTCGGAGAACTTCATCTCCCGCTTTGCGCGCGTGTACACGCCGGCGGTGGTGTTCGGCGCGCTGGCGCTGGCGCTGCTGCCGCCGATCGTCCGGCTTGCGCTGGGCCAGGATGCGCTGTGGAGCGTCTGGTGCTACCGCGCGCTGACCTTCCTTGTCATCAGCTGCCCCTGCGCGCTGGTGATCTCCATCCCGCTGGGCTTCTTCGCAGGCATCGGCGGGGCCAGCCGGGAGGGCATCCTCGTCAAGGGCTCGAACTATCTCGAGACGCTCTCGAAGGTGAAGACCGTGGTCTTCGACAAGACCGGCACGATCACCCGCGGCGTGTTCGAGGTCAGCGGCATCCACCACAGCTCACTCAGTGACGACAAGCTCCTCGAGTACGCCGCGCTGGCCGAGTGCGCCTCCTCCCACCCCATCAGCCAGAGCCTGCGCCGCGCCTACGGCGCCGAGCCGGACCGCAGCCGGGTGCGGGACATCGAGGAGCGCAGCGGCCGGGGCGTGCTGGCCACGGTCGACGGCGTGCGCGTGGCTGCGGGCAACGACAAGCTCATGGACGAGCTCGGCGTGCCCTTCATCCCCTGCCGCAGCGCGGGCACGGTCATCCACATCGCACTCGACGGCGAGTACGCGGGCCACATCCTGATCGCCGACGCGGAGAAGGACGACGTGCGCGAGGCCCTCGCCGCCCTGCGCGCGGCGGGCGTGGAGAAGACCGTCATGCTCACCGGCGACGCCGAGAGCGCGGCGAAGCAGGTGGCGGAGCGCGTCGGCATCGACGAGTACCGCAGCGGCCTGCTGCCGGGCGACAAGGTCGCGCTGGTGGAGCAGATGCTGGAGGCCTCCGACGGGCGCGGGAAGCTCGCTTTTGTGGGCGACGGGATCAACGACGCGCCGGTGCTCTCGCGCGCCGACATCGGCATCGCCATGGGCGCGCTCGGCTCGGACGCGGCCATCGAGGCGGCGGACGTGGTGCTCATGGACGACGACCCGATGAAGATCTCCCGGGCGATCGCCATTGCGCGCAAGTGCCTGCGCATCGTGTACCAGAACATTGTCTTTGCGCTGGCGGTCAAGCTGATCTGCCTGCTGCTGGGCGCGCTGGGCCTGGCGGGCATGTGGGCGGCGATCTTTGCGGACGTGGGCGTGATGGTCCTCGCGGTCCTCAACGCCATGCGCGCCCTGAACACGAAGAATCTCTGATGCTGACACAGATGAAAAGCTCCTCCGGTTTCCCGGAGGAGCTTTTGTCGTATTCGATTTACAGCACGATATGGATCACGCCATAGGTGACGAGCGTTATGATCGAGGCCGCGATGCACACGCCGAGCATGATGTAGGGCACGGCCTTTTCGGTCTTCATATCGAGCAGCGCCGCGATCAGCGCGCCCGTCCAGGCGCCGGTGCCCGGCAGCGGGATCGCCACGAAGAGCAGCAGCCCGACCGGACCGTACTTCTCCACGGTCTCGCCCTTGAGATCGGCCTTCTTCTCCAGCTTGGTAATGAAGGAGTTGAACACGGGCAAATGCATGCGCATCCATGCGAAGATCCGCTTGATATAGACGATGATGAACGGCACCGGGATGATATTGCCGAGCAGGGCGGCCATCAGCGCGAGCGGATAGTCCAGCCCCAGCGCGATCCCGTAGGGCAGGCCGAAGCGCAGCTCGCCGACGGGCATCATCGACAGGAGGAAGGTCGCGCAAAGTTTTCCGGCAACCGTGCCGGTCAGCCAATCAAACATCAAAAAACTCCGTTACAAGCGATTTATTCTGGGAAAGCAGGGCGCACACCGGGATACTATACCATGTTTCCCGTGCCGGCGCAAGATGCATTATGGATTGAGCACCGCCGCGGCCGCGGAGCCGGGGATGGTGGTCTCCTCGCCGACGTGCAGCTCGAGCGTCAGGCCGCGCTCCTGGCCGCCGTACTGACGCAGCAGGCGCTCCAGCTCCGGGCGGTAGTGCCGCCCCTTCTGGACGAGCGAGCCCTCGGCCAGCACGCACATGGGCCGGACATGCCCGCCTCCGGCGAGCTCCGCCAGCGCCACGAGGTTGACGCACATGCAGCGCGCCGAGCGGCGGAACAGGGCCAGGCTGATCTCGCGCGCGAAGGCCTGATCCTCCGCGTCCCCGCCGAGCAGGGAGAAGCCCTCGCCGCTGGCCCAGGCGTCGATAACGGAGGAGTCGATCTGGGGCAGCGCGCGCACGTGTTCGGCGCAGTCCGCGCTCAGCAGGCCCTCGTCGGCCGCGCCGCGGAGCATGAGCCGCGCGAGCTGGCCGAGGTAGACGCCCGCCGTCAGCTTCTCAAAGCGTCTGGTGCCCGGGTTATGGCTCTCGGCGTCGAGCTGGCGGTCGAAGTCGCCGCCCTCGATCCCGTCATACTCGCCGGATTCGAGGTTGACGATCATCCCGCGCTCCCCGCTCTGGCCGAGCTTGCCGATGCGCGAGACCGGGAGGGACACGCAGGTATTGGTCCCGGTGCCGCTGACCTGGCCGATGAAGCCGCTGTAGGCGCTCTTGTCGAGATGCACGGCCCCGCCGAGCAGCACAGCCACGGTGTCGTTGAGGATGACGGCGCGCTTGCCGGTGATCCCGCGGCGCTTCAGCTCCCGCAGCAGCGACGCTCCCACGAGCTGGCCCTCGCAGTCGGTGATGACGACCTCCTTGTCGATGCACAGCACGCGGCCGTCCCGTTCCGGGGTGATGGCGGCGGAGTAGGAAAAGCAGAAGCCGATCACGTCGGCGCGGTCCATCAGGGGCTCGATACGGTCCGCGGTGAAGCGGATGAAGTCGTCCCAGCTGCAGCTCTCCCCGATGCCTGGCATGCGGCACTTGTTCATCTCCGAGACCACGGGCCCTTCCTCCGTGAAGCGCACGAGCGCACAGCGGAAATTGGTCCCGCCCGCGTCGATGACCACGGCGCTCGAGCCGTGGGGCAGCGCGCCGTCGTTGGACAGATAGGTGGGGATCATCTCCATGGAGCTCTTTCCGCCATTTAGTCCGCTCTCCATTTGGGCCTTCATGGCGCCGATGCATGCGTCCGGGTCGATCCGCTCCGGGTCCATGCCGTGCCGGGCCAAAAAGTCCCTGGCCTTCTCGCTGTATACCGTCATACCTGCAACCTCCGTAGGATCAGTCGATGACCGGCGGCAGCACATCGCCGGTCATAAACTGTCGTTTTTCTGTATGGTCTGATTATTTCTCTTCCTTGACGGACTCCAGAAGTCCGGCGGCGAGGCCTGCGACGCTCTGGATCTCGCTGGGGATGATGATCTTCGTGGCCTGGCCGTTGGCGGCGCTGGCGAAGGCCTCCATGGCCTTGAGCTTGATCACGGCTTCGGAGGGCGCGACCTCGTTGATGCGGCGGATACCTTCGGCCGTTGCGGTCTGGACCTTGAGGATGGCCTCGGCCTCGCCTTCGGCCTCGAGGATCTGCTGCTGCTTCTTGGCGTCGGCGCGCAGGATCGCGGCCTCCTTTTCGCCCTCGGCCTCCAGGATGGCGGCGCGCTTCTCGCCCTCGGCGCGGAGGATGGCCTCGCGGCGTTCACGCTCGGCCTTCATCTGCTTCTCCATGGCGTTCTGGATCTCCTTGGGCGGCAGGATGTTCTTGAGCTCCACGCGGTTGACCTTGATGCCCCAGGGGTCGGTGGCCTCGTCGAGGATGGAGCGCATCTTGGAGTTGATGATGTCGCGGCTGGTCAGGCACTGGTCAAGCTCGAGCTCGCCGATGATGTTGCGCAGCGTGGTGGCGGAGAGGTTCTCGATGGCGAGCATGGGCTGCTCGATGCCGTAGGTGTAGAGCCGGGGGTCGGTGATCTGGAAGTAGACGACGGTGTCGATCTGCATCGTGACGTTGTCCTTCGTGATCACGGGCTGGGGCGGGAAGTCCGCCACCTGCTCCTTGAGCGAGACGACCTTGGCCACGCGCTCGATGAAGGGCGCCTTGACCTTGAAGCCGACGTCCCAGGTGGTCTTGTAGGCGCCGAGGCGCTCGATGACGTAGGCCTTGGCCTGCGGGACGATGCGGATGCAGCGGATGAAAATGATGATGGCGATGAGCAGAATGACGGCTAAAACGTACATGGTGATACCTCCTCAGATTTTCGGTTCTTCTTCCTTCTTCTCCACGATGAGCTTGACGCCCTCGATGCGCAGCACGCGCAGCACCTCGCCCTTTGCGGCGCGGCCGTCGGGCTCCGCCATGCGGGCGGTCCAGATCTTGCCGCCGACGCTCACGGCGCCGGAGCCCGCCACGTTGTCGATCGCCTCGGTCACGACGCAGTCCTGACCGATGGCCATATCGGCGTTGGTGGGCACGGTATGGGCGTTGACGTACTTCTTTGCCAGGGGCCGGGTAATCAGCAGCGTGACGAGCGACACCACGACGAACCACAGCACCTGCAGCCAGACGGGCGCCTTGAGCATCGACGAGATCATCGCGGCCAGCGCGCCCAGCGCGAACCAGATGGACACCAGACCCGGCGCCAGCCCCTCTACGACCAGCAGGACGATCATCGCGGCCAGCCACAGCACGGTGGTCCCCATGCCAAAGAGTCCTGCCATGATCCGCTCCCCCTTTCCGGCGGCGATCCGCCGCCCGTAACTTCTTCAAATATCTTCAAATAATTATAATATACGCCCGCGCAATCCGCAAGTGGGATTGTATGGGCTTTGTTGAATTTTCGGTAAACTCTTTCGTGCGATACTGCCGGGGGCAACATGCCCTTGACAGCATCCGCCTCACTCGCTATAATAAAAGCGTAAAAAGGCGTTGCCGAAAAACGGCTCCGCCCAAAGTCAGGTTATCTTGTTAAAGAAATCGTCACTTGGCAGAGTGGCGGTTTCTGCTTTTTACAGTAATCGTAACGGTACATCCGAAGATGTGGAACGTCAATGTAATCGGCATTTCAACACCTCCTTTCGGAGATGTGGCGGAACCGCCTTTTTTCGCTTGGCAACGCCTGCCCTTGCGGGCGCTCTCATTCTACAGGAACAGACATAGCTTGTCAATTGAGAGCGTGCAGATTTGCTCTTTACTTTTGCGATGTAAAGGTGTAAAGTACAGTTACCACATTTTTGGAGGTTCGTATGAACAAACGGTCGAAGAAACCCCGCAACGAGAAGTTGTACGAGGCGATCCTCTCCCTGCGGGACCTGGATGAGTGCATGCGCTTTTTCGACGATCTGTGCACGGTGACGGAGCTGATGGCCATGGAGCAGCGCTATCAGGTGGCCTCCTGCCTCAACGACGGCATGATCTACAACGACATTCTGGCCGAGACCGGCGCCTCCAGCGCCACGATCAGCCGGGTCAACCGCTCCCTGCAGTACGGGCGCGGCGGCTACTCCGTGGTGTTCGACCGCATGAAGGAGCGGGAGCCGTGAGCTGCTACGCCCCTCTCGCCCGCTGGTACGACCGGCTGACGGGCGACGTGCCCTATGAGGCCTTCGCCGATTTTGACGAGGCGCTGTTTCGCGCGGACGGCGGGGAGTTCCGCCTGCTGCTCGATCTGTGCTGCGGCACCGGGACGCTGACCTGGCTTTTGGCCGCGCGCGGCTACGAGATGATCGGCTGCGACCGCTCCGTGGACATGCTCATGCAGGCGCAGGGCAAGGCCGTCGAGGGCGCGGCGCCGCCGCTCTTCCTGTGTCAGAGCGCCGAGGCGCTCGACCTTTACGGCACGGTGGACGCGGCGCTCTGCTCGCTGGACGCGCTCAACTATCTCGAGCCCGGGGTACTGCCGGAGGTCTTCCGACGGCTGCATCTGTTCGTGCGTCCCGGCGGGCTTCTGATCTTCGACATGCGCACGCCTCAGTTCCTGCGTTCGCTGGACGGGGAGGTCTTCGTCGACGAGACCGAGGATCTGCTCTGTCTCTGGCGCGCGGATTTCGATGAGGAGGCCTGCGCGCTGGTTTATGGGATGGACCTGTTCACCCGGCGCGGGGCGCTCTGGGCGCGCGAGGACGAGGAGCACGTCGAGTATGCCCATGAGCCGGAGACGCTGCGCGCCCTGCTCAAGCAGGCGGGCTTTTCAGACGTCAGCCTGCGGCGCGACGGCCCGCAGGGCGACCTCGGCCGGCTCTGGATTACCGCAAAAAGGAAGTAAAAAGCTTTATGGATCAGATCATTCGTGCCACCGCCGCGGACGGCTTTGTCAAGATGGCGGTCATCACCGCGAGGGACAGCGTGGAGCGCGCCCGGCAGATCCACGGTCTTTCCCCGACCGCCTGCGCCGCGCTGGGCCGGACGCTCTGCGCCGCCTCCCTGCTGGGGCAGGCGATGAAGGAGGAGGGCGCCAGCCTCACGATCCGCATCAACGGCGGCGGCCCGATCGGCAGCGTCGTCGCCGTCTCCGACAGCGGCGGCAACATGCGCGGCTATGTGGACGCGCCGCGCTGCGAGCTGCCCCTGCGCGCGGACGGAAAGCTCGACGTCGGCGGCGCCGTGGGGCGCGGCGGCATGCTCACGGTCAGCCGCGACCTCGGCCTGCGCGAGCCCTACATCGGCTCGGTGGCGCTGGTAAGCGGCGAGATCGCCGAGGACATGACCGCCTACCTGCTCGAGAGCGAGCAGGTGCCCTCCGCCTGCGCGCTGGGCGTGCTGGTGGACACCGACCGCACGATCCGCGCGGCCGGCGGCTTTCTGGTCCAGCTCATGCCCGGGGCGGACGCCTCTCTGATCGACCGGCTCGAGGAGAACATCTTTCTCATGGACCAGCTCACCACGGTCCTGGACGAGGACGGGGAGCGGGCGCTTTTTGAACAGGTGCTCCGGGGCTTCGACTGGCACGAGGTGGGCGCGTACCCGGTCGCCTACCGCTGCCCCTGCACGCGCGGGCGCGTGGAGCGCGCCCTCACGGTGATCGAGCCGGAGGAGCTCGGGGAGATCGCCGCCGAGGGGAAGGACGTCTCCGTCTCCTGCCAGTTCTGCGACAGGGTCTACGTCTTCACGCCGCGCGAACTGCTGGCCCTTAAACGGGAAAGCTGAGAAAAAGAAAAATTGCGTATTGACAAAACGGGAATTCTTTAGTATGATTACGAAGCTGTGACGCGGGAGCATAGCTCAGCTGGTTAGAGCACCTGCCTTACAAGCAGGGGGTCACTGGTTCGAGTCCAGTTGTTCCCACCATGCTTCACCTCACAGATCTGCCTCGGTAGCTCAGTTGGTAGAGCAGCGGACTGAAAATCCGCGTGTCGCCAGTTCGACTCTGGCCTGAGGCACCATCCGCGGCTTTAGCTCATCCGGTAGAGCGCCACCTTGCCAAGGTGGAGGTAGCGAGT
>JAUNNC010000215.1 GCA_030531585.1 Eubacteriales bacterium | reverse complement strand
CAGAAACTTGCCGCGCTTGTCATGGCGCTCGTGCTGAGCGCTGCCGTGCCCATGTGCGCCCATGCCGAAACGACCGAGCTGATCGTGTTCGCCGCCGCGTCCATGACCGAAACCCTGAACCAGATCGCCGGGCTGTACAAGAGCGTCGCGCCGGACGTGGAGATCGTCTACAACTTCGACTCATCCGGCACGCTCAAGACCCAGATCGAGGAGGGCGCGGACTGCGACCTGTTCATCTCCGCCGCGCCCAAGCAGATGAATGAGCTGGACATCACCTCCGAGGCCAACACGGACGGCCTGGACTTCGTGCTCCAGGGCACCCGCATCAACCTGCTGGAGAACAAGGTCGCGCTCGTCGTGCCGGAGGGCAACCCGAAGAACGTGACCTCCTACGATCAGCTGATCGAGGGCCTCAAGGCCGGCAGCCTCATGCTGGCCATGGGCAATTCCGACGTGCCGGTCGGCCAGTACACCCAGAAGATCCTGGCGTACTACGGCGTGAGCGAGGAGGAGCTGGCCGCCGCCGGCGTGATCACCTACGGCTCCAACGTCAAGGAGGTCACCACGCAGGTCACCGAGGCGACGGTGGACTGCGGCATCATCTACGGCACCGACGCGTATTCCGCGGGCCTGACCGTCGTGGATACCGCTACCGCCGAGATGTGCGGCCAGGTCATCTATCCGGCCGCCGTGCTCAAGATCACGAAGAACGAGGAGGCCGCCAGGGCGTTCCTTGATTACCTGACCGGCGAAGAGGCCAGCGCTGTGTTTGAGAGCGTCGGCTTCAGCCCGCTGTCCAGGTAACGTCCTTTCCTTCGGGCAGGCGGCGGTTTGCCGCCTGCTCCTTGCTATGAAGTGGCAGCGGGCACGACCCGCTGAGGGTGAGCATATGGATTGGTTTCCTCTGATCAACTCGCTGCGCATCGCGGGCATCAGCACGGTCATCATCTTCTTTCTGGGCATCTTTGCCGCCTACTACATCGCCAAGGCGCCGCGCCTTGTGAAGGGCATCCTCGACGTGGTGCTGACCCTGCCGCTGGTGCTGCCGCCGACGGTCGTGGGCTATCTTCTCTTGCGCTTGCTCGGCCCCAAGCGCGTGATCGGCGCGTGGGTGCTTAAGCACTTCGGCGTCAAGCTGACCATGACCTGGTGGTCGGCCATCTTCGCCACGACGGTCGTCATCTTCCCGCTCATGTACCGCACGGCGCGCGGCGCGTTTGAATCCTTCGACGAGACGCTGGCCTACGCCGGACAAACGCTGGGCCTCTCGGGTACCTACATCTTCTGGCGCATCCGCATGCCGTACTGCCGCCAGGGCATTCTGGCCGGCACGGTGCTCTCGTTCGCGCGGGCGCTGGGCGACTCCGGAGCGCCGAGCATGATTGCCGGAGACACGCCGGGACGCACGGCGACCATCTCCACGACCGTCTACCAGCTCTGGCGGACCAACAACGACGCGCTCGCCTTTCGGTGGGTCATGATCAACATGGCCATCTCCGCCGTGGTGCTGCTGGCGGTCAACATGCTGGAAAAGAAGCAGCGCGCAGGAAGGAGGGCTGCGTAAATGGCCCTCCATGTGGATATCGAAAAGACGCTCGGGAGCTTCCATCTGAAGGTGAAGTTTGAAGCTGGCAATCACGTGCTCGCCCTGCTGGGCGCCTCCGGATGCGGCAAGAGCATGACGCTCAAGTGCATCGCCGGCATCGAGACGCCGGACAGGGGCCGCATCGTGCTCGACGGCACGACGCTCTTTGACAGCGAGGAGCGCGTGAATCTCCCGCCGCAAAGGCGCAGGGTGGGCTACCTCTTCCAGCAGTACGCGCTGTTCCCGAACATGACCGTCGCGCAGAACATCGCCTGCGGCGTGCGGGAGAAGAAGGAGGTCCGCGCGCGCGTGAACGAGATGATCCGGGCGATGCACCTGGAGGGCTTGGAGCACAAGAAGCCGCATCAGCTCTCCGGCGGGCAGCAGCAGCGCGCGGCGCTCGCGCGCATCCTGGTCAACGCGCCGGAGGTGCTGCTGCTGGACGAGCCGTTTTCCGCGCTGGACAGCCATCTGCGCTTTCAGCTGGAAAATGAGGTGCGCAGCGCCATCCGCCGCTTCGGCAAGACCGTGCTGCTCGTCTCGCACAACCGCGACGAGGTCTTCAGGCTCTCGGACGCCATCGCCATCATGAACGGCGGCGCCCTCGAGACAATCGGCGACAGGAAGACTGTCTTTGCCGACCCGAAGACGGTCAGCGGCGCGATCCTCACCGGCTGCAAGAACGTCGCGCGGCTTGAAAAGCGCGGCGAGCGCCTGGCGCATGTTCCCGACTGGGGCGTGACGCTCCAGACAAGCCGGGACATCGGCGAGGCCACGCACCTCGGCGTGCGCATGCACGACATCCTGGCGGGTACTCAGGGCCCGAACG
>JAUNNC010000064.1 GCA_030531585.1 Eubacteriales bacterium | reverse complement strand
GCCTGCCCCCTTGCGCGTCATTGCGAGGCAGTGCGCACACTGCCGTGGCAATCCGTTTCTTCTTACCGTGTATGCAAAACATGACCTGCGAACAGGCAAAAGAAAACGGATTGCCGCGGCTTCTTGCGGGGCCTCGCAATGACGCGCAGCCGGTAGGCTGGGCGGAACACAACAGAGGGACGACACCTCAGCCGCCCCTATTTCCCGGCCTGTTCGGTCACGTAGCGCACGACGTAGTCGGCAAAGCGCCGGGTGGCGGGGCCCGCGCGCTGCCCCGCCGCGATGGCCAGGCCGATCGTGCGCTTCGCCTCCGGGATCAGCGGCAGGATCTGCAGCGCGTCGTGGCGGCCCTTGAGCAGCAGCTCGGGCATGATGCTGATGCCGAGGCCCTGCTCGACCATGGCGATGACCGCGTAGTCGTCCTTGGTGTAAAAGCGCACGTTGGGCTTGACGCCCGCCGCCTCGAGCGCGCGCCGCGCGTCGTGGTCGGAGCTCTGCAGCAGGGAGATGAAGGGCTCGGTCTCGCACTCGACCAGCGGGAATTTCGGGTAGTTTTCAAAGCGGCTGTGCAGGGGCAGGATGGCGAGCAGCCGATCCTCCATCAGCGGGATGCACTCGCAGTCCACGCCCGCGGGCATGGCCACGAAGCCCACGTCCACGCTCCCGTCGGAGAGCCACTGCTCGACGTCGTGGTAGTCGCCGTTGAGAAGCTTGAAGTCCACATGCGGGTAGTCCTGCTGGAACTCCTTCAGCACCGGCGGCAGCCAGTGCACCGCGACCGAGGTGAAGGCTCCGATGCGCACGGTGCCGGATTCGAGCCCACGGATCGACGAGGCTGTCTGCTCGAGCTGCTCGGCGGCGGACAGGAGACTGCGGACCGCGGGCAGCAGGCGCTCCCCCTCCCCGGTCAGCCGAACGCCCGCGCGGCTGCGCTTGAGCACCGGAAAGCCCAGCTCCCGCTCGAGACTGTCGAGCGCATGGCTGACGGCGGACTGGGTGCAGCCCAGCTCCCCCGCTGCGCGGGTCAGGCTCCCGCAGTCCACCACCGTCAGCATCGTACGGTATTTCTCAAGATTCATGCGTGCAGCTCCTTTACATGAATTATGTTCATCTTAACATGAACAAGATTATCTCTTTTCCTAGTATATTCATTTTTTGCGCGATTTCAAGCTTTTTTCTCCGTCTTTGTCCTTGCGCCGCGGACAAACCGGGGGTATCATCCAGTCATTCCCGGAAAGAGAGGACCTTCCCATGACTGCAAACACGATCTGCATTCTCCTGGCCATCATCGTCTATCTGGTCGGCATGCTGGCCATCGGCATCAAGTACTCCAACAACAAGACCTCCGAGGACTTCTATCTCGGCGGCCGCAAGCTCGGCCCCATCGTGACCGCGATGAGCACCGAGGCCTCCGACATGAGCGCCTACCTGCTGATGGGCGTGCCCGGTCTGGCCCTGTTCTGCGGCGTCGCGGAGGCGAGCTGGACGGCCATCGGCCTGTCGATCGGCACCTGGCTCAACTGGCTGCTCGTCGCCAGACGCCTGCGCCGCTACTCGGCGAAGACGCGCTCGATCACCGTGCCGGACTTCCTGGCCGTGCGTTTCCGCGACAACACGAAGCTCATCGAGATCCTGGGCGCGCTGACCATCATCATCTTCTTCGTGCCCTACACGGCCTCGGGCTTCGCCGCCTGCGGCAAGCTGTTCAACAGCCTCTTCGGCTTTGACTACATGCCCGCCATGATCATCTCCGCGGCGGTCATCGTGGCCTACTGCGCACTCGGCGGCTTCATGGCCGCCTCGGTCACAAGCCTGATCCAGTCCATCGTCATGACCTTCGCGCTGATCGTCGTGCTCTTCTTCGGCATCAACAAGGCCGGCGGCTGGGACGCCGTCGTGGCCAATGCCCGGACGATCCCCGGCTACCTCGACCTCTTTGCCAGCACCGATATCAAGAGCACTTCCGCGTCGCCCTACACCTTCGTGATGATCGTCTCGACCCTGGCCTGGGGCCTCGGCTACTTCGGCATGCCCCACATCCTGACCCACTTCATGGCGGTCGACGATGAGGAGAAGCTCACGCTCTCCCGCCGCGTCGGCTCCATCTGGTGCGTGGTCTCCCTCGGCGTCGCCGTCGTCATCGGCATCGTGGGCTTCGCCATGGTCAAGGCGGGCGTGCTCGCCGCGCCCGAGAGCGAGTCCGTGGCCGAGAACATGATCGTCAACGTCGCGCACATCATCTCCGAGCACGGCGCCCTCGCGGCCATCGTGGCCGGCCTCATCCTCGCCGGCATCCTCGCCGCGACGATGTCCACCGCCGACGCCCAGCTGCTGGCCGCGGCCTCCGGCGTGACGCACAACCTGATCGGCGACGTCTTCGGCGTCAAGCTCGACGACAAAAAGAACATGCTCTTCGCCCGCCTCACGGTCGTGGGCGTTGCGATCCTCGGCGTGATTTTCGCCTCCGACCCCTCGAGCTCCATCTTCCGCGTGGTGTCCTTCGCCTGGGCCGGCTTCGGCGCGACCTTCGGCCCCGTGATGCTCTTCGCCCTGTTCTGGAAGCGCTGCAACAAGCAGGGCGCGATCGCCGGCATGTTCTCCGGCATGATCATGATCTTCGTGTGGAAGTATCTGGTCCGGCCCCTCGGCGGTGCGTTCAACATCTACGAGCTGCTTCCCGCCTTCGTGGTCTCCAGCCTCTTCATCGTGGTCGTCTCCCTCTGCACCCCCGCCCCCGACAAGGAGATCGTCGCCGAGTTCGAGAGCGTCGCGTAAAGCGCTTTCCCCACAACATCAAAATGACCGGCTGCGTGCTTCGCAGCCGGTCATTTTATCTGTTTGAGGTAATACCGGAACGCCGTGGGGACGGAGCACTCGGCGCGGATCTCCGCGGCGCTCTTCCACGTGAAGTCCCCGCATTCCTCCGCCAGTGTGAAAAGCCAGCCCCGCATGTGCCACTCGACATGGGTGAAGACGTGCCTTGCCTCGCCGCAGGTCTCAACGGAGAGCACGTCCCCGCCGAGGGCCCGGACCGCCTCTTCCGCCTCTGCCGCCGTGAGTGCGCCGTCCCGGTTCGGAAGCTCCCACATCCGCGCGAGCAGGCCCTTTTCCTCCCGCCGCCGGACGGCCCAGCGCTCCCCGGCGCGCAGCAGCAGGACGGTACGCTCCTCAATGCGGCGCGGGCGGGGCGGCGTCCGGACCGGGTAGCGCTCGACCGCGCCGCTCTGCCGGGCGAGACAGAGCTCCGCGAGAGGGCAGTCGGCGCAGTGGGCCTCCCCGTTCGGGACGCAGACGGTCTCGCCGAGCTCCATGAGCCCCTCGGTCAGCAGTCCCGCCGCTTCCCCGCGCGGGTAGGACGCACGCAGAAGTTCTGCCATGCGCCGTCGGGTCTGCGGAAGCTGCACGTCCTCCGCGCAGGCGAGCACGCGTGCGAGTACGCGCAGCACGTTCCCGTCGACGGCGGGCTCCGGCTCGCCGTAGGCGATGGAGGCCACCGCCCCGGCGGTGTAGTCCCCGATTCCGGGCAGGGTCCGCAGCTCGGCAAATGTCCGCGGCAGCGCGCCACCGAAGTCGGCCACGATCCGCTTTGCCGCCTTCTGGAGATTGCGTGCCCGGCTGTAGTAGCCGAGGCCCTCCCAGAGCTTGAGCAGCCGGTCCTCCGGGACCTCCGCGAGCGCGCGCACGTCCGGCAGCTCGCTCAGAAAGCGGGCGTAGTACGGGATCACGGCCTCGATGCGCGTCTGCTGGAGCATGATCTCCGAGATCCAGACCTCGTAGGGCGTGGGCTCGCCGCGCCACGGCAGGGGCCGCCGCACGGCCGGATACCAGGCGAGGATGCGTTCGATGCAGTTTTGGATGCGTTCCTCTTCGGTCATGGTTTCATTCCGACAGAACAGGGGGCGGCACCGGCCGCCCCCTGTATTCAAATCCGTTTTTTGCGGGGGCGTGTACCTCGCAAAAAACACTTCTCGGCTCTCAAGTGTGCGAGCGCAGCGCGTGCGCGCAGAGAGCTGCAAAAGCTCGATAAAGAGGCTTCGCTTCTTTATCGAATTATTTTACGATCTCGAAGCCGCCCTCGTCCACCTCGGCGTCGCCCTCCTTATGGGTCACGGGGCGCTTCTTCTCGAGGTTGCGCACCAGGATCCACACATAGAGGATCTGCATGCCCGCCGAGGCCAGCAGGATCAGCTGCATGCCCATGTAGCGCTCGTCCGCGAGGGCCATGATGCCCATGGCGCCGCCCAGCATCGTGGCCAGCAGGGCCTTGTAGCCGTCCGGCACGCGGAAGGCGAAGCCCGCCGCGCGGAAGAAGCCGAGCATCAGGAAGATCAACGCGGCGATCTCCATCGCATAGGACCAGGCGACGCTGTTGTAGGCGTTCTGCAGGTAGCAGAGCACCAGCCACAGCGCGTAGGTCAGCACCGGCAGCATCATCCCGACGCGCACAAGCGACTCATGCGTGAGGATATCGTAGTTGGCGGCGCCCAGCACCAGCGGGAAGGCCACGCCGGAGGCGGCGGCCAGCAGGCAGAGCACGCGGATCAGGTCGGCCTGCCTGTCGGTCTCCGACTGGAGCAGCAGCAGGCCCGCCCCGGCGACCATGATGACGCCGGCCAGCCAGCGCAGCACCGCGAAGAGCTTGCCGGGATTGAACAGCGCGCCGCAGAAGTCCTCAGGCGAGGCGAGCTTCTGCTCCTTCATCTGCTGTATGAAGTGCCGGAACAGCAGGGCCGCCGCGATGACCAGCACCGGGACGAAAAAGTTCAGCAGGCTCCTCTCGTTGAGCCCGGCTTCGTCGAAGGCGAGCTGATCCTGCAGCCAGCGGAAGAACACGCCGAAGGCGCCCGCGCCGGCCACATAACAGGTGATTTCAAGCGGTTTTTTACGCATAATCCACGTCTCGATTCCATATAAATGAATGACAAGGCGTATTGTACGCCCTTTTCGTTTCTGCGTCAAGGGAGGGGTCTAAGCTGCGAAACAGCATCTGGAGCGCGCTGCTGGCGCTCGCGGTCCTGTTCGCCCTGGTCTGGCTGAAGCAGCGGCTGACCGCGGACGGGGAACCGGAGCCGCCCGCTCCGACGGCGGAGGCGGCAGCGCCCGCCCCGGTCCCCGCGCGCCTGCGGGTGCTGGATAACGGCGAGCTGCTCTCCCTCGCGCTCGAGGACTACGTGCTGGGCGTGACGGCGGCCGAAATGCCCGCGGATTTTGAGCCCGAGGCGCTCAAGGCGCAGGCGGCGGCCGCGCGGACCTATGCGGTCTACTGCGCCCGCAGCGGCCGACACGCCGACGCCGACGTCTGCACGAACCCGGGCTGCTGCCAGGCCTGGCTGAGCGACGACGCCCTGCGCGAGCGCTGGAGGGATTCCTATCCGCAGCGGCATGACAAGCTCGCCGCGGCGGTGGCCGCCACCGAGGGGCAGATCCTCTGCTACGGGGGACAGGCCGTTTTCGCCGCCTTCCACTCCTCCTCGGCAGGCTTCACCGAGGACTGCGGCGCGATCTGGAGTGAGCTGCCCTATCTGAAAAGCGTGTTCAGCCCCGAGGGGCCGGACAGCGTGCCGGGCTACGTCACCCGTGTCGAGCGCAGGCCGCTCGATTTCCGGGACACGCTGCTGTCGCTGCGGCCGAAGGCGGATCTCAGCGGTCCGCCGGAGACCTGGCTCGGCCCCGCGGAGCGGGATGCGAGCGGCCGCACGGCGTTCTGCGAGATCGGCGGGGCACGCTTCACGGGCGTCGAGCTGCGCTCGCTCTTCTCCCTGCGTTCGACGGCCTTCAACCTCGCGCTCGAGGACGGGGTCTTCGTCTTCACCGTCACCGGCTTCGGCCACGGCGTGGGCATGAGCCAGTACGGGGCCGAGGTCATGGCGCGGCAGGGTGCGGACTGGCGTCAGATCCTCGCGCACTACTACCCGGGGACGGAGCTTCAGACTCTCACATACGTCACGAAGCAGTAGCGCACGCCGTTTTCCTCCCGCCAGTCCTCCGCCTCCGACTCCCGCCAGTCCGGCGATGCGTCGAGGTTTTCAAAGAAGCTGTCGGACGCGGGCGCGCGGTCGATCTTCGTGACGTGCACCGTGTGGACATAGGGCAGGAACTGCCGGTAGATCGAGGCGCCGCCGATGACCAGCGCGCGGGGGTACTTCGCCGCGAGGGCGAGGGCCTCCTCCGTGCTGTGGGCGATCTCCGCGCCCTCGATCGTGAGGTCCTGCCGGGTGACGACGATATTCTGCCGCCCCTTGAGCGGCCTGCCGCCCGGGAAGTCGCCGAGGGTCCGGCGGCCGACGATGACCGCCGCGCCTGCGGTGAGCTCCCGGAAATGCGCCCGGTCGGCCTTCAGGACAAGCTGCTGCGTGCCTTCGCTGCCGATGCCCCAGTCGGAGAAGACCGCGACGATGGCTTCCATCTCCCCGCCTCCTTACAGCGCGACCGGGATCTTCCCGGCAAAGTCGGAGTACGCGTAGCCCTCCATCGTGAAGCTGTCGCGCGTGAACTTGTAGAAGTCGTCCACCGTGGGGTCGAGGGAGAACTTCGGGGCGGGCTTCGGCTCGTGCGTGATGATCTCCTTCACGGCGTCGACGTGGCGGTCGTAGATGTGCGCGTCGGCGATGACGTGCACGAACTCGCCCGGCTCGAGCCCGGAAACCTGGGCCATCATCAGCGTCAGCACGGCGTACTGCACGACGTTCCAGTTGTTGGCCGTCAGCATGTCCTGCGAGCGCTGGTTCAGGATCGCGTTGAGCCGCCTGCCGGTGACGTTGAAGGTCATCGAGTAGGCGCAGGGGTAGAGCGCCATCTCGCTGAGGTCGGCGAAGGTGTAGATGTTGGTCATGATGCGCCGGGAGGCGGGGTTGTGCTTGAGGTCCCAGAGCACCTTGTCCACCTGATCCATGTCCCCCTCGGGGTAGTGGTGCTTCACGCCGAGCTGGTAGCCGTAGGCCTTGCCGATGGAGCCGTTCTCGTCGGCCCAGGCGTCCCAGACCCGCGTGCGCAGCTCACGCACGTTGTTGCTCTTGGCCTGCCAGATCCACAGCAGCTCGTCGATGGCGGACTTCCAGTAGATGCGGCGTATGGTCAGGATCGGGAACTCCTCGGCCAGATCGTAGCGGTTGACCACGCAGAATTTCTTGATCGTGTGGGCGGGCGTCCCGTCTTCCCAGCGCGTGCGCACGGGCCGGTCGGTGTCCCAGATCCCGTTTTCGAGGATGTCTTTGCAGTTTTGAATAAAGATCTCGTCGGCTCTGCTCATGGTTGATGCTCCTTCATCGGTGATGCACCATTTTACCACGCCCGCGCCGCTTCTTCAAGACAAACGCACCGCCTCCGCCTGTTCCGAATAGGATAGGGCGGAGGTGGTGCCTTTGCAGGTTGCGGTAATCGGAGGCGACAAGCGCCAGGTCTCCCTGTGTGCGCTGCTGGCGCGCGAGGGGCACCGGGTGCGCTGCTTTGCGCTGGAGAAGGCGGCCCTGCCGCTCAGGGCCGAGCAGGCCGGGTGCCTGCTCAGCTGCGTCTACGGGGCGGAGTGGGTGCTGCTCGGCATCCCGTCGGAGAAGGGCGGCACGGTCTTCGCGCCGCTGTCGGTGCAGACGATCACGATGGAGGAGCTGCTCGGGGCGCTCTGGCCCGGGCAGGTGCTCTGCGGCGGGGGCTTCTCGGCGCAGAGCAGTCTCGCGGCGGTGCGCGGCGGGCTGCGGGTCTACGATCTGCTGCGGCGGCGGGACTACGCCGTCGGCAACGCTGCGCTGACCGCGGAGGGCGCGCTCTCCCTGCTGGTGCAGAACAGTGAGGAGAGCCTGCTGGGCTCGCGCGTGCTGGTCACGGGCTGGGGGCGCATCGCATCGCTGCTGGCGCCGCGCCTGCGCGCGATGGGCGCCCTTGTGACCGTCGCGGCGCGCAAGGCGGGCGACCGCGCCATGGCCGCGGCCCAGGGTCTGGACGCCTGCCGCTTCGACGAGCTGGAGCCGCTCGCCGGGGAGCTGGATTTCGTCGTCAATACCGTGCCCGCGCCGGTGCTGTCGGACGCGCTGCTGACGAAGCTGCGCTCCGGGACGCTGCTGCTGGAGCTGGCCTCGTCGCCTGGCTTCGACCGCGACCGCGCGCAGACGCTCGGCCTGCGGCCGCTGTACGCGCCGGGCCTGCCGGGGCAGTTCGCCCCCGAGTCCGCGGCGGCGCTCTACTGGGACACGGTCGGCGCGATCCTGCGGGAGAAGGAGGAAAACGATGGAACATAAGCCGCTTGTGGGGCTCGCGATGTGCGGCTCCTACTGTACCTACGCGCAGGTCTTCACCGCCGCGGCGGCGCTGCGGCGGGACTACCGCCTGCTGGGGATCATGAGCGAGACCGCCGCCGAGACCGACACGCGCTTCGGCACGGCGGTCACGAACCTGCGCCGGCTCATGGAGCTGACCGGCGAGCCGGTCGTCACGACGATCGCCGAGGCGGAGCCGCTCGGCCCCGCGCGGCCGATGGACGCGCTGCTGATCGCTCCCTGCACGGGCAACACCCTGGCTAAGCTGGCGCACGGGATCACGGATTCCGCGGTCACGATGGCGGCCAAGGCGCACCTCAGAAACGGCCGCCCGCTGGTGATCGCCTTTTCCACCAACGACGGCCTGTCCGGCTCGGCGGAGAACATCGGGAAGCTGCTCAACCGCAGGCACGTCTATTTTGTCCCGTTCCGTCAGGACGATCCGGAGAAAAAGCCGCGCTCACTGCAGGCGGATTTTACGCTTCTCGGCGAGACCGTCGCCGCCGCCCTGCGCGGCGAGCAGCTCCAGCCGATCCTGCGGTAGAAAACGGCCCGGAGGGCAACGCCTCCGGGCCGTGTCGTTTTACCGTTTCATTCTCTCGAGCAGGTACGGGATGGCCTGCTCGAAGTTCACGCCGTACCAGCTGTGATTTTCCTCCGCGAGCGTCAGGCGGATGCACTCCACCGTGTAGTCCGCCGCCAGGGCCAGCGCGTCCGGGACTGTCCGTCCCGCCACCAGCGCGCCGACCGCCGCCGAGGAGTAGATGTCCCCGGTTCCGTGGAAGCTCACGGGCAGATGCTCGGTGAAGTACTCGCTGTAGGCGTGTCCGTCCCCGCTCAGGGACACGACGCCCAGCTTCCCCTTCTCGAAGCTCACGCCGGTGAGGGCCGCGTTCTTCGCCCCGCGATCCAGCAGCCCCTCGAGCAGCTCCGTGATCCAGGCGCGGTCGTAGTCCTCGCGGTACTCTTTGCCGAGCAGGAAGCAGGCCTCGGTCAGGTTCGGCAGCACGAGGTCCGCGCCCTCCAGAAGCTCCGCCATCTTCCCCGGGAAGTCCGGCGTGAAGCCCGCGTAGAGCTTTCCGTTGTCTGCCATGGCGGGGTCGACGATGATCTTCGCGCCCGCGCCGAAGTCCCTGAAATAGCGCTTGACGATGTCCACCTGCCGGAACGAGCCGAGGTAGCCCGTGTACAGCGCGTCGAAGCTGAAGCCCTCTTTCTTCCAGTGGTCCGCGATCGGCTCCATCTCGTCGGTCAGATCGCAGAAGGTCCAGCCCTTGAACTGCGTGTGCGTCGACAGTACCGCCGTCGGGACCACCGCGCACTCGATGCCCATGGCCGAGACGATCGGCAGCGCCACCGTGAGCGAGCATTTGCCGAGGGCCGAAATATCCTGAATGCTGGCAATGCGTTTCATTGAGATCATCCTTTCGGGGATTGACTTTTGACGCTTCGGATTATACACTGGATCTGAACCTGTTGATATCGCCAGATAAGGAGATTTTTTTAAGACCAGATGAAGTACCGGATCGACCCGTCCGCGCCCGAGAGCGCCTATCTGCAGCTCTACCGCCAGCTCCGGCAGGATCTGGTGAGCGGGGAGCTGCCCTTCGGGACGCGCCTGCCCTCCAAGCGTCTGCTCGCCGGGGAGCTGGGCGTCAGCCTTGTCACGGTCGAGCACGCCTACGCCCTGCTGTGCGACGAGGGCTATGTCGAGGCCCGCGAGCGCAGCGGCTACTTTGCCGCCTTCGGCGGCAGGCCGCGGAAGGAGACGCCGCTGCCGCCCCTGCCTGCTGCGGAGAGTTCGGAGGCGCCGCCGGAGGACTTCCCGTTCTCGGTGCTCGCGCGCACCATGCGCCGGGTGCTCTCCGACTACGACCGCCGCATCCTGCTGCGCTCGCCGGGGCCCGGCACGCCGGAGCTGCGCGCCGCCATCGCGGCCTACATCCTGCGCACCCGCGGCCTCTCGGTCCCGCCGGAGCGCATCGTCGTGGGCGCGGGCGCGGAGTATCTGTATTCGCTGATTGCCCAGCTCTTCGGGCGCGGGACCGTCTTTGCGCTGGAGGACCCCTGCTACCGCCGCATCCGCCAGGTCTACGAGGCCAACGGGATACGCTGTCTGGCCCTGCCGATGGGCGAGGACGGGATCGTGTCCCCGGCCCTCGCCTCCTGCGAGGCCGGGGTCCTGCACGTCACGCCCTTCGAGAGCTTCCCGAGCCGTGTCACGGCCAGCGCCACCAAGCGGCACGAGTACGCCGCCTGGGCGCGCGGACGGGACAGCTTTCTCGTCGAGGACGACTACGCCTCGGAGTTTGCGTCGGTCACGAAGCAGATCGACACCATCTGCTCGCTCGCGCCGGAGCGGGTGCTGTACCTCAACAGCTTCTCGCGCAGCTTCGCGCCCTCGATGCGCACGGCCTTCCTCGTGCTGCCCGAGGGTCTGCTCGGGCTCTACCGGGAGCGGCTGGGCTTCTACTCCTGCACGGTCCCGGTCTTCGAGCAGTATGTCCTGGCCGAGTTCATCGCCTCCGGCGAGCTCGAGCGCTTCGTCAACCGCCGCCGGCGGAAGATACGGCAAAAGGGCTGACGCGTTTGCGTCAGCCCTTTTTGCCGTAAAAGAAGTTGCACATCCCGCGAGGCAGTGCTCACCGCCGCTTTTTCGCCCAGCCTGCCTCCTGCACGTCATTGCGCGGCCCCTTGCGGGGCCTCGCAATGACGTGCAAGAGGCAGGTCGGGCGCTTCGTGTGCACCCCCGCAGCTTACAGCACCTCGCGGAAGAAGCCCACCACGGCCTCGCGCGCGGCGGCGCGGTTGCGGTTGAAGGCGTGGTCGTCCTCGAAGCAGAGGGTCCGGAGCTTTCCCTTGCCCTGCGCCTCGATCGCCGCGCTGAGGCGGTCGACGTGCTCCTGCTTCGGCAGCAGCGCGTCCAGCCCCGCCGCCACGGTCAGCACCGGCTTGTCCGCCAGCGCCGGGGCGTAGGAGACAAGGTCCATCGCCGCGAGGTCCGCCTCGGCGTCCGCGCGGAAGCTCTCCCAACTCAGGCCGTTTACCCAGGGCGCGGACGACTCGATGATCGCCCGGCAGTACCCGTCCCGGCCCTCGAGCGCCTCGAGCCCCGCGAGGCGGAAGTCCATCGGCGCCATGATGCAGGCCGCCTTCACCAGCGGCGAGAGCGCCGCGGTGCGCGCCGCCATCAGGCCGCCCATGCTGTGGCCGAGCAGGCCTACGCGCGTCAGGTCGAGATCGCCGAACTCATTTTTCTGCACATAGTCCAGCACCGACAGACAGTCCTCCATGCAGTGCAGGACGGAGTAGTCCCCGTCGCTGCCCCAGTTGCCGCTGTAGTGGAAGCTCAGCGTGGCGAAGCCCGCCTCGCGCAGCGCGAGAGCGAAGTCGAACAGGCGTTCGATGCCGGGGATGCCGTGGCAGAGCACGACCAGCGGATACGGCCCCTCGCCCCCCGGCAGATAGGAATTGGCCAGCAGCTTGCCGCGCCTGCCCGGGATCAGCATCCCCCGCGACGACGGCGCTTTGGTGTTGTTGTTCATATCCGTTTCCTCCTGTCAGAGCTTTTGCATGTAGCGGCACTTTGGGAAGCCGGAACAGCCGTAGAACCGCTCTCCCGCGTGCTCGCCCTTTTTTGTCGTCCGCAGGACCAGCGGTTTTCCGCAGCGCGGGCAGAGCGGCGGGACCACGTCTTCTGTGTCGGGCAGGCCCTGTTCCTCCGGGGCAGCGGATCTTTCCCCGGCGCTCCGGTTCACGCTTTTGCTATTTTCCCGCGGCTCTTTGAACTTCTGTTCGATCTGTTCAATATGGACGGCCTTGAGCGCCTCGTCGGCGTTCGTCAGCGGCGCGAGCTTTTGCGCCAGCGCCTCGACCTCGTCCTCCGAGAGAACGTCCGGGTTGCTGTCCCAGATTTTCCGCACCGTGGCATAGGTCCGGTCGCGCTGGATGACGAAGACGTCCGTACTCTCCACCGTGACCTTTTTCAGCTCGCAGCGCTCGGAGAACACCACGATCGAGAACAGGGGGATCCCCGCCCCCACAAAGGCCCCGAGCCATTTCAGGTGCGTGCGGTTCTGTCTGATGGGGTTGTAGAAGCGGTTCTTCTGCCCGTTGGGCAGGCTGACCGTCCAGTACTGCGACGCCTCGTCGCCGAAGATCCAGCCGGAGTAGTTCTTGCTCTCAAAGACGAAGATGCCCTTTTGCGTGATGTAGACCAGATCGATCTCCGAGGTCTCACCGTTGTCCTTCGGGACATAGAGATTGCGGAGCGTCCTGCCCTTCCGGCCGAACAGCTGGACAAGCTTCAGCTCGCGCTCGGTCAGCTTTTCCCCGCGTCTGCCGACCCATTCTTCATCAAAAACCGAGTCGAGCAGCTTGTCGAGCAGAGATTTTGCCATGCCGTGTCTCCCCTCACAGCAGCCTGTCCAGCGCGTCGAGCTGTTCGGCGGTCGTGGCCCAGCTCGTGCAGAAACGCACGGCGGCGCGGTCGTCGTCCAGCCACTCCCAGACGGAGAAGGCGACGTCCCGCTGCAGGCGCTCGAGCTGCGCGCGCGTCAGGATGAAGAACTGCTGGTTCGTGGGCGAGTCCATGTACAGCGGATAGCCCTTGTCGACGAACATCCGCTTCATGCGCATCGCGAGCTCGATCGCGTGGCGGCCGAGCTCCCAGTAGAGCCCGTCGGTGAACAGCGCGTCGAACTGCTGGCTCACCACGCGCATCTTGGCCAGCAGCGCGCCCTGCTGCTTGACGACGGCGAGGAAGTGCGGCGGCATGTTGCGCTTCGTGAAGATCAGCGCCTCGCCGCAGAGGGCGCCCACCTTGGTGCCGCCGATGTAGAACAGGTCCGACAGCTCCACAACATCCGCCAGTGTCACATCCGTGGCCGGACTCATGAGACCGTAGCCCAGGCGGGCCCCATCCATATACAGGGGCAGGCCGTAGCGGCG
>JAUNNC010000214.1 GCA_030531585.1 Eubacteriales bacterium | reverse complement strand
GGCGCGCGCGACCTGGTCAAGGCCGGCGCCGACGGCGTGAAGGTGGGCATCGGCCCGGGCTCCATCTGCACCACCCGCATCGTCGCGGGCGTGGGCGTTCCCCAGCTCAGCGCCATCTACAACGCCTACCAGGCCATCAAGGGCACGGGCGCGACGCTGATTGCCGATGGCGGCCTGCGCTACTCCGGCGACATCGTCAAGGCCCTGGCGGCCGGCGGCGACTGCGTCATGTGCGGCTCCATGTTCGCCGGCACGGAGGAGTCCCCGGGCGAGACCATCATCTACAGCGGCCGCAAGTTCAAGGCCTACCGCGGCATGGGCTCCATCGACGCGATGGCGGCCGGCTCCAAGGACCGCTATTTCCAGGACGACAAGGTCGAGCTCAAGAAGCTCGTCCCCGAAGGCATCGTGGGCCGCGTCCCGTACAAGGGCACCCTCGCCGAGACCGTCTACCAGCTCGTCGGCGGTCTGCGCTCCGGCATGGGCTACTGCGGCGCCGGCAACCTGCAGGCTCTCAAGACCGCCAAGTTCACGCGCGTCACGGCCAGCGGCATGGCGGAGAGCCACCCGCACGACATCACCATCACCAAGGAGACGCCTAACTACTCCCGCGGTGAATAAGATCGTCATCCTCGACTTCGGCTCCCAGGTGACCCAGCTGATCGGCCGGCGCCTGCGGGAGCTGAATGTCTTCTGCGAGATCCATCCGTACAACAAGATTCCCGCCCTGGACGATTCCGTCAAGGGCGTGATCCTGTCCGGCAGTCCCTGCTCGGTGCGCGACGCCAATGCCCCGCAGGTGGACCTGTCCCTCTTCAAGGGCCGGATCCCCGTGCTCGGCATCTGCTACGGCGCCCAGTACATCGCCCAGCAATGCGGGGGCGATGTCGAGGGATCGCTGGCCCGCGAATACGGCCGGGCGATGCTCTACGTCGTCCGCCCGGATTCCCCGCTGATGAAGGGCGTCAGTCCGCACAGCCAGGTGTGGATGTCGCACGGCGACACCATCGCCCGGCTGCCGGCGGGCGCCGAGGTGATCGCCTCCACGCAGGAGGTCGCCAATGCAGCCTACCAGATCGCCGGGGAGCAGACCTACGCGGTGCAGTTCCACCCGGAGGTCTTCCACACGACCGAAGGCGCGAAGATCCTGTCCAATTTCGCCCTGACCGTCTGCGGCCTGAAGGGGGACTGGACGCCCGCCTCGTTCATCGACACGACCGTGGAGCGGCTGCGCGCCGAGATCGGGGACGACAAGGTCATCCTCGGCCTGAGCGGCGGCGTGGACTCCACCGTGGCCGGTGTGCTGCTCAACAAGGCCATCGGCCATAACCTGACCTGCATCTTCGTGGGCAACGGCCTGCTCCGCAAGGACGAGTACGAGACCGTGCTCGACTCCTACCGCGACATGGGCCTGAACGTCATCGGCGCCGACGCCTCGAAGGAATTCCTCTCGGCGCTCGCCGGCGTGACGGATCCCGAGGCCAAGCGCAAGGTCGTCGGCCGGCTCTTCGTCGAGACCTTCAACCGCTACGCGCAGCAGATCGAAGGCGCCCGCTGGCTGGCCCAGGGGACCATCTATCCCGACGTCATCGAGTCGGCCGGCATCCCGGGCATCGCCTCCAAGATCAAGTCGCACCACAACGTGGGCGGCCTGCCGGAGAAGATGGACCTGCGGATCGTCGAGCCGCTGCGCATGCTCTTCAAGGACGAGGTGCGCCGCGTCGGCCGCGCCCTCGGCATCAAGGAAGAGCTGATCGGCCGCCATCCTTTCCCGGGTCCGTCCCTGGCCGTCCGCATCCTCGGCGAGGTCACGGAAGAGAAGCTCCGGGTCCTGCGCGACGCAGACGACATCTTCATCCGGGGTCTCCGCCGCTACGACTGCACCGGGATGGATTTCCCTTGTGCCTCGGATCCCCGCGTGATGGCGAAGAACCTCTACGACGCCGTCTGGCAGGCGGGCGTCGTGCTGCTGCCGGTCAAGAGCGTTGGCGTGATGGGGGACGAGCGGACCTACGAGAGCCCCGTTGCCCTGCGCGCCGTGGTGTCCACCGACGGGATGACGGCCGACTGGTTCCGCTTCCCGTACGACTTCCTCGCGGACATCAGCAACGAGATCATCAACAAGGTCCGGGGTGTGAACCGGGTCGTATACGACATCTCTTCGAAGCCGCCGGCAACGATCGAGTGGGAGTAATAAGTATTTGAATATCAATATAATAATTGCATACTATGACTACAGGAAACGTCCGTCCCGCTAGCATGGAGCGTATCACGACGCCCGCGTTGGCCCAGAAATTCATCGAGGAACAAATCAAGGAGCTGCGCGCCCAGATCGGCGACAAGAAGGTCCTGCTCGCCCTGTCGGGCGGCGTGGACTCCTCTGTGGTGGCTGCCCTGCTGATCAAGGCGGTGGGCAAGC
>JAUNNC010000063.1 GCA_030531585.1 Eubacteriales bacterium | reverse complement strand
GAGAATTTTGTTATCTTTCTCTTTACACCCCAACATTTGACACAGAGCCCAAATTATCCCGGTATTCTGACACTCAATCCCTTCATAAACGCAAAAAACATCACCCATGCCTTGTATCAAAACATGGGTGATGAGGTGGCTCTGCACCCCAACTTTGATACAAGGGACGATTGCTCAAAGCGGGTGCAGTTAGCGTAAGCAAACCAGGTGCAGCGGATGCTGCCGTTGCCGAAAAAACCCATGGGAAAGAATCGATGGATGAACCCGCACCGGGTACAGATGCACCCGGCGTTTTGTTCATTTTGGGCAATCTGTCAATTACGACGGAGTGTCGTACCCCCATTTGTTCCGGCGCTGCCGTCTCTGCTGGCTCATATTCGTTACTTATTTTCCAAATAGCGATGCAAACGTTTCCTGATTTTCCTGCAGCGCCTTCAACACCCATCGCTGCCTCTGGGTGAAGGAACATTACGTGAAGCTATGGACAGACTCGAGCAAGTGGATGATCATCACGTTCCAGAGATTGCTTTCGTTGTGTTGCCGATCAAAACATGGTCAATTGCCCCGCTCGGGTTGCTTTTTGGCTTTTCATCTTCCGTTCTGTTACCTTGTCCCCTGCTTCCGAATGCCCAACCAGAAGCGGAGATAGTGCCTTTTCCCTAGCAAACCTCCTTTAGCTGCGCGCCAGGCGGTCGCAGAGGGCCAGGCGCTCGCCGGTGATATCGATGTGGAACACCTCGGCGATCACCTGGGTCCAGCCGTGGATAAAGTAGGTCCAGCCGTCCTCGATCGTCAGATCTCGCTCGGCCTGCTGGGCCTCCGCCTGGTGCATGAACTCCAGCGTGCCGCGGTAGTTGAACTCCCACACGATACCGTGCTTCGGGAACCGGCAGTCGTCCGTCAGCGGCGACCCGGGGCGATCCTTGCCCATGCCGGTGGCGTTGATCACGATGCTGCCCTCCGGCAGCGCCTCCACGATCCTGTCGTTCCACTCCGGAATGGGGCACAGGTTGAAGCTCATCGGCACGCGGCTCTTCTCCAGCAGGTGGATGGCCTCCTGCAGGCGCGGCACCGAGCGGTTGTTCACGTGGATGCGGGCGGGCACGTTATCTCCATGCTTTTCGTGCTGCAGATAACTGCTCACCGCCAGCGAGCTTCCGCCGGCGCCCAGCACACAGGCCTGGGCCTCGGGGTACTTTTTCCAGTGATCGGCGGACACAAAGGAATCCAGCGCCAGCCCGACAGAAATGGGATCCTTGGCATGACCGCACAGCTTGCCGTCCTTCTTTGAAATGGAGGATATTTCGCCAAACTGCAGCGCGTAGGGATCGAAGTACTCAAACAGGTCCCTGCAGGCATTGTACAGGTCGATCTTGTGCGTCGTCACCAGGGCACCGAGGGACAGCGGATCATTCTTGATGAACGACACAGCCGCGCGGTAATCTTCCGCCGGCGCGTGCAAGGAGATGTCGATGCCCTTGATGCAGGCGTCCAGCCCCAGCGCCTCCGCCCAGATCGGGAATATGCGCATGATGGAAGACTGGCCTGTCGTGACGCCGATGAAGTACATGGTCGGCTTCAATGCCGGTTCGGGAAGATGGATCATCGTGATGACCTCCTGATTCTTTATACCTTATTGAATTGGTGCGAAGTTTGGTTCAGATACTCAACGGGGCAGATGCGCTTTGCTTCTGATAGGATGACTGTTCAGCGCTGCACCCGTCCCGAGCCATCTCCAGCCATCAGTTTCTCGACATCTGACACGGACACACGATTGAAATCTCCGATGATGCTGTGTTTAAGGCAGCTGGCCGCTGTGGCGAATTCCAGTGCTTCGTCGCGATTCCGGCAGTGGTTCAGCCCGTAGATGAGCCCACCCGCAAAACTATCTCCACCACCCACGCGATCGACGATGTTCCGTATCTCGTAGGATTTTGACACGTAGAAGTGTTCCCTGTCATTTATGCAGGCTGCCCAGGTGTTCCAGTTGGCGCTGTGACTTCCGCGCAGAGTAATGGCGATCAGCTTCATGTCCGGATAAGCCGCCAGCACCTTATCGCCGAGCACGCGGTATTTCTCCCGATCCAGTTCACCGGAAGATACATCCACGTCCACCGAGATACCCAGTGATTTCTGTACATCTTCTTCATTGGCGATGGCCACGTCCACATACTTTGCCATCTCCCGCATGACTTCTTCCGCCCTCCTGCCATACTTCCAGAGGTTTTTGCGGTAATTGAGATCGCAGCTCACGGTGATCCCCATGCTTTTTGCGGATTTCACGGCGTCCAGGCTCATCTGCATGGCGCTTTCCGATATGGCAGGCGTGATGCCGGTGATGTGGAACCAGTCCACGTCCTCGAACACCACAGACCAGTCGATGTCCTCGGGAGTCGCGATGGCAATTGCGGAATACGCGCGATCATAGATGACCTTGCTGGGCAACTGATTTGCGCCAGTCTCCAGGAAGTAGATGCCCATGCGTCCCGGACCGCGGCGGATCTTATTCGTGTTTACGCCAAAGCGTCGGAGCTCTCGAATGCAGTGCTCACCCAGGTCGCTTTCCGGCAGTACGGTGCAGAAATCCACATCCTCTCCAAAGTTTGCAAGCGATACGGCTACGTTCGCCTCGCCGCCGCCAAATGTGGCTTCCATCATGTTGCTTTGGAAAAAGCGTTCGTGGTGCGGCGCACTCAGGCGCAGCATGATCTCGCCGAATGTCAGATAACGCATAATATCCTCCTCTTCACTGGCGGTATAAAATGAACCGTCCATTTACAGGCAACCGTTCTTACCTTTTTGCAGATTCCTGACCGCGGCTGCGCAAAGCGATGTGATCCTGTCGAAATTGTGGGCTGCGATGTCCGCTTTGGTACATACCCAGCTTCCGCCAACAGCGTGGATAAACGGTGCAGAAATGTATTCGCCGCAGTTGTCTCCATTGACGCCGCCGGTAGGTATGAACTTTACCTGGCCGAACGGGGCGGACAGCGCCTTCATTGCGGCAAGGCCGCCATAAATGCCCGCGGGGAAAAACTTCAATACGTTCAGCCCAAGCCTCATCGCTGACATAATCTCCGTGGGCGTAACGCACCCGGGAACCACGGGGATGTCGTTCTCTACGCACCAGCGTACTACTTCCTCGTCAAAGCCAGGCGAAACGATGAACCTGGCACCCATCTCTACCGCCCGCTTGCACTGCGCCAGCGTAATTACCGTCCCGGCGCCCACCAGCATATCGGGCACCTGCCCGGAAACAGCCTTGATGGCATCCGCCGCTGCCTGCGTACGGAAGGTGATCTCCATCACATCAACCCCTCCGGCCAGCATCGCTCTTGCCGTGGGTACGGCATCCGCAGCGTTTTCCAATACGACGACGGGCACAATACCTGTTGCAGCCAGTCTGTCCATTATGTTCATACAGGGTATCCTCCTTAAAGATCAATACTGTTCGTCAGTTTTTGGTCAGCCCGAAATCCTGTCATTGATCGGATGGGTCTCCATGAATTCGTCTACCAATCGGGCAGCATCGCACACCATGTCATGGCAGGTTTTTCCTTTCGGGCAAACTCCCACGCAGCCATCAAAACCGCGGAGTTCCCGGCAGACGATACTGCCGTTGATGTCTCGAAACGCCTGCGCCACTTCCCGAAGCCTTGGATAGTCGTTCCGCGCTCTGAGCTCTTTTTTCGGCGCGCCTTCGGCATAGATCAGATCCAGCGCGAGGACTGCGCTGGTCAACGCCCCACAAATCTCATGAAGGTCAGCCACGCCGCCGCCCAATCCTGCCGAAAGCCTCAACAGCAGCGCCTGATCCAGGCCGGACACATCACTGAAGGCCGCCAGGACCGCCTGTGAACAACTGTAGCCCTGACTGTGCAAGGCTTCTGCCATAGCCTCATGCTTCGTCATACTCATTGCGCGAACTCCACAAGCTCACCGCTGGGGCCCACCAGATGGAACCACTTCGCCGTTCCCGGCCAATAGTCTGAAACGCCGATCTCCTCTTTGGCAAACGTCAGTCCCAGCGCTTTCGCTTCGGCAAAGGCGCCTTCTATATCGTCGGTAGAAACGGCGATATGGTCCAGGGCGCCGGCTTTGCCCGCAATCTCGTCACGCTCGTAAGCTTCCACATAGAGGTTTGAAACCCTGAGGTGAACCACCCGGCACGGTTTGCAAGCCTCCTGTACAGTGGCTTCGAAGACGATCTCCGCTCCAAGTTTTTTGTAGAACTCGATGGTCGCATCCATATCCTTCGTGGGCAGGCCATAGTGGTGGAATTCCCCGACATAGCGCTTCATGCTCATACATTCCGCCTTCTTTCTCACATGGTCCGGAACGGTTCGATGATTCCGGCGATCACAGCCAGTTCTTCCTCCGTCAGATCCCATTCCATCGCGCGAACATTGGCCTCCAGCTGCTTCTGGTTGGATGCGCCGCCGATGATCGACGTCACCGCGTCGTTCTGCCTCAGCCAGTTCACACAAATCTCATTCATAGGGCGGCCAATGGAGTCGGCAAAGGCTTGCAGCTTCTCGTAACCCGCGTAGTATGTGTCAAAAGCTTCACCGAAGAATTTTGGATTCTGGTTGCGGATATCGGTAGGCGAGAACCTGTATTCCTTCGTGAATCGACCTGTGAGCAGGCCTTGCATATAGGGACTGTAGGGCAGGAAGGCCTGGCCGAGTCTGCGCACGGTGACCAGCATCTCGTCTTCGGTTTTGTACTCCAGCGGGATGCCATGATAGCTCGACGTGTTGCGCTCGAGCATGTTGTACAGCCCCTGCTGGCAGTCTACCGGCACGATGGCCTCGAACGCGGCGACGTCCGCCTGGGAAAAGTTGCTCAGACCTACGTGGCGGATCTTGCCGGCCTTTTTAATCTCCAGCAGTGCCTCGGCGGTCTCCTCGATGGGCGTGTCGTGGTCCGGCCAGTGCAACTGGTAGATGTCGATGTAATCAGTCCGCAGGCGACGGAGGCTCCCGTCAATCTCCTCCAGAATGCTCTTTTTGCTCAGGTCGTTGCGGGTTACGTGGTTTTCGTCCCACAGCAGGCCGCACTTGGAGGCGATGACCACCTTCTCGCGAAGGCCGCCCTCCAATGCCTTGCCCAGCACTTCTTCAGAGTGGTACCAGCCGTATACCGGCGCGACGTCAAAGAAATTGATGCCAAGGTCAATTGCCGCGTGAATGATGCGGTCGGAGTTGTTGTCCTCCGAGCAGTCCCAGTCGCCGCCAAAGTTCCAGCAGCCCACGCCGAGGGCGGATATCTGTTCGTCGATGCGTTTGACTTTCTTGTAAATCATGCCTCTGCCTCCTTGTCATTCTCCATTTTGCCTTGTACTGCTCTTCTTATTTTACGATCAGGCCCTTGTGGTCCTTGTCGGAATTCATGTAGATTGCCGCCAACAGCAGCGCGCCGAATATTATTTGCTGCCACAGGCCGTCCACGCCAACGACGTTCATACCATTCTGGATAATGGTTATCAGCAGCGCGCCCAGCAGCGTCATGAAAACGGAACCCTTGCCGCCCGTCATCTGTATGCCGCCCAGCACAGCCGCAGCAATTCCCAGCATGTTATACTGGACGCCCACAGTTGGCACGCCGCTTTTTGCCTTCACGGCGAAGAATATCCCACCAATGGCCGCGCCCAGACCAGAGCACATAAACGCCAGGATCTTGGCCGCGTGGACGTTCTGGCCCATCAGCCAGGTGGCTCTCTCGTTCGAGCCTACGGCTCTCACCGTACGCCCTATACCGGTGTACCTGCTGATGAAGCTATACACCAACAACACCACGAGCGCCGCAAGAAACAGCAGTGGAATGCAGCCCAGGATATTGACCTTGCCCCAATTCACCAGAGGCCACGCCTTAGGCAACAGCGATAGGGGCTGCCCGCCGGATAGCAGGTAAGCCGCGCTCTGCCAGATGGCCTGAGTGGATAGTGTTGCGATAAAGGAGGGCACGCCCAGCTTCGTATGCAGCAGACCGTTCAATGCCCCGGCGAACACGCCGTAGATGATAACGATGGGATATGCCCAGACGCCGACCTCCTGTAACAGCACAGTCATCAAAACGGCCGCACAGGACGCAACGGTACCCGTGGACAGGTCGATGGATCCCAGCATCAGCGCGAAGGCCACACCGCAGGCCATCACCAGCGTCGGAGACATGTCGCGGAGGATGTTTGTGATATTCTTGACGCTCAGGAATGTGGGGCGCATGATGCAGAATACCACGGAAATGACGATTGTTGAGAACAGCGAGAAGATCTTTGTCATCGTCTCGCGATCCATACCGACCTTGTTTCGGATATTTTTCACGCTATCCATATCGCACACCTCACATCATGTACTTGACGATGTCGACTTGTTCCGGCTTTTCGTTCGGAGGCGCATCAAACACCTTCGTGATTTCGCCATCCTTCATCACCGCCACCCGATTGGCGAGGCCGATGGTCTCATCCAGCGTATCTCCCAGCACGATCAGGCTCTTGCCTTTTTCGGCAATATCCCGAATGATTGAATAAATCTCGGTCTTCGCGCCGACATCGACGCCGCGCGTGGGGTGATCCAGGATCAGGATGTCGCAATCGGAGGAAAGGATACGGGCGAATACGACCTTTTGCGCGTTGCCGCCGGAAAGCCTGCCCACCTTCTGTTCCACGGAAGACAGCTTGATATCCAGTTCCTTGACGTATTTCTCAGCCTGGTCCCTGGCCATCTTGTCGGATATGAAACCGTTTTTGCGAACGCCGCCATAGTTGCTCATGCAAATGTTTTCAAAGGCAGACAGCTCTCCGAGGATCCCTTCGACGCGGCGCTCGCGGGGCACGGACAGTATGCTGGCCTCTTTGCGTGCCTTCGCCGGGCTTGAGAACTTCATGGGACGGCCGTTCACCAGGATCTCCCCGTCTGAGGGATCCTCATCCCCGCAAATCACGGCACAGAGGTCCTCCTTGCCGGAGCCGACCACGCCGCAAATACCCAGGATTTCACCGCGATGCAGCTGCAGATCCACATCCGCAAAGAAACCGCGCTTGCTGAGCTTTCTGAGCTCCAGCACGACATCCCGTTCAGGGGTGCGTTGGCGGGGCACATGGTAGTATTCTCCGGAAGCCGTCTTGCCGACCATCTTTTCATACAGTATCAGCTCGTCCAGGTTTTCGTTGGGCATCTCGTCCACTTTACAGCCATCCTTGAACACGCAGATGCGGTCAGCAATCTCCATGACCTCGTCCAGCTTGTGGGAGACGAAGATCACGGCATTTCCCTGCTTGCACAGCCTGCGCACATGGCGGAACAATTGCTGAATCTCATTCTCACTCAACACCGAGGTCGGCTCGTCCAGCAGTATTATGGAACCCTTTCCTTCGCTGGCGCCCACAGAATCGAAGACCTTGGCAATCTCCACCATTTGCCTGTCGGCAAAGTCCAGCCGATTAACGCGGGTGCCGGATTTGATATTCGTGATCTCAAGGCCCTGCAGCACCTTCTGCGCATCCTCATTCATGCGACGGGTATCGACGATCGAATGCCTGACATATCTCTCTTCGCGCCCGATATAGATGTTCTGAGCCACGGTGAGGTTCATAATCAGCGACTGCTCCTGGAAAACCATGCCACAGCCCAGCTTCATCGCTTCAATAGGCGTCCTGGGCGCATACGGTTTTCCGAGCATTTCAAGCGTGCCTTTGGTGGCGGTTTCCGCGCCGATCATGATCTTCATGAGTGTGGACTTTCCGGCGCCGTTTTCGCCGATCAGTCCCAGCACTTCCCCGCCGTAAATATCCAAGTCTATGCTATTGAGGGCGAGCGTGCCCGGATACTCCTTGGTGACTCCACGAATGGACATCAACAGCTTGCGTTCCATTGCGTTCTCCCTCCTTTATTTCACAATCAGGTTCTTGCCATGCGGGATAGAAATCGCCACCGCGGCAATGATGATCATGCCCTGAACCGCTTGCTGCACATAGGGGCTTACCCCCAACAGCACGAGGGCATTGTTGATGACGGTGACGATCATCGCGCCTACCAGAGTATTCACGACGCCGCCCTTGCCGCCGGACAGGCTCGTGCCGCCAACGACCACAGAGGTGATCGCCGGGAAAACCAGGTTGCTTCCAATGCCGACCTCGCCTCTTCCCAGGCGAACCGCGCCCATGAAGCCCGCCAGGCCAATGCACACGCCCAGCCACAGAAATACCTTGAACTTCGTAAGATCGATGTTGACGCCGATGTTCTTCGCGATGCCTTCGTTGTCGCCGATGGCCATCACGTAGCTGCCAAAGCGCGTCTTGAATTGCAGGATATAAGCGATGATAAACATGACGATAGCGATGTAGGTCAGATACGGAATGCCCAGGAAGCTCCCCTGCGACATTGTTGTAAAGAACTCATCGCGGATCAGCGCAGGTTCACCTCTATAGGAAAGAACCGCAAATCCCTGCATGATGCTTGATACCGCATAGGAAACCATGAAGGTTGGTAGCTTGCCCTTTATATGGATAAGACCGGAAAGCGCCGTGACCACTATCGCCGAAACCACGGCAATCAGAATTCCCAGGAAGCCCAGATTGTTGGCATTCTTCGAATTCACCACCATCAGCGCCATAATGGCGCCGACAAAACCAGCAAGGCCCTGGGCGGAAAGGTCCGTACTGCCCATCAGGATGACAAAGGTCAACCCCAGCGACATGACCAGCGGGATGGCCAGCTGTTTGAGCAGATTTTGAAGATTCGTCAGCGAGAAGAAGCCCTGGGCAATGATGGAGAACAGGATCACCAGGAACGCCAGAATGCCTACCGGCGCCCAGGAAATGAACCGCTCGCGTCGGCTCTGCTTCTTCATCTCCTGCTTGAATTCCTCGCCGATTCGCGAGACATGCGCTTGCTTTTCCATTTGCACTACTCCCTGTTCGTTGTAGAGTCGTCTTAAGAGTTGTCCTCAGCGCGTTTCCACACGCTGAGGACACAGGGCTTCGTCAAATCAGGCTTCGGGGAACATCGGGCCCGCGATGGGATAATCCAGATCCTCGGGGTCGTACTCAGGCTGACTGTCAACGAAAGTTGCCTTGTAGTCTGCCAGAGTGTCGGCGCTCACCAGGTAACCGTTGGTCAGGAAGCAGCGATGCAGGGTGTCCATGGTCGCGGTGTCAAGCTTGCCGGTCTTGGCGGCGTAGGCATAAGCGCAGCCATAGAAGCCCTGGAGCCAGCCATTGTTGGCGATGGTGCAGGCCGCCTGGCCGTTCTCGACCAGCTCGATGCCGGCAGAGGTGCCGTCGACGCCGGTGGTCAGGATCTTGCCGTCGAGGCCCTTGGCCTTCAGCGCCTGAACGACGCCCACGGCCATATCATCGCAGGCACACCAGATGCCGTCGATTTCCTCGCCGTACTTGGCCAGCCAGTTCTCGGTGATGGACAGGCCCTTCGCGGTCTCCCAGTCGCCCGCCTGGTCGTCCAGAACTTCGATGTCGGGATACTCTTCCAGCGCCTGCTTCAGGCCGGTCATACGATCGGCGTTGGCGGTGTTGGCCAGCATGCCCTCCAGGACGCAGATCTTGCCCTTGCCGGGAGTGGGCAGCGAATTGAACAGGGTCACGGCGATGTCATAGCCCTGCTTCACGGCGTCACAGCTCTGGAAGTTCACCCAGTAATTGAAGTCCATTGGGAGCACGCCTTCGGGGGCGTTCCAGGCCGCGCACCAGTAAACGCCGGCTTCCTCGCAGGCCTCAGCAATCGGAACGATGTTGGGGGAGTTGTTCGCATCGATGAACAGAATCATGTTGCCGTTGGTGGAGGCGATCAGGGCGTTAACGTCGTTGACCTGCTTGTCGTCGTTGCCTTCGCAGGGCAGCGCCTGTACGACCGCAGTGCCTTCCGGCAGCGTAGCGACGAACAGCTCTGCGCCGGCAACATACTGCATGTGGTACTCACTGGCGGTGGACCGCATGCTGATGGCAATGGTGAGGGGTTCGTCGGCCAGTGCCGCGGTGCAGCTGAGTACGACGCACAGCGCGAGGATCAGAGCAAAAAACTTCTTCATGGGATTTACCTCCTTATATTTTTATGTGACGTCAGACGCACATAAATTCAGATTGATGTGGGACCGGTTCCATATTATCGTAAAAACATGGCTTTCCGGCCGAAATATCCGAAAAAAAGCCCCTCTTGCCCCTCTATTCGATGTTGCATGTATGGGACCGCTTCCATGTTGCTACATAAAAAATTACTTCATGAATCTTTCCGAGCCCTTCAGGACAATTTCCGCAAGGTTGACGATGGTTTCCGCGGGCCTTCCATCCGCACTGTTGATTCTTCTGTACAATACCTGCATGGCCTGTACGCCCTGCGTGAACACATGCCGATCCAGGTAGGAGTACGGAATGTTGAAGATATCCTGCCCCATCAGTTTGTCAAAGCTTATAAAAGCGACATCCTCTGGAATGCGGAGCTTCAAATCATTGACTGCACGCAGGAAACCAAAGGTGCTCAGGTTATTGCAGATCAGAAAACCCGTCGGATAATTTCCGCTACGCAATAACTCCAATGTCTTTTCATAGGCAATCTGCTCGTTGAACTGTCCGTCAATGACATCTCTGGGATCGAGTTTAAGTCCGTTTACCTTGAGCGCATTGGTGAAACCCTCGTAACGCTCACGCCCGATGTAAAGCTTCATATCGCCTGCTACGATACCGACGCGTTTGTGACCTGCCTGAATCAATGCTTCTGTAGCCGCGAAAGCACTGCCGTAATTATCTGTCATGACCGTATCATAGGAATACTGTTCCAACGGTCTGTCCAATATGACGATCGGACAATCCAGCGAATTCAGAAGCTGGGTCAACTCACTTCGAAAGGGTTCTTCGCTGTAATCATTGGCAGGAATAAAAACCAGGCCGCGGATACGCTGACTGATCATGGCCCGCAATGCCCGCATATCCTTAATAGGATCATTTTCGTTGCTTGAAAGCATCAGCGTATAGCCTTGCTTGTCTATCATCTGCGATACACCCTTGAGGATATCGCTGAAAAACGGATTGTTGACCTCCGGAAGGATCAAACCGATAATGTCACTTTCTCGCCGAGAGAGGCTGCGGGCCGCAGAAGACGGTTGGTAGTTCAATCGCTCCATGACCTTTGATACTGCCGTACGCGTCTTTTCGCTGACATAACCGCTGCCGTTGATCACGCGTGAAACAGTGGATTTCCCCACGCCCGCTTCACGGGCAATATCATCAATCGTAATCATGCTCATCGGTTTGACTTTCACTCATATCGATACACGGAAAATGTGGGAGCGGTTCCACATCTGATGTCATCATTATACAGCATCAATTGTGGTTTGTCAATCCCTATTCCCACATTTCGTATAATTCTCGCAAACTGCGCATATATACTACTTATTCATGCGCTTATTGCACATATTTATATGTGTTTGCTCTTGTTGAACACGATATTCGTGACGACGGAAACAACACGAAGTGGGAAGACCGCTTTACCGGTGAAGAGCGCGAAAACGCCAATATGGACGAATCAGACTTCATATATTTGCTGATGGAGAGCAGGATAATTCAGGCTTCATAAGATCAAGCGACACCCCTTCACGCACCGGCACCGTGCCGTCGTTTGAAGGGGTGTCGCCTTTGTTCTCCATAAACGCCCACGTCGGCCCCTGTCGCGGGCTTGTCCGCTTCGCTCGACCTCGTGCGGTTTCTTTGTCCGGCGATGACTGGGGCAAGCGTCGGCGACAGTACGCAAGAGTCTGAGCGAGCTTTTTTCACCCGGTTTTGTTTCCTTCTGGAGAAGGAAACAAGCACAAAATCCGTCTCACACTTTTGCACGTTTGCTCCCGTTTTCGCCGACCAATCGTGCAAAAGTGCACCGGTCAAAAAAGCAATCGTGCAAAGGTGCGGAGCCATTTTTACCGGTCATAACAATTTTCCGAGGGGGCAGAAGAAGGATCAATCGTGCAATAGTGTTGAAAAAGCCCGCAACGGCGGGCTTTTTGGCATAGAAAAAACTGCACCGCAACCCTGACACACTTTGTATCAAAATTGCCGTGCAGTTATGGATGCAGTTGCACATACTCCAGGACAAAGGGACTTCCTCATTGAAGAAAAAGATGTCTCTGTGACAGAATTCCGCAGAAAGCCCTCTGCTGTCTGGGGATACCTTGAAATTCCTGGACATGTCATCTTCTTCACCCGCAGGAAGGAACGCATCGCGGTGCTCATGTCCATCGAAACTCACGCCTGCCTGTCGGATGATTATGAGGCCGAAATAGCCCAAGTAGAGGAAGCCGCCCGCGCCTACCGTGAAGAAAGGAAAGCAGCCAGAAAGAGGCGTTTCGAACATGAACCAACAGATTTGTGATTACGTCTCTCCAAGGACAGAGCCAGACTTTTTCGATCATCCGGATGATACTCTGAAAGAGATACAGGGCGAAATCAAAAAAGGTATCGAAACGGCGTCCGAGGTCATGACGATTACCGTCGATCAGGAATTGAAAGAACGAGCCGAGAAGAAGCTATCGGGAATCGGCTGGACGCTGGAGGAGGCTTTCATCCTGTACCTGTACTGGTGCATCACCTGTCCAAGCAGCGTAGATGCCTGGCTGCAAAAGGCGGGAAATGGAGAAAACAAATCATGTTCTACATCACAGGAGACACCCACGGAGAATTCAGCCGCATTGAGCGATTCTGCGAACGGATAAAGCCCACCCGGGACGATACCATGATCATCCTGGGCGATGCGGGCATCAACTACTATGGTGGATGGCGTGACATCCATAAAAAGCAGCGCCTGGCAAAGCTGCCCATCACGCTTTTCTCTATCCACGGGAACCACGAAATGCGTCCCGGAGCACTGCCGTGCTATCACACCGAGGAATGGAACGGCAGACAGATCTATGTGGAGGACGCCTATCCGAACCTGCTGTTTGCCATGGACGGCGAAGTGTACAACCCGGGCGGCATTGAAACGCTGGTCATTGGCGGAGCCTACAGTATCGATAAGTTCTATCGGCTGGCTTACGGCTACGGCTGGTGGCCGGACGAGCAGCCCTCCCCGGCAATCAAAGAGAAGGTCGAGCGGGTGCTGGATGCCCGCGCTTGGAAGGTGGACGTCGTGCTGTCCCACACCACGCCGCTGAAGTATGAGCCTGTCGAAGTGTTCCTCTCCGGCGTGGATCAGAACAAAGTGGACAAGAGCACCGAGGAATGGCTGGACACCATCGAGGATACGGCAACCGGGTGTGAATGTTAAAATGGACTTGAGCCACTTTGGGTAAAATGCCAACGAATATTTG
>JAUNNC010000213.1 GCA_030531585.1 Eubacteriales bacterium | reverse complement strand
ACAATGCCGAGGGCGACTGTCCCTTTACCGTATGGACGGATAAGGACCTGACTGCCTCGTTCACAGTATCGCAGCCTGCCACCGTCCGGTCGCTTCTCGGCGGTGTGGCCGGTTCCATTTTGGATGTATATGGTCCCGGCGAGTTTGAATGGGACCGCTTTACGGTGAAGTTCCATGCCAGCCGGGGAATCAACGCAGGCGTCATGATCCGATACGGCAAAGACCTGACGGATGTCAAGAAGACCACAGACACCAGCAACATCTGGACCGGCATCGTGCCCTTCTGGGTGGGCCTCAATGATGAGGAACAGGAAACGCTGGTCACGCTGCCGGAGAAGGTCATCTACGCGGAAAACAGTGATGACTACGTATACCGGATGGTCATTCCGGTGGACATGAGCTCCTATTTTCTGGAGCGGCCCACCGAGGAACAGCTGCGCAGCCGTGCTGAGAGCTATGTCCGGGCGAATGCGGAAACCGGCATCCCGGCGACCATCGAGATTTCCTTTGTAGCCCTGTGGCAGACGGAGGAATACAAGAACATCGCTCCGCTTCAGAAGCTCCGGCTCTGCGATACCGTGACCGTCTATCACAGAGGCCTCGGTATTGAAAACAGCGCTAAGATCGTATCGGTCACCTATGACGTGCTGCTAGAACGGTACCAGACCATGACGGTCGGCGATGTGCGGACCAACCTGACCGATACCATGCGGGCGATCTCTGCGGAGATCAACAAGGACAATCCCACGGTCAGCGCCATCAAAAACGCCATTAGCCATGCGACCACGATCATCTCCGGAGGCCTTGGTGGCAACGTCGTCATCAACACCAATGAGGATGGCCAGCCCATTGAGATTCTGGCAATGAATACGGCGGACATCACCTCTGCCACGTATATCCTGCGGCTGAGCAAGGAAGGAATCTCGGTTTCCACCACCGGTTACGCCGGTCCCTATACGACCGTGATGCAGCTGAGCGGCGGCATCAGCTCGGACTTCCTCCGTGGCGTCATCGATGCCGCGCTGGTGAAGAAAGGCTCCCTCGCCGACCGGGCAAATAACATCACATGGAACATGATCACCGGCGCTTTCAAGGGAACCAATATGGAGATCACGACGCTCACCTCGGAAACGGTGAATGCGGACAGCCTGAAGGCCGATCAGACCGACGCTGGCGAGCTGACCGCTACATCGGTCGAAGCAGAATCCGTGGAGACGGACTCGGTAGACGCCGATGTTGTGGGTGCCCAGACCGTGATCGCAGAAACCATCGAGGCAACCTCCGTATCAGCAGACACGTTAAGCTCCGGTGACGGCTTCACCGGGACTTTTCATATTCCGGGAACCGCAGACGCACTGGGCTGCACGATTTCCGTCCGGGACGGCATCATCACCGGCCTTGTGGAGGATGAGCCTCCTGAGCCGGAAGACCCTGACCCGCAGGAACCTGATCCACAGGAGCCAGACCCGGAGGAACCCGATCCCAGTGAGGAAGGAGAATAAACCACATGCTTACCAGCAGATTTGAAATAGACGTGACGCCGGGTGGCATCCCTCCGGTCGTCAATGCAAGCCAGTATGACGCGGGCAGCCGGACGATTGAATTTACTCTGGTCAGCGGTACCGGTGACTTCGTACCGCCCAGCGGTGTGAAAGCCGAGGTCCGTGGCACAAAGCCTGACGGGAACGGCTTCTCCTACGAGGCGCGGATTCTGGGACGCGTGGTCACTGTGGTGATTACGGAGCAGATGACCGCTGTCGCGGGAAAGGTCCGCTGCGAGCTCGCGCTCTATACCGGAACGCCTGCCACTAATGAAACCCCTGCGTCCGATGACTACATGCAGCTGTGCACCGCCAACTTCATCCTGATGGTAGAACGGGCCGCGCTGGATAAGGATACGCTTTCCTCCGCATCGGAGATCAGGCAGCTGGTCAGCGTCATCGACCGCTCCAATGAGATCATCGCTGCCGCCAACCGGTCGGATCAGGCGAAGGAAGCAATCCAGCGTATGATCGCCCAGAACGAGGAAGGCATGCAGATCATGACCGCGCAGGCCGAGCATCGTCTGGAAGAGATTACCCAGCAGACACAGGATTACCTCGCACAAAAAACCGAGGAAACAGAAGCTGCGCTCGGCGCGATCCAAGCGGAAACCATCGCCGCAAGGGACCGGGCGATCCAGAGTGAGAACGCTGCTGCTGAGACGCTGGAAACCGTGAATCAGCGGGCGGCCCAGATCGTGCAGGTCACGACCAACGCCGATACGATTGCCGCGCAGGCGATGGAACGGGCCTCCAATGCGGAGAATGAAGCGGCTGAGACTGCCAATGCGCTGGACCAGCTGAATGAAAACGTCGCCCTGATCCGGCTGATGTCCGAAGGCAAAGTGGACGACGCCTATGTGGAAAACGGCTATCTGTACCTCACCTCCAACG